>CALEZD010000014.1 GCA_937928385.1 uncultured Bacteroidota bacterium
ATTTTTTGCAAATTTTGACATATTGAAAAAAATATTTTTTATATTTAGAGTACTATGGCAGAGGCAAAACTATCGGTACAGGATATGACTGCGCAGTGGCTGGCCAATGGCCTGGATAATAAACAGGTGGAGGCCGAACTGCTGAAAATGGGAATTGATGAACGTAATGTTCCGGAAATGTTGCGCGAATTCAAAAAAATGCGCAACGCCCGCAATACTACCATTGGCTTGTACTACATACTGGCAGGTGCGCTGCTCTGCCTTATCAGTTGCGTACTAACGCTTGCTTTTTCGTCAGCCACAGCATTAATATTATACGGCCTCACCAGCGTAGGTGTTATCATTGTTTTTGTGGGCCTTGCCAGGATATTCGGATAGATTTATTAACTTCTGATTAGTCACCCTACCTGCGCAATACTTTTATTCTCATTCCTGCTTCTGAATCAATTATCAGTGTATGCAGGCGGTTGATACGCGTAGCCTCCCTCTTAGCGCTTATGACCCACCATATAGCTGCACGTTTGTATGATGGTGCTGAATGATGAAAATAATCCCATGCCTTTTTATTCTTCTTAAACTCCGCTTCAAATTCAGGTGGCAACTTGACATTGTCTTTGTGCTGCTCAAAAGAGTAGATGGCTGATTTATCATCTTTACGCCTTTCGTAAGCGGCCAAACCCCTGTCGTGTACCAGTCCATTCGCTTTCAATTCTTCCATTTTCTTCATGTTCACCATGCTCCATATACTGCCCGGCTTGCGTGGTGTAAAACGTATCATATAGCTCTCTTCATCAATACTTTTGCGTATGCCGTCAATCCAGCCGAAGCACAGTGCCTGGTCTACAGACTGTGGCCAGGTGATGCTGGGTTTGCCGGTTCCGGTTTTGTAAAAACCCACATACAGCTCAGTTTCTTTTTCATGGTTTTTCTCCAGCCACTTCCTGAAGTCTGCAGGTTTTTTAAAGAATTTAGGGGACATCCTCCATATTTTAATGATAAAAATACACCAACTGTTTTTTGCAATACCATGTCTAAGTTAAAAACCTCGAAAAATAACACCCGTATGAAAAAGGCTCATATTTATATTCTGATCGTTATTACAGTATTATTGAGCCTGCCAGGCACAAGCAAAGCCAACTATGCTGCCGGTGGCGAACTGATATTTGTCCATATATCTGATTCTACCTACCAGTTTTTCTTTAAACTGTACAGGGACTGCTCCGGCAATGCAGAGCCGGATACTATACCGCTTTGTTTTTTCAATCCCTGTACTAACCAGTCTTTTACTGTGCCGATGCCGAAGTGGTTGGGAACAGGAGGTAGTACCATTATCAAGCCGTTATGTTCATCCGGGCCAACTAATTGCGACAGCCCTGCTTCGCTGACACAGGCTTATAAAGAAATATGGTATGCAGCCATTGCGACAATGCCCGGCCGCTGTAATGCATGGCGCATCTTTACCCGCACAGCTACAAGGAGCAGTATATATAATATTCAGAACTCAGCTTCCTCAGCGATGTATGTAGAAGCCACGATGAATAATTCCACCACGGACAGTAACAGTTCCCCATATTATTCAGTAAAGCCAATGTACGCTGTACCGCTCAATGTAGCCTATACATTTAATAATGGTGGTATTGATGCGGACGGAGATTCGCTGTGGCACGATTTAATAATGCCACGTACAGGTGCTTCTACCTGTAGTGATACGGCTGTGAATATGAGTTTTGCCAACAGTTCCCCGTTATTTAGTCTTAACACTAACCCATTCCAGACGAACCATACTTTTAATTTTAATCGTTCGAATGGACAAATATCATTTACGTCCGGGATGCAGGGCAATGGAAATATTGTGTTGAGAACGAGGGAATACAGAAACGGGGTACAAATAGGCTCTGTGATGCGGGAAATACAAATAAGAACAATGCAATTGCCTTCTCCACCTGTATATACTACTGGTTCAACCTGCGGAACACCTCCAAGTTCTAACGGGAAAATATTCGGCTGTGTTGGTCAAAATATAAGCTATTGTTTTTTCTACAAGTCTCCGGATAGCAACAGCAGGATATATTTGTCTGACGACCTGGCGACTATGATACCGGGAGCTAACATTACTTATACAAATCAAGGTACCGATTCTGTACACGCTGTATTTAGCTGGACACCCGGTATAAATGATGTAGGTAATGCTTTCAACATAATTTTCATTACTGATTCATTATGCAGCTTTCCTGTTCCATTGCAGTATGCACGAAGTATAGACTACCAAATATGGGGGCCGGTAAAAACCAATAATGATACTACAATTTGCGCAGGAGAACCGGTCTATCTCGGTGTATCAGGCGGAGGAAGCTACCAATGGACAGTGTTAAGCGGCAGCCAGAACAGTCTGAGTAATCCCAACGCTGCAAACCCTGTTGCTACTCCTACTGCAACTACAACCTATGTAGTCACTTCGACTATCAATCCTTATTGCACGAACATCAATAAAGATACTGTCACTGTAACCGTCCGTCCCTCTACACCAGGTTCTAATGCTATAGGTACTTCATTCGGCTGCGGGCATAACCCGTTGGTGAATTATATCAACGCCTGCCCGGGGCAGAATATCTCTTTCTGCTTCTATACCCAATCCACAGATAATGATGCACTGCTCTATCCTTCTGATAATTCGGCTACATCGTTGCCTGCCGCCAACATTAGTTATACAGGATATGGGAGTAATTCTATAAACGGTACTTTCTCGTGGACACCCGGGCCCAATGATATAGGCTTCCACTCGGTGACCCTCACCACTTACGATTCTGCATGTGTTACAGGCAATGGTTCGCATACCAAACAACAAACCGTAGGCATCATAGTATGGGGACCTCCGAAGATAACAGGCGATACATTTATCTGCCACGGCGAGAGTGTACAGCTTACCGCCAGCGGTGGATTGGGTTATCATTGGCGCATACTCAGGGGCGGTAGCCTGAATAGTTTGTCAGATACATCTATATACAATCCTGTAGCCACACCAGACAGCACTACCACCTATGTAGTCACGTCGCTGGCCAATTCTTATTGCAATAACAATAAGGATAGTATAACCGTACATGTGTACCCTGCATCTGCTGTGCCTAAACCAAGGATAAATATCACTGTAGCGCCTGATAGTAATATTCATTTATACAATTCCGTCACATTTACAGCAAATGCTTCAGGTTGTAATAACATAAAATATCAATGGTTTGTAAACGGCACACAGGTGCCCGGTGCATATAGCAGCAGCTATACCACATCCAAATTATTGAACCTGGATAAAGTATGGTGCAAAGTAGTATGTACAGACACCTGCCCCAGCCCGGCTGATACTGCCAGCAATATTATTACCATGCATGTGAGTACGTCCGTAGTCGGGGTAACAAAAGATGGTGTTGTAAAGGTTTATCCTAACCCGAATAACGGTAAGTTTATAGTGGAATACCCGGGCAAAAACAAAACAATAACACTCACTGTCACTAATCTATTGGGACAGGTAGTATTCACCAATGGTAACTATATAGCGGGGCAGGATATAAACCTGGCTGGGCTGCCACAAGGAACATATATAATAAGGGCAATCAACGATGACAAGTCTTACACGGGCACGGTAGTCATAAAATAGGCTATCTTTATACCTATTACTGAAACTATGAAACTACTTAAGATTACCCTGTTATTTTATCTACTGACAGCACTGTTGTCAACTAACACTTATGCCAATAATGTCGCAGCGGGAGAGTTGAGCTATACCTGGCTGAGCGGCAGCACCTACCGTTTTGTGTACAAAGGGTATTTTGACTGTTCGGGTTCTCCTGCACCGGCATCCGTTTACCTCTGTGCCACCAATACCTGTGCAAATACCAATACACATTATATACTCAGTAGCTGGTCAGGAAGTATTACTTATGGTATGCCCAATGGCAGCAATGTGCCGGTGGGTTGCCTCAAACCGTCAACACAATGTGACAGTCCTTCGTCTACATTAAAGGGATATAAAGAATATTGGTACACAACCGATATAACACTTAATGATACCTGCAGCAACTGGCAGTTTGTTACTACTGTAAATTCCCGAAGCAGTTTTGACAATGTAGTGGCAGGCAACCAGTACCTAAAGGTGACATTTGATAATACAAACATTCAAAAAAACTCGTCGCCGTATTTTACGTCACCGGCAGTAATATACTGGAGTAAATACAATCAACTATATCTTCGAAACCATTTATCAGACCCTGATGGGGATTCGTTAGTACTTGAAGTGACACAGCCGCTTACACATTCAGGCACTACCAACCTTTGCCCGACTACCTCCTCAACTGTTGCACTAATACCACATACTCCCCCCATATCATTCCCTAACAATCCTTTTCCTACGATGGGGGGAAGCGGGTTTTATATAGACTCTGTTAACACTGTGAGTATTACTCCTGACCCGAATGGAGTATTCCTGGTTACCTATCTTATAAAGGAGTACCGCAACGGTAAGCTGATTGGCACTATCTTGAAAGATGTGGTCTTTGTAATAGCCAATGTTGGTAACTACTACCTTCGGTCTGAGATAGACAGTACACGTTTTTCGGGGCTGAAACACTTTAATCCTGGTACATATATCAGTTGCCCGGGAGATACGATAAGAACCTGTTATCGCATCAGTGCAAATAATTCTAATGCACGCATTTACGTGTCTGACACAATGCACAGAACTATCCCCGGGGCCATTGTCTCCATTTCCGGACAGGGTAAGGACACTGTGTACTGGTGTATGGAATGGGTATCAGCACCAGCTGACACGGGTATATTTCAAGTTAGGTTTTTCGCCGTTGATTCTTCTTGCTATCCACCTGGCATTGCTAATTTCGGTTGGATCGGTTATAATGTTTATATGAGGGCCCAGCCATTAGTATCTATCAGCAAACAATCACCCAACCCGGCCTGGCCGTACGTTAATATAAACTTTAGTGCTTCACATACTCCGTGCAATAGTCCCTGGTATCAATGGCAGGTAAATGGTAAAGATGTTCCCGGCACACAGGCACAAAAATACTTATGGAGCAGCACGAAACTGAACGACGGAGACCATATACGCTGTCTGTTTAAATGCTATGATACTCTGTGTTTGGATACTTCTGTTGTAACCAGTAATACTATAACCGTTAATATAAAGACCGGAATAAATGAAACCACCGGTAGTGATGCGTTACTTACCATATTCCCAAATCCGAATAATGGAGTATTCACAATAGCAGCTCCGGGTATCAATATTAATCAATCATTGCACCTGGCAATATTTAACATCTATGGACAGTCAGTCTATTCAACCGGCAATTATACCGGCGGACAAATTGACTTATCTGGTGAAGCACGGGGTATGTATATGCTGAGGCTAAGTGATGGGGAAAGAGAGTATAAGGCGAATTTTGTGGTGCAGTAGAGCAGCAGAAAAACTATTAAAAATGGGCGATTATGGAGAAATCCAGTTGAAATTAGTGGTCATGCCTTTGGCCAGCACCGCTTTTTAATATGAATTCACTACTGATTAAATAGGCCCCGGTTGTAACCACAGTTTCACCCGCGCATGCAAAACATAGAATTAATGCGAAGCAACAATTTAAAATGATTTCCACAGTTATTTAAAGCGGCTATGACAACATATGAAACCATATGCCTTCAAACAAACAACATTTTGCCACCTGTGAATTTTACAAGTATTATCCAGTTAAATATAACTTTAATAAAAAGTTACTGTTAATGTTTGTATTGTAATAATTCTGTCACAACAAATAATCCTGGCTATGTCAGTCCCAACCATTGGCTATCGATCAAACTTCATTCATAAGTGCGCTGGTGACCCTTTTAGAATCTGTAATTGGAATAACAGACAATAGATTCAATATATACAGTTTAGCTACATGTTCAATCTTACGAATACAGTTTTCACTATTGTTATTGTATTATATAATAAACAGAAGGACGTAAAAAAGCGACTGCTTAAAGTAAACAGTCGCTTTGAATAGTCGCGTTAATAAAGCTCTACAATGTGAATAAACCTAAATCGTAATTCGAGGTTGTTGGAGTACCACTTGGCCAGGGCTGTGTAACTATTCTTTCAGTCACATGCATAGTAGTACTGTTCACCTGCGTGAATGTATACGTTATTTGAGACAGACCATTTACGTATACCACCTGTCCATTGCTGTAAGGGAACGGTGAAGACCAAGTGCCCCAAAAATCACTCCCCCATGCCGCAACTGTTGGATCTGATTCCAAAAGCATGAGAGTCCCATCTTTAGAAATTGAAAAGCGATATAACCCTCTCGAATCTACAGATTCACTTACTTGGTATGTTACGGCATACTCTACCGGAACAGGGTCTGGAATAGGGTCCGGGTCATTTGTCTTACCTTTACCATTTTCACTACCTCGTTTTTCTGTAGCACTTAGAGTTGAGCTGTTAACCAAATCGTTTTGGTTAGCTTTTTGACAAGCTGTCGTACTAACTAACAGGATAATTGCCAATAACAATACATTTTTTCTTTGTGTCATAATCGTTTACCTTTTTTGTTAAAAAATTAAATTTATGTGTTCTTATTTATTCGTTTGTTAAGAGACAAAAGTTTTCAATGAGGATGTGGCACTTACATACAAGGCTTTATAAAAATGGATTGTACACAACAATGTACAGACCCATTTGTCATTTATTGTATTGATACGATAGGACAATTTACGGTTGCAACACCCATAGCCAGCACATTCGCCATTTGTGCTTGCGATAAGTTGCCTACATTCATAAAGTCTGCATTGTCGTATACATTCACGCTCCATAGTGGTGAATACCCCGTGTCCATTGGCAAAGTAGCTACTACATTGTGTGTTTGGTTGTTCCCCATTTCTGATACAAAACCCGATGGAGGTCCGCCTCCCATCATATCAGGATTGATATTGAAGGTTACATAAATGGGCGAAAGAGGTACACTGCTACCCATGAGCTTTTTCTCTTCAAAAGAAAAGTAGAAAACTATTTTACCCTGATACCACCCCATCACTAATTGATTGGCGTTACCATTCAGGTTTTTATCTGCGGTAGAACCTTTTGGCACTACAGGGCAGTTCACCAACATATCTGTAGTTTCCATAGCATATCCTTTTGCCTTAATTTCAGAAAGGCTTGTAACTGTATTGGCCACATAATTTGTAGGTACTATTACTTTCGTTACTCTCCAAAAATCGTTGTAACCAGCATCGCCTGGTATTACATTTATAATATTCAATTGTCCGTCTACAGGTGTGGTACTACCCTCTTTAAACAATACATAGATGGGTGCGGCGGCTGTCGGTCGCACATCAAAGTTGTAATACTCTACGGTTTGTCCGGCAGGTCCAAAACCTTTGGTAATAAATGGTGCCTGGTCAAAATTGACGGGCTCATTCGGCCCCGGTAGGCCATTGTTTGCATCGCGCACCATAAGCATACCTGCGGCCACACTAAAGCGGTCTACTGATGCTACTTCTGCAGTTGCCGGGTCTTTACCCATTCCCTGCATCATAGTATCAGGTGTTACATTATTGTCTTCTTTTTTACAAGCGGAGAAAGCTATCAGAGCAGCTGATAGCATGATCATA
This sequence comes from uncultured Bacteroidota bacterium, assembly GCA_937928385.1. Classification (GTDB taxonomy): domain Bacteria; phylum Bacteroidota; class Bacteroidia; order Chitinophagales; family Chitinophagaceae; genus UBA5543. The sequence goes on from CALEZD010000014.1 coordinate 7,648, forward strand.
CTCTTTTTCATATCATTTGAATTTATAGGTTAAAGTTCCGTAAAGAGCAGTGCAGAAGGTTGCACTATATTATACAGTAGTTGTACTATTTCGTATAGTTTGGCGATACTCATTGGGGCTGATGCCACATTGTTTTTTAAAGAAACGTGTAAAGTATGCAGGAGTGCTAAACCCGAGATCGTAACAGATCATTTTTATAGCATAATTGGTTTGAAAAAGTTGGGATTTTGCATCCATAAGTAACTTCTCGTACAATACATTGGTGAGAGACTTGCCAAATTGCTGATGCGCCAGTTTGTGCAATCCTGACTCTGAGATACACAACTCCTCTGCATAAAAAGACAACTTGCGCTGCTCTTTATAATGCGTATCTATCAATTGTTTTAACAGTACAGTTTTATCGTGTTCTTTTTTAGATTGTTTGTGCACTATAGATCCTTCAGCTTTTTTTATACGTACCGCCTGTATCAAAAACTGCTTTATGTAGCTCTCCAGCATATCTACACAGCAGGTAGCATTATACTCTACCTCATCGATCATTTGTTTGATGATGCTATCAAAGCATTGAATTTGCATTTTACAG
>CALEZD010000015.1 GCA_937928385.1 uncultured Bacteroidota bacterium
TCAAACATTATCATTTTGTACCCTAGTTTACTTATCAGTGGCTTGTTTAGAGCGTAGCCGTCTCACAAGAAACTCATGGGTCAGTCGGTCTTTAATTATATAAATAGACTGACCGACCAATTGAAAGAAAATACAGTATAACGCTGCTAAAAACTATCACTTATGGGTTATTATAAAATATATATGTCTTACAGGTACGTTAAATATGAACAGGATGATTGCCCCATCAATGTCACCCTGTACAGCTTCCACGTAGAAGGTAACACCAGCCTTAAAATCAGCAACTGAAGCAATACAGACTACCCTTATAGGGCTTCGTAGACAAACGAGCCTTCCATTTTCATTTACTACCAATAGAATAAAAATATCACCCCCTGGATCATAATATACTTCCGACATAACGTTAGTTTAGATACCAACAGTCGCCAGAAGAGTCCAGGGCAGTTTGCAGCTGTGCTACCAATTCGAAAGCATTTACATTTCTGTCCATGAAGTAATCCACATAGCTGCTTTTGTTAGCATTAGTGAACAGATTGTATAATTTCCACAGATTAATACTGCCATCAGGCTCACTGCAAAAGCTATTGTCTGAATAATAGTCCTTACACACCGTATTTATCTGGCTGTCACCAAACATTAATTCAGGAAGGTCTTTTTTCAGTTTCTCAGGCATGTGCCGGTACATTCTGCATCTGCCTATTAAATTGGCAAACTGACGCTCTGATATACTGTATTGACTGTATTTATTTTAACTTTTCTGATAGCTCTACTGCATTATAGTTTCTCAACAGGAGGTATATACCGTTATATAGCTGGTTGAGGTTCTTCACCCTGAGGTTGGAGGCATATCCATCTGTAGCTATACACAGATTGGTACAAACCATATTTTTAAAGCCAATAAATACCTTAAAATGCTGGTCTGTTGTGGACCTGTCGTATAGGTTGTCCAGGTTGTATGCTTTTATTCCACCAATGGTCAGGTTCAAAGGACAGCCATCTATCTCTGTGCTGATAGTAGGTATTTCTACTGCGAATGCCATACGCTCATAGTAGATGGTTTTTTCATGTTCTTTCAGCGCATAAGCAGGCTTATCCTTTGCCTCGGGTATTCTACCTTTCACGGGGTGAGATATCCTAATTACTGGGCTTAATACTGTATCGTTAGGAAATACTGCCTTTGCTGCCCGTATTGCTGTTTGAATAAATTCATTGTGGCTTATTACAGGCTCGTTGTCCTTAATAAAAACAGGTATTATATGCTCGTTTTTGAGCTCATTTAATGTGACCGATACAGTGTTTGCTTCGATAAAGTGCTTGTTGTTTGGTATTACCTCCAATTCACTTACCACCCTTTCTACAGCAGTTCCAATCTGTACGGGATCCAGGGCGTTGTTATTATTAATTGATACTTCCATTTGCGGATATGTTTTGAGTGTTTGAAGATGTGTTTTGTAATTGTAGTTGATGTTTACGGGCTGTAAACTCAGTTTGCAGAGCTTGCTGGAGACCAGGGTAAGTGTTGTAAAGCTGTGTCAATTCAGGTATAGACACACAATCCTGGATTCGTGCAATGACAGAATTGATCAATTCACCCCTGGATAGTTCTTTCCCCTCGTTGCACCAGTCCAATATTTGTTTGCCTGTTTCAATCATAGGGATAAACTCCGGCTTGCCAAAGAAAAGTTGTGTCCTGTCTTTCGACACCCGTGCATGAAGATTGGTATCAAGGTCAAATACTATGGTAAATTCATAGTCTAATCCCTCTCTTTGTACCCCTTTTAAGCCAACTTTCTCAGGCACCTGTTTGCCATTCTTATCCGACAGCACATAATCCTGCTTGGCACGTATTGTACCGATAACATGTACGTCAGATTGAAGCATAGCATTTACAAAGGCATTATGCCTGGGTGTTATCTTATTCCAGTTGGTAAATGAGTTACCAATCATATTTGCATGTATATCCAGTATGGTTTCCCATTCATGGGTAAGGCTATCAATAATGATTACCTCAACCTTACCCTGGATACAGACATTGATAGCTTGTATATACCGCTCAGGTGTAAATGGTGGCTCTAAATGCAGGACTTTGAAATCTCCTACATCGCTGTACAATTCTGAACTACGGTTCTCTGTGTCTATGACTGCAATCTTATCCCAGGTTCCGCACAATCCATAAGCTATATACAGTGCTGATTTTGTCTTACCTGAACCCGATGGGCCTTGCAGAGCGCATTTAATCTTTACTTTCTTTCTTGACGCTGTGTTTAGCTGCATATAATAGTTTTAAAAAAATGAAATAAAAAAGCGGAGGTAAAAACCCCCGCTGTATTCTGCCTACTAACCCACGGCATTCTATGCAACCGCAAGTTCTTTCTTTGTGTCAGGTAGGTTAGCCACACTTTCAGGCTGATAATCCCATGTATGAGCTAACATAACAACCTCCCCGGTCTCAGGCATTGTGTACTCGTATGGCTCACATTGCCTGCGTGTAATTGTTCCAGGCATTTCCTTACCTACCATTCGTTTGGCTGTTGCTTCATCGAACGTGGATGAAACAAAGCACCTGCGTGCAGTAGCGTAGAATCGTCCCGTGTTAGAGGACTGAACCATTTCAATGTCTCCCGTTAACTCAAGGGAAATGAAGTCTCCTTGCTCGCCTTTGCGAACATGATAATTTTTTACAATAACCATGATTGTACTGTTTTAATGAATTGAAAAAATGTTAGTAGAAAGTGACGGGCACCAGCCCACACCTAAAATAGTGCCGGGGCTAAAGGAACGGGGTCTGAGGTTTATTTACGTATGTAATCAACTCCAACAAATATCTGCGACCATTTCGGTAAATGGATACCTTATAAACTCATTCGGGAAGTGCGTGGTATCAAAAAAATTACCTGCCTGGTCGATAAATGTGCCAAATGCCATGTTTTCACCCTTCACCGTACGTACATGCTTGTAGGTAATGTAACACCCCAGGATTTCAACTGTCTTTCTTACATTATTTATCAGGCCTTTTGCCAATAAAGGGATCCAGGGTCGGTTCTTTATTAGTTCAAACAGGCTAATTGTGACAGGAAACCCTAATATTTCTATCTCATCATATGCATCTTCAATACAGTCGGTAGAGAATGCTGACAGGGTAAATTTTTTACCTGATGTGTTGAACAGTGCAGCCCCAGTTGGCTCATACAACAAATGAACATGATTTCAATCTCAATTTCTATTTGCATGAGAGGCATGACAAAACAGTAAACTCTGTTCGCCTGTTTTCCTCATGTTCCTGTTCCGTGCACTCTATGTGATTTTTACACCTGTTCAATAGTTTTGATTCTCCGTACCCTTTGGGAATAAGACGCTTTTTTGAAATACCTTGCTTAACTAAATAGTTTACGGCAGCAATAGCCCTTGCTTGTGACAATTGAAGATTATAATCTTCAGATCCTCTTGAATCTGTATGGGAGGAGAGTTCAATTGTCATATCAGGATAGTCTTTCAGTAATTTAATTATCCTGTTTAGGTCCGGAATCGCATCCTGCCTAATTGCAGTCTGGTTATAGTCGTACCTTATTTGCCGTAAAGCTATTGTGCCATTGTTTACCGGCTTTTCAATTTGCAGTTTGATATTTACATACAGCTGCGTGGACCTGTCTAAACCTTTTGTTGTCTTTTCTACCATTTCGCTGGAGAACCAGCCCTCTTTACTTCCCTGAACGACAAAATTACTGTTCTGTTCGAGTTGGAAGAAAAAAGCACCATCCTCCTGTGTAACTACGCTTTTTGTCTTATCGGTGGTTGTATTGAGACATATTATTTCCACACCATTCAATGGGGTGTTATCCCTGCTGTTGATGGCCATGCCTGCTAAAGTAAATCGCGGGTCGTTATGATAGAGCTCACAGCCTGCTTTACCGCTGCTAAAATCTTCCTCAGTAATTTGGACCTGATTTGTTGAGATATCATTTAGCACACCTTGTATGCTATATATGCCATTTGGGAGATCATCAAAGGTAAAAACGCCATCTGGACCTGTCATCCCCCGGTGAAAAACCTGCCCTGAAGCATCTTTGATTGTCACCATTGCATATGGAAGAGGTGTGCGTGTGTATTTATCCAGCACACTGACAGAAAATATATTAGGTTGTTTATTTGGTGCAGTGAAATACAATATATCATCTTTAGTGTGTTTACCAACACGGTTTGAAGACAAATACCCGCTTTTCAACCCATTTTCAGAATAAAGATAAAAATCGTCATACTCAGAATTGAGTGGGTCAGGAAGATGTACAGGATTGTAAAAGTTTCCACCACTACATTTTGAAGAGAAGAGATCAAGTCCACCTAAACCGCCAAGACTGTCCGAAGAATATGTAAGGTTCCCCTCATCATCAAATACAGGGAACACTTCATTTCCACTACTGTTAAGGTTGCTTATATTCTGAGGTTTTTGCCATGTATTTCCACGCTTCATGGAATAGTACAGGTCCATACCTCCTTTTCCGCCCTGCATGTCCGATGCAAATACCATCATGGTGCCATCCCTGGTTATCGCAGGGTGTGCGGTTCGGTATTCCGGTGAGTTGAAAGGGAAATCGTTGGTCTTCTTCCATACGCCACCTTTTCGAACTGCACTCTCTATTTTTAGTCTTTTCGACATACTATTACCCTCATCCTTAAAATCTGCATATACACTCGTGTAATACATAGTATTACCATCAAATACAGGCGTACCGTCATCCAGGCCGGTCATGATTTCTTTGGCAAAGGGTGCTATGTTTTTCAATAAAGAATCAGTAAGGTAAATATCAGTATAAGTTTTACCTTTTTGAGCTGACACTGACGTTGTTACATACCACTTCCCATTCTGTTTTGTCATAGCATAGACAGAGTATTTGTGCTTTTGAGTCAGATTTGTGATTGAATAGGTACTGCCACCCTGGGCATAAATTATGGCATGCAATACAGAAAGCAAAAGTGTTATGATAATTTTATTCTTCATCTGTCTGGGTTTCATTCGTTGACACAAAGAAAACAATGGGTTCACTCCTACTCTCCTGGTTGCCATTTATTACAGTTACAGGCTCCTCAGCAGAATCCAGTGTTTGTATCGTCCAAATAAACTTCTTCCCATGCTTATCGTCAATAAACGACAACTGGGGCCTCCATATATATTGTGTTTGTTCCTTTACAATAACATCCAATAAAGGCTGATTGGCCCTCAGCGCCTGCACATCTTGTTGATTGCTCAACACCTCAAAAACTTGCACACGGTAGTTAGTCAACTCCTGCGTACGCGGCATTTTGGGTGTCCATCTGAAGATAATCGCCGTTTGTGCTTCCAATATATTTAAAACCTGCCCCTTATACGGCTTCATTAGCACCGGTAACTGTACCGATGGAATCAGGAAGTTTTTTGACACCGGCTGTGTTACAGGTGCATAACCCTGTGGTGAAACCAATTGCACGGTTAACTGGTAATAACCTTCCGGTAATTTACCTGTATTACTAATAATATTATTATACGTTCCTGAAAACATCATAATATTGATGGGTATCACATCCTTAGCATAATACAGATTGTTACCGGGCGACAAAGTAAAAATGTTGGCCTTTGCAAGATCTTTATTACCAATAATGGTACCGTCTGCCAATTTTAGCTCTGTTTTAATAATAACCTGGAATGGCTCCTGCGTCTGGTTATTTGCAATAAAACTGACTATTGTATTATCATTTGCCCAATTAACTATTTTGTTGGTAGGCGTTTTATTAACAATAAGCGTTGTAACAACCTGCGCTGTCGCGATTTGCCAACACAATGCAATTAGATAACTAAGTATAATTAGTTTACGCATAATCTAAAATTTATATTGTATTCCGGTACGTATAGTAGTTTCAAGGTAGCGTACACCGTCAGGCCAGGTTGGCGCCAGCTCATTACCATATCGGAAACTATTGGTTGAAAAGAAATTCTTCCAGGTTAGCTTCTTAGTTATCTTATAGTCAACATTCAACGACGCCACCAGGTTTTTATTACTTGAGAATGCATTGAGTTTTCCTAAAGTATATTGTATCTGACCCCGTAACTGCATTTTTTTATCGAGCACAGGCATACCTGCCCCCAGGCTGAAGGTTAGGAGGCTTGTTTTTACAAGTGGCATGGTATTGAGAAAATATAATGCACTGACATCCGGGGTTATTTCATGATTGAAAAATGATGGTACATAGCTCAGCAACCCTGTGTGTGTATTGTTTGAGGTTACGAGGCCGCTAATAACATCTCGCTCGTCATATTTACTGTAGTTATAACTAAGTGTCAGCAAATGCATCATATGTTGAGTAGTCCAGGTATATGTAGGGCTTACTCCAATATCGTTGCTCACGTTTCTTATGCCATATGGATTTATTCCGCTCACTGAATTAAAGCCAAAATTATTGTAGCTCAGGTTCAGGCTAAAATGATCATTAACCTGTGTATACCAGTTTAGGTTACCTAAAAACTGGTTGGACTTAAGCAATGTATCGCTCACATTGTTACTTCTTATGCCCACACTAGCAACTACATTAATCTTTTTCTTCCAGCCATTAAAGCGAGTGTCGATTGTATTGTCCCAATGATCTGGTTGCATGAATGGGTAACCTGTTGTCTGAAAGCGCTTGCCTATATATTTGGTTGTATAACCAATATCCAGGTTATCCGATTTTCTGCCAAGGGACAAAATACCAGCATTGTCTTTGGAGGTCGAGCTGTTTCCTGTTATAAAGGGTTTTAAACCAGCGTCGCCATTTGTATCTGCAGGCTGCGTCAAATCTGAAGTGAAATATGATTGCGCTCCTTCTAGTTTTACATACCAATGTTTCATTATATACAATTCGGAAATGATACTGGCTGTAAATCCCTCCTGTGCCGTTACAACAACGGGCCTTGAAGACACAGAACTGCTATCATCTTTCCCTTTCGAAAAATTGAGTGCCACTAAATACTTCCCCTCCTTCTCTTTACCCACCTGAAACATATAGTGTTTACGTTTGTAAGCCCCCATCACCCCTGGTGCAGGTGGCGCGGGTACATAGTTGATACCCTGTTGCGAAGTACCGGTAAAGAATTTTAACAAAAATCCTTTGGGCCTCAAATCAACACCTGCGCCAAATATGCCAATATCTCCCGTTGACAGATTAGAATATTTAATATATTGTGTACCCAATAGTAGCTGCGCCCATTTGTATTTAGGGCTTATGCCCAGGTTGTTTGCTGGGTTGCTAAGCCATTGAGAAAAATTCTGGTTCTTCAATCCTGAATAGGGTCCTGCAAAATTTGTAGCGAACATTGGGAAACTGACGTTCAATGGTACACTCCAGTCTTTGCCAAAATTAAACGTCGGCTGAAAGTTAAACCGGACTTGGTTCCATGGTCTACGGGGACGAACACCCCTAAATGAATCGGGATGGGCATCCAAACCGTAATGTTCGTATGTTACCTCCATCGTTCCGGACACAGAAAACCCATCCCTGTTTTTAGAAACATAAGGGTTAACAGGGTTACGAATATTATCCGTGTACTTGTATGTTTGAGCTAACAACAGTGTTTCAGAATAAAAAGACAACACCAGAATCACCGCTATGGCATATTTAGAATTGGGCAGCCTATTACTCATTTGACTTTCCTTTTGCTATCACTATTAAGAAGTACTTTATAACAAACAATTTCTTCGCAGACCACGCAGTCTATATCCTTAAAAGTTAATTTTATGCATATTTCCGCCTCAATCTCACAACATGAAATATCGCTCACGGCAGGCAGGTAAAAATCAAGCCTAATACTCTGTGGTGGATTTAGGCTTATTGGGCTACCATTGCTCCAAACAATTTCTCTTGGGTTTTCTGCTGGATTTGCAAGGACGTTGTACCCCATAGCAGGCGTAGCACCTGTAGTTAATGGGGGGATTCCGGCAAGGTTGCCACCACCTATACTAGCCCAAGTAAATGGCTTATTTTTGCACGAAATACATTGTTCATAATTGCTTTCAAGCTTGAAATGGACTACTGATGCTTTTATCTCCTGGTAGGGCACAGTGCCCCCCGACAATTGAATGTTACTGCGAAACAATGCATAGGGAATGCCATCTATGTATTCATGTTTCACAACTTCACTTTCTTTTTTCACTACAGGTTTGTTTTTACAACAATCTTCCGATGTCTCACATCCCGTAACCTGGAAATTAAAGGTACAGCGCTCACACACTTGTCCGTCACATTCTCCACTAATTGTTATCACGTAATTCCCATTTTGAGTTGCCCGAAAAACACCTGCCGGTGAAATAGATGCTCCTGCTGGGAACACGGAGTATGTAATTTTACCTTCGCAGTTTGCCGGGCATTCATAGTTAGCATTGATAAAATAGTCGGTATTACAATTTACATTGTGGCTTTCCCCCCGTGTGTTAGACCCGCATGTATATATTTTCGTATGTCGTTCGCTATATCCTTTTCCCGGGTTGAAAGTAACCAACCCCCATTTACCGGGACAACAATTTGTATGATCCTCTTTACAATCTGACACCCTAAACTGAATTATACATTCCTTGCATTCCTTTTCTCCACACTTCCCTATTACACGCAGTGTATATAAGCCATTTTCAGTTGGTGTAAAAGGTGATGAGGTAGGTAGTGCACTATATGATGCAGAAGGTGTCTGAAGTATATATACTACATTTTCTCTGCACCGTCTCATATCGGAGCATCCTGTAAATGTCTCAGCACTGATTGAATATTTTACATTGCAGGACAAATTGATAATATTTTTTTGCCCGCACTTAACCTTTATATACTGCCGGCCATCGGTTATTGTAAAACCACCGAAAGCAGTTCCTTTACAACAATCAATATTATGAGGAAATTTATTACCCGGGGGAGTAATTTGTGCATATGATTTTTGTGTCAGGATTAACCCCAATAACAAAATCAGCACCTTACCAGTGTATCGAAATTTCATTTGTATAGATCGCATATTGATAAGATTTAGCGTTTCGTAGTATAACAAACTAGTTTGTCACAAGTAGTGCAATCGTCAAGAGTAACGATATAGCGTATACAAAGACGTATGTTTTGTTTACAACATTTTACAACAGGCGGTAGATTTATCCGAAATGATATATTCCCGTTGAGCACTCCTCCTGCATCAGTTGTACTTTCCCACCTGGCTTCTCTGTTATAACCCGATGACAGAGATTCAAAGTCAGAATCGTTCAGTGTTACATTATCAAATGTTCCGAAAGATTTGCTGTCTGTATTGCATAACATACAGTCTTCACTTTCTGGCACCTGAGAAAAATAGACTATGCTTGCCGTTAGTTTTTTTACTTTTTTTGGCGATACACCTAAGGTCGAACCGATTTCAGCGATGCTTCCATCCAACTTTAGTGATGAATCGCCCAAAGTGATTTTTATGCTGTCGCATGAAGTGCAAATACACTTGAGACAAACAGTATCAGTCATCCTGCAATCATTTTCATCGTTCGAAGTTCCGTCGCTCAAGTTCACATAAAGCTTCACACAGTTAATTTGACTACCGGAATAATTAAAACTACCCGTTATGGTCTGGTTACTGTTACTATTTAATACAATTGAATTTTGCGCATATGGAGGATTCGGATCTACATTCGCAATATCTACCCCATTTACTTCTGTTATTTGCAATGTCTTTAATGTTCGGGCTATCTGATCATTATTTGTTATTTTTATTTTAAAGTCATATTTCCCGTTTTTCGGGCAACTAAATTCCAGAATATCAATTGAGGTATTACAACTGTTGCTCATAATCATAAATGCAAAAGGCTCTGTCATACCACCATGCTCACCGTAGCCAATCCCTTCAAGATTAGTCGCCCGTACGTTCCATACAAATATCTTTTCGTCTTTTGCTGATGCGTATTCAGCAGGGATCTGCCATATAGCTTGTGTTGTTTTTACTTCTTTCTCCCATATTGGTTGGTTGGCTTTCACTGCTTGTGCAGGTTGTTGTCCTTTGTATAATTCATACACACGCAAGGTATATATGACGTCACCCGGAGGAGGGGGTGGAACAACAGGCGACCATATAAACTTCATAGGGCGTCTCAATTCTTCTTTCCCTATTTTAGTATTATTAGCGGGAGCTATTAGGTTGGGCTTTCTGTAAACTTTCGGGGTTTGCTTATTTGACGGGTTTTGTGTCAAAGTCGGGTTCCCCTGCTTCACGGGTTCAGCCACAGTAAATTCTCTGCATTGCTCACCACTTATATCATATTTTTCATTGTTGTAAAATTGTATACACAGTGTGTACTGTCCCGGTTGCAACCTGCAATCGCCAAGCACACTCTGTATATCTCTCACTGAAATGACCTTAGTTGTTACATTTTCGTATGAAGCAGATTGCAAATCGTTTCCGCAAACTTTCGAGCTTCCACGCTTTACTTGTATTATCATCCTAACCTCTTTTTCACCTCCCTGCGGGTTACTGCTTCTAGCCACAGCATTAACATCGCCTGCCTTCCAGTCGTTTACATCAGCAGGCATCTCACGCTTTACGGTAAAACCGCTGATGCTTATCTTTTGAGCAAACGCTTCACTGGTGCAGATAAAAAGCAATATGGTTATAATGTATCTCATACTATTTTGTATTTAAATATTTTTTAGGTCGTATAGTTTTTTGTTATGGTTTTCCCTGAGCATTTGGTTTTTCAATTTTTTTCTTGCCTCCCGATGGTATTTTGAAGGTTTCGCAAATGTATTTTTCACATGTATTGCAGTTTATGTCCTTAAATGTGATTTTAAAGCAAACGCGTGTAACCAACTCGCAACAAGGATTATTGACAGCTGCAGGCAGATGCAATTGTACAGCAGCTACAAGTGCTGCGCTTAAGTCAATTGCGCTACCATTATTCCACACTATTTCCCTTGGGTTTTCCATTGGATGAGAAGGTACCGTTCCCGAACTTGCACCGGTTATCAAAGGTGTAATGCCTGCAAGCTGTCCAGCAGATATACTGGCCCATGTAAACGGCTTTTTCTGACAAGGGATACATTCTTGCTGGGCGGCAGATAGTTGATAATCCACTACTTCAACTTTTACCTCTTGATAAAGGGTGGTACCTGCAGACAGTGAAAACGAAAGGTTTTGCAGGCTGTAATCATTACCATTCTCCGATGCTGCATCCAGGCTTCCGTTATTTATTGTTACAGTAATCTCATTTTCCTGCATGCAACAATTTTCAGGTATACTGTCGCAGTTTGTATAAAAAATGATTTTGCAACTATCACACCTCGTTTCATCGCAAGAGCCGTATATAGTGAGAGTATAGGTTCCGGTAACACCCGGCACAAATACTATTGACGGCCCGCTACCTGTCAAAGCTCCTCCCGGCGTCTGCAGTCTATAATTCACTGCCCCTGTACAAGCTCTGCATTCAAAGGTACTCTCTACAGTATATGTTTCGCCGCATGTCAACATGTACCGTTGTGTATTGTTACATGTCAATGATGTTGTCACAGCACCGGACTTTGGCTTCAAAATTATTTCTCCCCAACTGCTGCTATCACATGTACAATCTATACACTCAGGCACGTACAGGCTGTACACTTCACTTGTGTCTTTGCATCCGTTTTGGTCTGCAAGTACTACCTGATAGGTATGGTTGCCCAATAATGCTTCAAAAGCATCGGGCAAAGTACTTGTTGCCGGGGCATTATCAACAATCCAGGCAATACTGCTATAGCCGGTAACAGTAAGCGGTTGTGGTGCGTATATAAGGTATGGTGTGTTGCACTCACAATTTGCAGAATCGCAAAAATGCGGGAATAGTCCGGCGGGAGGCCTGGGATTAATGACTAAATTGTCTTTCCCTGTGCATCCGGTCGTAGGGTCTGTGCAAATGGCAGAATATACACCTGCTCCATTGACTACAATTTGAGATGTAGTTTCCCCGGTGCTCCAGCTAAGGTTTGTTCCGGCGGCACAAGCTGAAGCTGTTAACGTAATATCAGTCCCTTCGCAATAGGGCCAAGGGTTAGCACTTATATATGGTCCAGCTACCGGGTTTACGTTGATATCTACACTGCAGGTATCATGGCACCCGTATCCATTAGTTTTCACCAACCAGAATGTAGTGCCCGCTGCCAAGGGCGTGCTGTAAAAACAACCTGCAATAGGATTGCTACCAAGCCCTCCCTGGTACCATTTGCAGCTATTGCTTGCAATCCATGAGGTACTTAGATTAACTACAGCATTTATTTCACACAATTGAGTAGATGGACTCACATTTATCAATGCGTCCGGCGACGGAGCTTCCTTAATCTCAAATATGTTTGAGGTGAATGAGCAACCGTTTGCAAGAGATACCTTCAACCGGTAAGTACCGGCTGCAGTAAATACATGTGTTTGGCCAGTACCGCCATTAGGTGTGCAGTTGGCTCCGTTGCAAACCTCCCAGGTATATTGATAGCCTGTCCCGACCGGCCCTTGCAAAGCAACCTCACCACCCGGACAAACAAAGGTGTCTCTTATAGTGAACTGGGCAGGCGCATTTAAAATAGTAATGACCGTATCCTTTATAGATACGCAGCCTTCAAAATCAATAATTTTTAGTCTTACTGTTTTATTACCTGTAGTGGTGTACACGCAGGTAGCTGTTTGTTCGTAACCAAATGGGCCATTAGCGTCAAAACGCCACTCATAAGATAGAACAGGTGCTACCGTGGTTGAAAACTCTGTGACAGAATTGACACAAACATCGTTTACCGCAACAGACGGCACACCGGCTGTGATGATAATTTGCTTTACGACTTCAAAGGTATCGCAAAGCCCACCTGGCGTACGGTTAAAGACGATCTTCATTTTAATTGTATACATTCCTGAATTAGTATACGTGTGGGATATTTGCGCATTAGAAGTTGTAGCAGTATTAGCAGTATTATCACCAAAATCCCAGCCTCTCCACACAATATTGCCGCTGCCTGCGAATATCTGCGTCTCATCAATAAAACCAACAACAGCACAATTGATATTGAAGCTAAAATCAGGCGCAAAAGGCACCAATACGCTGTCCTCCCACCATTGTACACAAGGAGAGTTCGGATAGTTATAGTTTACACATGGTGTTTGTATAAATAGATGATACCAACCCGGGTCGGTATATGTATGACTGCCGCTGTTGTTTATCTCACCTATGGGACTTCCGTCACCGTAATTTACCCATATCGGCCCTGTTGTATATGTTTCACTAAATGTAACCGGATTACAGCCTGAAATAGTATACCGCTTTATATCTTCATCACAATCTGTACAACCATCGCCATCACAATTAACACGTGCAATCACTATTGAATTAGAAAGTGCCGTACAATTTCCCAATGTTGCTCTTACAAAGTACGTGCCTGTGTTTAAAGTTTGTATTGATGGGGTGTTACTACCAAGTGACACATTATCTCTAAACCATTCATAAGTATAATTGCCGCAAGCGTTTGAGAGCGTAGCAGAGAGTGTGACGTTTATGGTTTCCTGCGGGCAATATACTCTTTTGGAGGGTGTGGTTATTGAAACATTGCAAGGGGTCATATCGGCAACGTTTCTAGTCGCAGTAACCCTGCAGCCGTTATTTACATAGGAAACAGCATAACTACCCCCTTGTGTTATCTGTATGCTATTAGTATTTCCGCTAATAGCATTCCCGTTTCTGTACCATTGATATGGGCCACTACCCCCTACTGACAGTGAATAGTTGGTACAAAAATTACTACCGGACTCTGTAATAGTTCCACTGGTTGGGATATTGATATTAATATTGTTAATTTGTGCTGTACCGCAAGAAGTTTGTGCTTTTACAATAACATTGGAGCGGCCAGGCCCGTGCCACTTGATTGTTACGGTGCTGGTACCCTGCCCGGAAACAATGGAGCCTGCAGCTGAGGGAGTAACTGTCCAAACTATATCGGTACCCGGTGGCAATACTGTTTGAATGCTATATATTTCCTCAGCATCGGCGCATACTACCGTAGCTCCCGTGTTCAATACAATACCATTAATAGGCGTAACGATTAATTGCGAAGTATCTGAACAACATATTATCGGATCACGGCTGCACAACTTTGCTGTCAGCTTTGCCCCTGCCGGTGGTATGTTAGCACCCCATTTTACAATTACCTCATCTCCCTGATAACCGTTAGGGGGTTGAAATGTACCGTAAGCACCCCCCCAAAAGCTCCACTCGTAGTAGTGGCCGGCGGGCGCAGGTGGCAAAGAATAGGTATAAGCATTATTGACACAAACCTGTTCAGGCCCCGATATAGGGTCTGGCTTTGGGGGTTGGGGGTGGATATTTACCGTTGCGCTGGCTGTAGTATTACAGAAGGCACCGGATGTAACTGTAGCTGTGATAACATATAATCCAGTACCGTTAAAGGTTGGTCTAAAGGGATTAAACGGTGGAGGTGGTATCGTAACATCAGTTCTGTCAACAGTCCATGTTGGGTTTGCATTGTATGGGTTAGGATAAAATGGTATTGGGCTAACTTCACATCCTTCTTTCTGGGCTTCAATTGTAAATTCAGGCCTTAAGTTGATGGTAATACTACCTGTAAAACTACAGCACAGATGCTTATTGTCTAATTCGACGGTGAGTATATAATCTCCCGCAGTTGCAGCACTCCAGTTTATCCAAGCTACATTCCTGTCAGTCGAGTATGAGATAAGATTGTTTTGCTGAACCCCTCCCCTTGTCAGGTTCCACGTATAAAAAGTGCCTGGCAAAAAAGGCAATGAGTATGACTCAATGGTACCTAAACATGGGGTTATGTTCCCTTGGGGCACAGGGTTTTGTGGTATTACAGGGATTGTAATCGTTGCCGGGCAACCTCCGCTGCATTGAACCCCAATTGTGGTTGGGACATCGCCATTCCCCCAAGTCACTTTTATAGTACTGCTATTTTGAGCTGTAATAGTACCGCCTGACACGTTCCATGATGGGCCGGAACATCCTGTTACCGTATAACTTTCTTCAGTATTGGGACATACGGTTTTTATACATTCTATCTGAACATTACCAGGGGCAATGACAACCTGTTGATAAAAGGTATCGCCGCAACAATACCGGATTCGTGGTATGGTATCTTTCGCGCCTGGTTTAATCGGTAATGGAGGGGCTGTACTATATACTATTAGCCGCACATTGTATGTACCGGGAGCATTGAAACTGTGTGACGGTGAATTTTGTGTACTGATATTATTTGCTCCCGAAGATGGATCATCGAAATCCCATAAATATGCCATTCCCCCACCGTTATAACTTGAAAGGTTGTTGAATTGCACAGGCGTACCTGCACAAGCACCGGTTGGTGAATAGGTGAAGTTAGCATCAGGTTTGTCTACAGCAGTAATTTCCAGGCAATTTGTAGATATGTTGCCACCCGCATCTGTTGCTGTTACTGTTAATGTGTATGCACCTGGAGTTGGGAAACTAATATTAATGCTCGGCGCAGAAACGATTGGTAGTCCTGCAACAGTACCCGGTCCGACAGCCTCCCATTGCACGTTGGTCCAAGTAGCCGGAACAGAATAGAAATATGATTGAGCTACACATACTGTAGTTCTCTTGCAACTTTTCGTTTCAATAGAAGCATGAGCATTAGCAGCACTATCTGCGCACGGAAATTTATCATATCGAATTTCAACCTGGGAACAACTTTGTGCCGTGGCTTCCCCAGCGTTGCACAACAACATGCACCAGACTATTAGAAAGCTATTTACGATAGAATTACAAGTCATTGTTTATATATTAATAAAGTCCTAATTCAAAAAGGATGCCATAAATTCGTCCAAGCATGAATTAAATCCCACCATAATGATATTATATTAATTTTTATACTCAGCTATTTGATATTAATTATGTTTTTATATATTGTCACTGAGAATACCTCATATCAATTATTTACAATCATTCTGTTAGCCTTGACTGGTAATCAATATCAACATATTCAATAGCTGGGTAAATTGTAGTCAAGTAACATTAACGCTATATACTCCCACTTACAGACTGAGTATGCAACAGTAAATATTTATTTACCACAATAAATGATATGTATATGGGTAATTTGATCCTTACCCTTTACCCAGGGTAAGGATTGGATATGAAGCAGAGGTAAATGACGTGTAGAAAACGCTATATAAATAGTATGAAATGTAAGATATTACATTCCTAAAAAGTATGGTAATAGGCATGATTGTGCACACACCTATTTTTATTTATCTTTTGTATTTATCGATGTCATGACATGCTCTCTTATTCTCGCTTGTTAATCTCACCATTCAATTTGTAGGTGGATACGTCATATTTCGGATTAGCTGGAAGACCGCCTGTTTCACCAAGCTGGGTCGATACCTGTGGTTTCTTCCTATTGAAATATCTATTCAGTTCTTCTTTTCGTTGGTCTGTTAGCTCTGCGTCATAGTAATCATACGTTTCCGAAATGGGATTTGTCATGCGCTGCAATTGACCGGCCTGATCCTTTAGAATGTTTAAGAGAGAATCTTCCCTTCTATTTGCTTCATCAAGTTGATGCTTCAGGAAGATAGCATCTATCTTAAGTTCATCATATTCTTCTTTATAGCTATTACAGCTATACATCGCTATGACTACAAACAACAATATACACTTTGTCATAATGTTATAGTTAAATTTAAAATTAGGCAAATCTGCCTAAATGAAAAATAGTAAGCTTTTCCACTTTGCAGTGTGCAAAGGCAGAAGCAATACAGGAACGAGGAGGTAATAAAAAAACTTGGCCAGAAGGTCAGGGAAGTACGTCTGTCGTTGGGCTATTCACAACAGGAGTTAGCCGATCTCTGCAACTTGGACCTTAGCCAGATTAACAGGATAGAACTTGGTAAAATCAACACCAGTGTTTCGCACCTGTTCCTTATAGCGGATGTATTAAAGGTGTCGCCAAAGGAGCTTATTGACTTTTAAGGCATAACAACAGATAAGCATTATAAAACAGGGGGAGCTTACACTCCCCCTGTTAGTTTTAGAACAAAGGCATCTGCCTGATTTTCAATTCATCCGGGAAAAAACGTATGTCACCGCCCTTTTTATCAAAAGGCACACCCATTGAATCTACAATGGACCCCACACCTTGTTTTGCCAGATGGGTACCCATTTGTTTCACAAATAGTGCCATATCAGTGTTGCTGTGTATATCAGTAACAATTTTACTATACCACTCCACACTCGATGGGCGGTAGGTATAGTCGCCTATTTCATTACCACTTTCACCACCCAATATCATCCATTTGAATGCAGAATGGACTTCAGCCACATTTTCCATTGATAAGAAATTTATGTACTCTAAGAGTGGTTCCGCACTAATAAATCTCAAGGCTGCCGGCACCTGTTTTAATGTCTGCAACCGGTGCATATTCGCCATATTTTCAACAGAAACCCCTAACCATACATTTGGGTACCCATCACCCCAATCCTCGGGAAGGTGATCCATAATACGCTCAGGGCGTTTCGTTAAAATCTGCCATGTATGCTGCGGCGTACTCTTAATTACACTCCATGCATCATCACGCCAATCATCAGCATTTTCAATGAAAAAATCGGAATAGCTGCATGTAAAAATATACCTGGGTTCAGTAATATAATATGGCTCAAAGAATCGTTCGGACCGTATCAATTTTACATCCCTAGGATTACTGCCATTTGCAATGAAATCCCGATACATATAACAAAATTTACATCCTTCTGAGATTTTATGACAACCATACCAAAAATTATGGGTAATATCTGTCCACTGTATTGCGCTTAATTTTTTCTGGAAATTAAAGTTCATTTTCACCTCCGTTGTTTGGTTCTATATTGTCATTAGATGAGTCCACAGCAATGTGTTCTTTGAACCATGTATCACCAGGCACATCCTCTTCATGATATTTTTCACGTAATTCCCGATAGATGGCAGCCTTAGATTTATCAGTCGAATACAATGCATTAAAACGATCTTGCCAAAGGGTCACATCGTATCTGGTCTTTTCCTGTGTGGTATAAGCAACCTCACCGCCAGTAGCATGTAGAACTCTATAATCATCTAAAAACAGTTCAATCCCCTTACCCTTCTCTGATTGCTTAACCCTATTACCCTTCAAAAGGGTTAATATGCGTTGGGTATCGGCAACACCTAGTCGTATTTCCAGCAGAGATCTGCATTTAGCCTCAAAGGCTTGTGAACCGCTTGCCTTGTTTTTGTCAGGCGGAGCTTTCTCAGAATGCTTAACATTATGATGTATTAAAAGTATCGCACAATTGAATTCTGTAGCCAGCTTGTGCAGCGGGTTAAGGTTCTTACGGACCAGATGCAACGAATTCGAATCGCCTTCCAGTGTATCGGACCAAGTGTCAATTACAATAAGGTCTACCGGCTTTTGTATTAATACTGCGTGCAGCCGCCTGATCAAACCTTCAGGGTTAAATAGAAAGCCGGCATTCGCTGCACTTTCTATTCCCAAACCCTCTTTTTGTAACGCCAGGATATCCCTTACATCAATCGGAGATTCTTCTGTGCTTACATACAACGCTCTTTTATGCTTTGTATTCAGCGTCCGGCCCAAAAACTGCTGTTTCCCGGAAATAACTGATAATACCAACTGCTTGGCCAATGTGGATTTTCCGCAATCTGATGGACCCGTTAATCCGCTGAGAGCGGAATATGGTATCAGCTTGTCGACAAGCCATGGCTCTGTCTCGGGTTCAAGAGCAAGAACCTCATCGCCATTGTACCAGGATGTACTGGTCTTTTTGCGGGTTATGGCGGACTCAAGCTTCAACGGTTTGCTTTGGTTCACTTCATTTCTAGCTTGCATAGTGCTCATTTTTTGAAGTGAACGAATCGATGTGCTCCTGGCTGAAGAGCACCCGTCTCCCTTTGGGAGCTTTGATAAACCCAATTGCCCCGGCATCCCTATAACCCTTAAGTGTTTTGGGGCTGACTTTCAGGATATTGCAGACCTCTGCAATCGTAAAATATGCTTGCGAAGTGACAACAGATTTTTTCTGTCTTGCTTTCAGGAAATCTCCGAAGGTGTTTCTCACTTCTGCATCCTCAAGCGCCAGGTATATATCATCCTTTAGATAGATATTACCTGCGCCGTCCATGTATGCACCCTTTGTCTCCACTTGGAGAAGGATATCACGGACTCTTTGAGCTGGGAGAGGAATTGTTTTTCCCAGCTGCTCCGTCAGGCGTTCTAAGGAACGCATTTTATTTATAAACATTACTGTTTATTATTAATCACCGTAATTGAT
This sequence comes from uncultured Bacteroidota bacterium, assembly GCA_937928385.1. Classification (GTDB taxonomy): domain Bacteria; phylum Bacteroidota; class Bacteroidia; order Chitinophagales; family Chitinophagaceae; genus UBA5543. The sequence goes on from CALEZD010000015.1 coordinate 19,323, forward strand.
GATTTTTCACTAGCTGTATCAGCAAAAAGCTGATATAAGGTGGTAATTGTGAAACGCCTTCATTATGAGCAACCTCAACAACTGACCAGTCAGTAAGCATGGGGGATATTATAACACCCAGCTACTTCCCTATCAATTTTTTTGTCTTTTTTGCTCCAGCATTTCCGCTAGTTTTTATTAGTAAAAGCAGAATGTGGAATACCCAGTGGCTTTAATTATCGCCTCTGTAGAATGCAAAGTTAGGGAGGAATGGATATTTACAAAAATTATTTTTTTATCTATCAAATGCCAACATTGATGCTGCCAAGTCCTGATCAACTATCTTGGCATATATCTGAGTCTCCCGAATGTTTGCATGCCCTAACAACTTCTGCACGTGCTCCAGTGGTATGCCTTTACGCAAAGCATTGGTTGCAAAAGAATGCCTGCTGACGTGAAAAGTCAGGTGCTTATTTATTGTTGCCTTTTTACTTATTATCTTAAGATGCTTATTTATTATGGCAGTTTTGCTGCTGATAATACGATCCACTGTTTCCGCAGATGATTCATTAAAATCTTCCGGCATGTACCCGAACACGTATTTGTTATCATTCTGCACGAAGCGGTATTTATTGATAATCTCTACCGCCTTTTGTGGTATTGGTAACCCAGCCTGGGTCTCTGTTTTATGAATCACAAGGTTTAACATGTTACCCTCTACATTGTCCCATTTAAGTAGAAGGACATCAGAAATACGCAATCCACAGGCAAAACAGGAGAATACAAATATATCCCGTGCCCTCGCTAGTTCCGGATCCAGGGTAAGGTCTAATTGGATTAGTTTATTTATATCATCGTCCAGTAAATAAACACGGGAGGTACGTTCACTGCGTAATGTAAGCCTTAAAAAAGGGTTGGTATTAGCATTGATATACCCGAATTTAATTGCTTCCAGAAATACCTGGCGCATGAACTTTAACTCTTTATGTATTGTGTTTTGCTTTTTACCACATACCAATCTAGCATACTGCTGGTAGCTTTCGATATAAGCAACATCAATATCCGTAAAAAGAAGCTGTTTGCGCTTGTGGTACTCCTTTAGCTTCTTCAAAATAGATTTAGCCTTATCCCTGCTTCCAACCCTACCTTCAGCATGGTACCTGTCTACTATCTGCTGTGCAACAACGAAGAAATCAGCAGTGTTAAAACCTGTTATCTGCTTTTTAATTGCTGCTATACTGATCGACAAGTTAGAACCGTTCAGCCCATTAAGCTTGTCCATGTAGGTAGTATACAGCTTATTCAGTAGTATATTTATGCTTGTGGCGTTTGGATGATTTGGTTTTACCCTTTTTCGCTTATCATCCCAAAACCCAGGATCAATCCGTATGCCAGTGGATACAAAAAAACTTTGCCTGTTTTTTATTATCCTGATATATATTGGGGCTTCGTTCTTTGTATTAACACGGTTAGCCCTTAACACTATATGTAATGTAGTTGCCATAGTTTTTTTATGTAAAAATGGAGGTCACACAATGGTCAAACAAAAAGTACTTTTCAGTACCTTAAATGACCTTTTGTTACGTAACGATTAATAATAATATTGAGATTTGACAGGGAATTAGCGGTAGTGAATAATCATGCGAGGTAGGATAAAAGGTACCAGCGGGATCACAGAATAGAAAAAGCCACCTATAGGTGGCTTTTTCTATTACATCCTCACAACCTGAAAAGCCCCTTTATTCCCCATATTGGCAAATTTATTAGCAAAAACATACACTATCACCGGCATCAGTTGGTGCAATAACCTGTGCGCCGATGTAAATAAGTGCCATTCCAAATCCTGGTGGCTGAATATGTATATCATGAAGTAGCCTGCAAGGCAGGCCAATATCATCAGGAATCTCTTGTCGGGTAGTTTCCTGCGCAGCAGGCAGTAAAACAGGTAAAGAACTACCAGGTATTTGAGGGTTTTATAATGTTCATTAATTGTATCTATCCACGAGCGGTATATCTGTTGATAACGCTCCCAGTCGGTTATGTTATCGAGCGTATCTGCCGACTGGCGGGTGACCAGGTCATTTGCCGGCGCATAACCCATTTTAAAAATGAGCAGAGCAATGAATGGCAATCCTATTCCATATAATAGCCTCTTCCACTCCAGCATAAAAATCCTGGCATTGAATAAGACAAACACGAGTACCAGCATTATACCTTCGTTCTTCGTCCACATACACAAGCCCAGGAAGGCAGATGAAAGTATTATCATTTGCCTGTTTTCACGGGCATAATCAAAGCATACAAATGCTGCCAGGAAAAAGAACGCCAACATGGTATCGGCCATTTGCGATACTCCCTGTGTGATATACATATCATTGGTAACGAACAACAGCAGCGCAAGTGAGGCCACCAACAAACCTTTTCTATAGGTTTCCGTAAAAATGAGAACCGGTACACACAACATAACGACTACATGCAGTGTGTAAGGTATCAACAAATGAAACCCACCTGCCAATCGGCTGAAGAAAGCAATAGTTGCCGGTAAAGCAAGGGGATAATCGGGATGCGCGTGTTCCGTGTTTTGAAACATGTTTTGCCAATAGGCAGGGTCAGCCAGGTAGCGGGCGTGCAGGTTCCATATAGCCCATGCATCCCATTGCCCATGTTTTTCCACCAGGCCGTCGGCTTTGTCGGCTATTAACACCAGGCCTATAGCAAGTATTGCCATCCGCCATATACTATTCTGTACGGGTGGTTGATATTCCTTATTTAGCCACCTGTACAAAAACACCAATGCTGTAATTATTACAGGGGCAATAACGAATATAGGCAGCCCGGCTATGAGCGAAAGAAAATACAGGATACTAATGCAGCCTATACCCAAACCCATATACAATATATGCTTGCTGTCACTCTGCATTGGCTGTGGTTATATAGTAATTATATCGGTCATCGCCATGCTGCCAAAGTATATTACCTGCCGGCATTGTACTGTCTTGCAAGGGGTATATATACAAGGCTGTGTCTTTATTCTCAGACAGTACTATTCCTGGCGACAGTATGTACCTGCTCTGTGAGCTTATAGTAATATCCGCATTGCCGGCAAAGCTGACAGTACCGCCTGCCGGCACAACATCTTTTACCGGGTGCAGTGCAGCGGCTAACTTATCCATATCATCCTGCACTTTGCTGAACTTATGATGATAAGACCAGGTACTTACCCCGGCTACAAAAAACAATATGGTTAACAGAACTGGTGTTTTCATAGCACGTTTTTTAATCTTCCAGGTGCCCCTCCGCCTCGTACCAGGGGAATGAACCTGCATTCTTATTCATATCCCAATAAAACGGCTGTGCGGGTTTGTTATAATTGCCTGTTTCATTCATCGTCTCTGCATCATACAACCGGCCATTCACCATAGTATATCGGATGGATTCTGTATTGTAAATATTGTCCAACGGGTTCTTATCCATTATCAGCAGGTCGGCCAGCTTGCCGGGTTGCAATGAACCAATGTATTCATCCAGCCCCAGGCTAATGGCAGGGTTCATGGTAGCAGTTCGCAAGGCTTCCATAGGAGTCATACCCCCTTGCGCCATCATCCATATTTCCCAGTGTGCACCCAGCCCCTGCAACTGCCCGTGTGCCCCCATATTGATGAGTACACCCGCATCATTCAGTTTTTTCAGGCTTTGCGACACCAGTATATGGCCATTTACATACTCCTCCTCGGGCGCCATGGTACGGTGCCTGCTGCGGGTATCTAATACAGGACGTGGCGTAAAGCGTGCCAGCCTTTCTTTCTCCCATACATTGCTGTGCTGGTACCAATAATATTCTCCGCCCAGGCTACCATAAGAAACCACCAGGGTAGGTGTATTAGCCGTATGCGAGTTCTTCCACAGGTTGACTACATCAGCATATAGAGGGGCGATGGGTATGTTGTGTTCTATAGTTGTATGCCCGTCCAGTATCATGCTCAGGTTATGATAAAAGAAAGAACCACCCTCAGGCACTACTTCCATCTTCACTTCACGGGCTGCTTCTATTACCATCTGTCGCTGTTCGCGGCGTGGCTGGTTGTAACTCTTTACGCTGAACGCGCCAAAAGCCTTAGTACGAATCAATGCACTTTTTGCATCCTCCTTTGTATTGATGACCGCTTTAAAATCACCATCCGCTCCGTATAGGATGGTACCTGTAGAAAATACGCGTGGCCCCACCATCAGCCCTGTCTTTACCATTTCGCTCTGCGCAAATACAAATTCGCTGTTGGCAGACGGGTCGTGCATAGTGGTAACACCATAGGCCAGGTTAACGTAGTAAGGCCAGTGTTTCTCCGGCACTATACCACTGTGAAAATGACCTGCATGTGCGTGGGCGTCTATAAAGCCCGGCATAATGGTTTTACCGCTTGCATCTATTTTAGTTGCTCCTGCGGGAATACTCACCTCATCAGCCTTACCTACTGATTTTATCTTGTTGCCTTCCACTACTATGGTTCCATTATCTATCACTTTATTACCGTCCATAGTTATTATTCGTGCATTGGTGAATGCTATAACGCCCTGTGGTTTATCTGTCTTCGCCTTCAGCCCTACAGCTATCCCTTTTTCAGGAATCACAAATGTGCTGTCCGGTTTACCGCCTACAAATTGAAACAGGTCGTTAAGATGTATGGTATAATACTGGTCGCCCAGGGTATAGTGCAACATTTTGCCGTCACCGCTCCAGTGCAGGTTGTAACCCGCATGTCGAGATACTCTCCTGACAGGAAAGTTAGATGAATCGCTGCCAATAGTAATCGTCCTGCCCGTATGCGGGAACGCTGCTATATATACCTGGTGCAAGTCGGTATAGGCTATCCACTGCTCATCGGGCGATACAGTGAACTGTTTGCCGTAAGTAGTCTTGAAAATCGTCCGCTCGTCTTCTCCATCTGTTTTACACCAGTTGTATTTTTTTTCTAACCCCCCGCCTGTCTGGTAATAAATACGCTTATCATCTTTTGAGAAACGGGGGCTTTCTCCGTGCTTAGTAACAAAATACTCTTTGCCGCCATCTACTGATATATAGTATATACCAGGCTTTGCAGTATATGCCTGGCCCAGGGTATTGCTGCCACCCTCACGCTCATACACAATCCACTTACCATCGTTAGAAAATGACGGTGTGCGGAAGATGCCTTTCTTTTCTGTTAGTTTTTCAGGTTTACCTCCCACCAGTTTCACCTGGCTGATGCTGCCACGCAGGCTATCAGTCCATGTCACATATACTAATGTCTTACCGTCGGGCGAAAATGCGGGGTCATATTCCAGTTCGTCAGTATTGGTTATACGTTCAGGCGTACCGTTGGGTAGTTGCTTTTTGTATAAATGTCCCAATGCACTGAACACTATATATTTCCCATCGGGCGAAGTTACCGCCTGGCGTATCACACGTACCTTAAATTCGTCTTTGTCAATATCCTGTTTGATACGTACCACTTCAGATATTTTCTGCCGCACATCGCAGGAGAATGGTATTTCCGTTGCATTGTTTACGGCATTGGTGTTCACTTTCATGATTTTACCACCCGACCAGATAACAATACTCTGTCCGTCAGGCATCCATGCAAAACCGGGGTAAATGCCGAATGTCGTCCATGCTTCCTGCTGGTCTTTGGATAGCTTATCGTATACCGGCCATTCTTCTGCTGTTTCTATATTGCGCAGAAAGAGAACTGTTTTTGTTCTCACTCTTTTTACAAAAGCCAGCAGCTTACCATCGGGCGACACCTGCGGGCGCACCGCCCCTCCCGGCCCCCCTGTTACATTTTCTACCTCACCTTTCTTCCTGTCAAACCTTTTAATAACGAATATCTGGTTGTTCGGGTCTTTATTATACTCAAAGTGCCCGCCGGGATACATATCCTCGCTGAAGTACACATACCGCCCATCGGGTGATACGCAGGGCTCGTTCACATCCTGCTGGTCATTTTTCTTTACTGTCAACTGCAGCCCGTTGCCGCCATTTATATGGTACATCCACATTTCCCCCGCCCCCAACGAACGGGTAGAAGTAAAATGCTTACGCGCAATGATATACATACCATCGGGTGTCCATACACCGTTATTCAGCAGTCGGAAGTTTTCTTTGGTCACCTGTTTAGCATTGCCCCCATCTTTATCCATTATCCAAACATTATCTCCCCCGCCAGCATCCGATGTAAAACATACCTTCTTACCATCAGGGCTAAAGCGCGGTTGCACTTCCATTGCCTTACCTTCTCTCAATACTTTAGCCTTACCTCCTGAGGCAGGCATTATATATATATCACCCAGCAGGTCAAATACTATCTCCTTCCCGTCGGGAGAAACATCCAGGTTCATCCATGTACCTTCGTTTACTGTAAACGATACCTCCTTTTGAGGGCTACCGGGGTTTTCCACGTCCCACTTTTTCTTCTTGTCATCCGCCAGCAAAGACAACGGAAGCAGCAAACCCACTGCAAATAAACCTAATTTCATACTTACGATTTGCCTTAAAGATAGCAAAGCAAACCGTGTGACGAAACCC
>CALEZD010000016.1 GCA_937928385.1 uncultured Bacteroidota bacterium
TAAAGATTGTCTCTCTCGTTGTAATATTAAGCGGCCCCGTAAGGCCGCTTTTTTTTTATTTTGCAGCGGAACAATTAACTATATGCAACCATTACTACTGCTGCACGGCGCTATAGGCGCATCCGACCAACTGGTAAACATAGCTGAAGAGCTGAGTGATAATTATAAGATATACACGCTGGACTTCAGCGGGCACGGGGGAAAGCCTTTTCCCGCAGAGCCTTTATCGATACAACTGTTTGCCCGGGAAGTGCTGGCGTTTTTAGATGAAGAAGGATTGGATAAGGTGTCCATTTTCGGATATAGCATGGGCGGTTATGTCGCTATGTACCTGGCCAAACACCATCCTGAACGGGTAGATAAAATAGTGACCCTGGCTACTAAATTCCATTGGGATGAGCCAACGGCAGCTAAAGAAGCCAAAATGCTGGATGCCGGCAAGATTGAAGAAAAGCTTCCTGCCTTTGCCGCAGCCCTGCAAAAACGCCATGCGCCCAACGACTGGAAAGAGCTACTGGGCAAAATCATTGATATGCTCCACAACATGGGGCAGGATAACCCGCTGAAGCCGGAAGATTATACGAGCATCAACAAGCCATGTATGATATTGCTGGGAGACAGGGATAAAATGATAACACTGGAAGAAACGATACAGGTATACAAAACGCTGCCCAACGCGCAAATGGGCATGTTGCCCAATACGCAACATCCTATAGAGCAAGTGAATGTACCGTATTTGTTGTTTTATGTCAGGCAGTTTATTCAGTAGTGCCGTCGGATACTACCACTTCTTTTTTGCCGTACTTAATCAGCTTGAGGTTGGCGACTATGATAATGGTTATAATCACCAGCAGGAACCATGAAGTAATTTTGCCGGGGTGTACCAGGTTCCATTCTTTAGACTGGTTGGGGTATTGCCAGGCACCGAAGTAGGTGGATACATTTTCGGCTATCCATATAAAAAAGCCGATGAGCAGGAAGGAAAGTATGATGTTGATTTTGTAATTAATACCGTTGACCGCAAATGTTACATAGGTCTTCCTGAATATGATAAACAGTGATGCAATAACTAACCAACGTATATCAATAGTGAAATGATGCGTAAAGAAGTTGAGGTAGATAGCGGCCGCTAAGGGGAAGGTAATATAGTTCTTAGGCCAGTTGTAAAACTTTAAATCGAACCGGTGCCATGCCTGGCAGATATAACTGGCTACGCTGGCATACATAAAACCACTGTACAGCGGTACGCCCCATATTTTGGAATAAGCAGGCTCAGGATAAGCCCATGAACCCATTTGTATTTTGAACAACTCCAGCATCAGCCCTATGAGGTGAAACAGGGATATCACTTTCAGTTCATCAATGCTTTCCAGCTTTGTGAATACCATCAGGAACTGCATGAGCAGACAGAGTATCAGGATCAAATCGTACCTGTACAGGCCAGGGATGTTCACCTGTTTGGACAAGGCCAGTATGATAAATATAGCTACAGGAAAGATGCAGCACAGGGCCTGTTTGTAACCGAAAGTAAAGAGTTGACGCAGGAAATGCATAAGGAGGATTGAGCGATAAAAATATGTGAGCGGAAGTTTCGGTAATGTTAAACTTATGACTGTATCGTTAAGCTTTATGCCTTACCGCGTTTTATTATGGTGCATAAGCGTAGTTTTACCGCCAGAAAATACAGACTGTTATGAGCACTACGGTTAGTTCCATCAATCCCGCTACGGGCAAGTTAATAGCCACATATACAATAGACGATGATCAAAAAATAGAGAAGAGCCTGAAAGCGGCTGAAAAAGCATTTGAAGCATGGCGTACCACATCATTTAAAGAGCGTGCCGCTGTGTTGAAAAAGATAGCCGCACAAATACTGAAGAATAAACAAAAGCTGGCCGAACTGGCTACCACTGAGATGGGTAAACCCATTGCACAAAGCATAGCCGAGGTGGAGAAGTGCGCTATGAACATGAAATACTACGCGCAACACGGCGCAGCCTATTTAGCTGATGAAATAGTAAAAACTGAGGCGCGCAAGAGTTATGTATCCTATCAGCCGCTGGGGGTGGTGCTGGCTATTATGCCCTGGAATTTCCCGTACTGGCAGGTGTTCCGCGCTATGGGGCCGATATTGATGGCGGGTAATACGATGGTGCTGAAACATGCATCGAATGTAAGCGGATGCGCGAAGGCCATAGAGAAAATAGTGAAAGATGCCGGTGCACCAAAAGGACTGTTTCATACACTGATAGTGCCCGGCGCACAGGTTGAGCCGATTATCAAACATCCTGCCATTGCAGCGGTGACACTTACGGGTAGTACTGAAGCGGGAAAGAAAGTAGCTGCAGTTGCGGCGGCCCATATCAAGAAGCAGGTGCTGGAACTGGGTGGCAGCGATGCCTACATAGTGCTGGACGATGCGGATATGGAACATGCGGTGGATATATGTGTGCGGGGCAGGCTATACAATTCGGGGCAAAGCTGTGTATGCGCCAAGCGGTTTATAGTAGAAAAAAAAGTGCGCAAAGAATTTGAAGCGAAGATGACAGCGCAGATGAAAGCGTCTACCTACGGCGACCCGATGGATAAGGGTAACCGCATAGGCCCGCTGGCGCGTATAGACCTACGCGACGAACTGCATAAGCAGGTGACGGAAAGTATTGCCAAAGGCGCTAAGCTCCTCTGCGGCGGGTATATACCTGAGGGGGATGGCGCGTATTATCCGCCGACAGTGCTGACAAATGTAAAGAAAGGCATGCCCGCCTATGATGAAGAATTGTTTGGGCCGGTGGCTGCGATAATAGAAGCAAAGGATGATGACCATGCCATACAATTGGCTAACGATAGTATATACGGCCTTGGCGGGGGCATATTCTCAAAGAACATAAAAAAGGCGGAAAAGATAGCAGCTACACAACTACAGGCGGGCAATTGCTTCGTGAACGCCTTTGTACATTCTGACCCCAGGTTGCCCTTTGGGGGCATTAAGCAGAGCGGTTATGGCAGGGAATTGAGTATATTTGGTGTACGGGAATTTACGAATGTAAAGACCGTGTTTGTAGCGTAGACCCCCAACCCCTAAAGGGGCTTTCTCATTGCGATGTAGTTTTATGGATGGAGCGTATCTCAGAAGGCTATTCATATTCGTCAGAAAATTTTGGGTGAAAATTCCCCTTCAGGGGTTAGGGGTTTGCATCTTATTCTTTTCTGCTACATCTTTGGCGCAGACAAATCAACATACCATGTACACATACCTGGCATTAGGCGATTCGTATACCATTGGCGAACAAGTGCCTGCTGAAGACAATTTTCCGCATCAGTTGGTAGCTATGCTGAATAAAGATGGCATACCTACAGCGGCACCCGAAATAATAGCAGTAACAGGCTGGACCACCGACGAACTGGCTGCCGCTATCAAAGAAAAAAATATTACAGGCACCTATTCATTTGTTACCCTGCTGATAGGGGTGAACAACCAATACCGTGGCCGCACTGTAGAGAACTACCGCGAGGAATACACAGCTCTGTTAGAACAGGCTAATGGTTTTGCAGGTGGCAAGCCGGAGCGTGTGTTTGTATTGTCCATACCCGACTGGGGGGTAACACCTTTTGCAGAGGGTAGGGACAGGCCGAAGATTGCAGAGGAGATAGATGCCTACAACAAAGCCAAAGAAGCAATAACAAAGGCACACAACTGTCATTGGCTGGAAATAACCCAAAGCACCCGCGAGCATGGCACGGACGAAACTTACCTGGTACATGATAAACTGCACTATTCAGGTAAGGAGTATAAGGTGTGGGTGGAGCGATTGGTGGGGATGGTGAAAGGGGAGTTGTAATGGAGCTGCTAAGGACTATATTGATATGGGTTTTGACAGGAGGGTTCTTGTTTTCTATCTCCTATCTGATAGACATTTATCTAAGACGGAAACATGAGTCAGCCCGAAATAACACTAAGAAATCAATTATCGTAGGTGTTGGTGTAACTGTTGTTACTCTTTTAGTTTTGTTATTAATGAGAGTTATTGTTCTGTCCTATTTTCCGGTAGAAGATGATGATAAAGGCTTGCCATCATATGTCCCCAGGAATACTATAGCTATAGCAGCTTACTTTATTACTCCAATTGTTATAGTGATAGTATCTTATTTGTTGATATTTTTCGGTGTAAGGAGGCTTTTACAAATCCTCAAAAATCAGTAATGTTTTTGACATGACACAAGCCAATAATAGAAAGGTATATGGCATACTCACTTTAGTGTGGATGCTTGTATTTGTCCTTTTGTTGAGTGCAATTATTGGTGGGTTTGGTCCGATGAATAATGGGTCATCGTTAATTTACATCATAATCGGAGGTTTAATCGCAATTGCAAGTATGGCGACTATTATCCATACCAATGACGACACCATTGTTATTTCCTCCGCTATACCGTTTATTGCAAAAAAGGTAGTTGTCTCTATAAATAATATTGAAAAATTAGAGATTGAACCTGATATTTACTTCGGTAATACTGCTTATAGATTTTATTTGAAAAACAATCAGCGCGTTGAAACTTATGGGAAGCTATTAAAAGTTGAACGTAAAAGACTGATAGTTGACATTGAGGCTCGTGGGGTAAACGTTGTACTTAACACATTCCCCTAAATTAGAAATTCTAATAAGCAGTGGATATCTATTATTGAATAGACTTCTATCCCAACCCCTCAAACAACCTTTCAATCTTCTCCTTCTTCAATATCTTCTGCCAGGTTTTTCCGCTGGCTACTAAGCGGTCACCAACGTGGGAGGTGTAGTCCACTACCACTTCATTTTTATTTACTTCAGTAAGTGTGGCGGTAAAGACAACCTCCTGGCCCATAAGGGCGGGGGAGTGGTGGGTGACGGTAATGCCCGTGCCTATGCCTTCTTCGTCCGCCTCTTTCATTTCCAGCACAAAGAGCCTGCCCGCCCATTCAGCATCTCGTGCCAGGGCAAAGGTGGAGTAGACATGGTGTACCGTGCCGCTTTCAAATTCGGCCTTGTCTGCCTCTGTTACCGTGTGGCGGTATTCTTTGGTGTCGCCTGTGTTGAAGGGGTTAATCATAATCGCAAAATAATATAAAACTTCCCCATAATTATATAAGCAGTTTTTTTATTCCGTTAACAGTTGATAACCTATATTTGTAGCAGGTTTTGAAACGCTTATTCGTCATACCGTTGCTTTTTGTCTATCTCACCGCCGTATCGGGGGTGCTGATACAACTGCATTACTGCGGGCAGGAGCTGGAGTCGTGGACGCTGTATAGTGACAGCCAGGGCTGCGCTGATGATGCCTGCGACGATGAACAGGAAACAAAAACAGAAGATGGGTGTTGCAAAGACGAAGTGGTGGTAGCTAAAGTAATGGACGATCAGAATACTGTTACGCAGCAGTTCTTAAAGTTCATAGATATTCCCGCTGACCTGCCACGATACCATGCGGAGTGTATTGAGTGTATAGACTTCCATAAAGCAGGTACATTGCAATACAGTCCTAATGCTCCGCCAGGGTTATGGCAGAATATTCCGCTGTATAAACTCAATTCCAGCCTTACTTATTACGGTTAATGAATGATGTTCGCGAAAACAATCATTTAAAGTCATTAATTTAAAAACCGTAATAAAATGAAACAATTAATCATATTCTTATCGTTTATCTTCTTATCTGTTGCAGCACAGGCGCAAGACAAGGATATTAAAACAGATACACTGATGGTAAGCGGCAACTGCAGCATGTGCAAAAAGCGCATTGAAAAAGCAGCTTATATACCGGGCGTAAAGCAGGCAGATTGGGACAAGGAAAACAAGTTGCTGATCGTTACTTACCGTCCGTCTAAGACATCAGGTAAGGAAGTGTTGAAAAGCATTGCTGACGTGGGCTATGACTCCGAACAGTTTACTGCTGACGAAAAATCATACAAAAAGCTACCGGCCTGTTGCAAATACAGGACTAATACTTGCGAAGACTAACTAAAAACAGTACAAATGAAATGTAATAACATCACGAAGGTGCTGTTACTGCCCGTGCTGTTGGTTAGTTATGTGAATACATACGCACAGGACAGGCAGGTGTACGGCACCGTGTTTGAAAGAATAAAAGGAGAAGAAGTAGCCATACCGGGGGTAATTGTAAAAATACCGGGATATACCATTGGCACACAAACCGGCGGGGACGGTACCTACAGGCTGTCGGTGCCGGATGAGGCAACAACAATAGTCTTTGAACAGAAGGGTTATGTGGCGGACACGGTAGCCTTAAAAGAAGGCCCGAATAATATTTCTACCATACTGAAGACTGTAAAACAGTTGAAAGAGGTAGAGGTAGTTTATCGTAAAAAAGGCAACGAAGTAGGACTGCTGGACACCCGCAAAACAGAGTTCATCAGCGAGCGTGAACTGCTGAAGGCTGCCTGTTGCAACCTCAGTGAAAGCTTTGAAACTACTCCGTCTATCGACGTGGCATTTACCGATGCGGTATCGGGTTATAAACAGATACAGATGCTGGGACTGGCAGGGCCGTATACACTCATTACCCGAGAGAATATACCTGATGTTCGCGGATTATCTGCCATTACCGGCCTGACTTATACACCCGGTAGCTGGATAGAAGGAATGCAACTGAGCAAGGGCACAGGCAGTGTAGTGAATGGATATGAAAGCGTGGCAGGACAATTGAATATAGAACTGCGCAAGCCCTTTGAAGAGAAAGAGCCCAAAGCGCATATCAACCTCTATCAGAATGCACAGGGGCGTTCTGAAGGCAACCTGGTGTACAGGAAGGAATTCAGTGAAAACCTTTCCTCCAACCTGATGCTGCATGGCAGCGGCAGGTGGCTGCGTGTTGACCAGAACAACGACGGATTTATGGACCAACCACTTAACAGCCAGTTTGTTGGCCTCAACAGGTGGTTTTACTTCGGGCCAAAGGGACTGGAAATACAAGGCGGTGTAAAACTGGTACTGTTGAACCAGACAGGTGGCCAACTGGACTACAATGAAGGTACAGAACAAGTGGCAGGCAACCCCTGGGGCTTTAAAATGAATACCCAACGTGTAGAGGGCTGGGCTAAGATAGGTAAGGTGTTCCCGCATAAACCCGGTACGAGTACAGGGCTGCAGCTATCGGGTGTGCATCATAAGCAGGGGGCATTGTATGGACTGCGCAACTACGATGCAACGCAGAATACATTCTACGCCAACTGGATATTGCAGACTATACTGGGCAATACCAACCACCAACTGAAGACAGGCCTGAGTACGGTGGTGGATAACTACAAAGAGCAATTCGAAAACAAACTGTTTACCCGCAATGAGGTAGTGCCTGGCGCATTTGTTGAGTATTCCTACAACTACCTGACTAAGTTCAACGTGATAGGTGGCCTGCGTGGTGATTACCACAACCTGTTTGGCGCATTTGTAACACCGAGGCTGCATGTACGTTATGCACCATGGGAGCGTACTGCCATTCGCGGTTCGGTAGGCCGGGCGCAGCGCACAGCGAATATCCTGGCAGAGAATATCGGTTATATGGCATCGGCACGCAGCTTCCAGGTGATGGGTACAGACCCAAGCCTGCCATACGGACTGAAACCTGAAATAGCATGGAACTACGGCGTGAACCTGACACAGAAGTTCAGGCTGGGTTTCCGCGATGGAGCTGTATCAGCCGACTACTACTATACCAACTTTGAAAACCAGGTAGTAGTCGATGTGGAAGACGCACATTCTGTACGGTTTTATAACCTGAACGGCATGTCGTTTGCCAATAGCCTGCAGGGGCAGTTCGATTACGAGCCCATCATCAACCTGGATGTAAGGTTGGCGTATCGCTGGTACGATGTGAAGACTACTTATGGCGGAATGCTGAAGGAGCGTCCGTTGGTAGCCAAACACAGGGCTTTTGCCAATATCGGCTACGAAACAAGGAACACATGGCGCTTTGATTATACTATCAACTGGGTAGGTACAAAACGTGTGGCTTCACTGCACGACCATGTAACGGGTGGAACATCCCCTGAATTTCAATCTCCTTCTTTCATACAGATGAATGCACAGGTAAGCAAAACATGGAACGAAGTCTTTGAGATATACGTAGGCGGTGAAAACCTGACCAACTATATGCAGGAAATGCCCATCATGGGCACTGATAATCCATTCGGCGTGGGCTTCGATGCCTCTATGATATGGGGCCCGGTTATGGGCAGGAATATATACGCAGGTATGCGGTGGTTGATTCGTTAAGGTTATTAAGGTAATAGGTTAATAAGGTAAAGCGGGGCAATCGTCCCGCTTTATTATTTTTGTATTATGACCACGGAAAAAATGCAGGAGTTTTGCGACAGCCTGAAAGGCGTACATGAAGGCATAAAATGGGAAGACCATCTGTGCTTTATGGTGGCCGAAAAGATGTTTTGCATCACAGGCTTTAACGATAACGACCAGGTGAGTTTTAAAGTAACGCCGGAAGATTTCGCTTTGCTTACTGAGCGGGAGCATATTATCTAGGCACCATACTTCGCCCGCAACCAGTGGGTGGCCGTGCAGAGACGCAGTGCATTGAAACAGGCAGAGTGGAAAGAATACCTGCGGAAAGCCTATGAACTGGTGAAGGCCAAATTGCCGAAGAAAATACAGAAAGAAATAGATGAGCTGAAATAACAAAGCCCCTGCAAGTGCAGGGGCTTTGTTATTTATTAGTTGAATCTTGTTATTGGAAGTTGCTGTCCTCAATACCTTTGTTGATGTCAACTGACTCAACATTGGCTGTGATGATTTGACCCTGGTTGTTGATTATCACTTTGTGGGGTACGAAATAACCATTACCGGCATCTTTATAATCACCGTATTCTACTGTTCCTTCTTCAGCAGAAGTTTGTTTAACCAGGTAGCCTGTGTTAGCATCATAATACTCAATAGTCTTTTTACCGCCTTTGTCAGTAGATTCTATCTTGTACACATCGCTGCCGTTTACCTTGTCCATTCCGGCAAGTTGACGTTTGATGCCATATTTTTCAGGAGTCAGTTCACCATAGATGTCAGCCTCTTGTTTAGCAGTAGCGATTTGCTCTTCGGTTAAAGGCATTTTTTGTCCGCCACCTTCCATGTAGCCTGCGGTACCATCAAATACCTGCTTGTTCAACACCATACCCATACCTTCTACTATTACAGATGATTTGGCAGGGGCTTTTTTCATTTCTGTTATTTTAATCGGTATTTCCTGCCCTGCAACTGCAAATGAGCCATTGCTTATAGTCTTGATGTCTTTGATTGATTTGATGGCTTTTTCGCCGCCTATAGCTTTGATGTAGTTTTTGTACACCTCGTCCGCTGTGATGCCTGCGGGTGCTGCCGCCTGTGCTGTTTCTATTATTTCATTGCCATAGTTGTCATAAAAAGTCAGCTTGCCATCCGCATCAAATTGTTTCAGCTTTTCAGCTACTTCGCTTTTGCTGCCTACCACTACTATATGTGCCGCATTAGGGTTGATATACTTACGTGAAATTTCCTGTACGTCTTTTGTAGTTACCGCCGCCAGGTTTTTCAGGTAGTTGGCGTAGTAGTCTTTAGGCATGTTGAAACGCTCGATGTTGATAGCGTATTGCGCTACCGTCTGCGGGCTTTCAAGTCCTATGGCAAAACCACCTGACATATAAGTTATCTGCTCCTGCAATAATTCTTTCGAAACCTCCTCGTTGCGCATGCGCTTCATTTCGTTCAGTATCTCGGCTACGGAGCTGTCGGTTACTGCATTGCGGCATTGTGCATAAGCAGTGAAGTTGCCTTCCAACTCGTCCTGCGAGATAGAAGAGTAAGAGCCGTAAGTCCATGCATGTTTCTCGCGCAGGTTCATAAACAGGCGGCCCATAGAGCCACCACCCAATATAGCGTTGGCAACCTTCGCTTTTATTACATCAGGATGGCCGGGCAGCAGGTCTATCGGGTACGTTACGTTCACTACGCTTTGTACTGATTCTTCGCGTGGCGACAATGACACATGCGTAGCAGTTGGCGGTTTGGGGTCGGGGTATTTGGCTTTAGGCACATCACCTTTCTTCCAGTTGCCGAAATACTTTTCTACCAGTGGTTTGGCTTCCTTCAGCGTTATATCACCTACGATAGCCATATAAGCTACGTTAGGACGGTAGTAAGTATTGTAATACTCATTGCATTTTGCCAGCGTTACATTTTTTACTGTTTCTTCATTGGCTACTTCGCCATAAGGATGGTCCTTACCGTAGTTGATAACAGATGCTACGTTTTGCAGCATTGCATCGGGGTCATTTTTAGCTGTCTGCAGGCCGGAGAGCATACGCTTGCGTATTTTCTCTACTTCCTCTTCTTTGAAGTCTGCGTTCATAGCTATATCGGCCATCAGTTCCAGTAGCTTTTCATTGTGCTTTTTCAGGCTCTGGCCATACATGCTGCGTGCGCTGGCGCTGAGGCGTGCGCCTATAAAGTCTATCTGCTTGTTCAGTTCGTCTTTGCTGCGCGATTTGGTGCCTGCGGTCAGCAGTTCAGACAGGAACTCGCTGTAACCTGCCATGTCGCCTTCCAGTTCAGGATATACATCAAACTGTATGCTGGCGGTAACCAATGGCAGCTTGTGGTTTTCTACTACGAACACTTTCAACCCGTTGGGCAGTACAAAACTTTCTGTTTTACCCAATTGTATTTCAGGCGCAGGGCCTGGCTGAGGGCGCTTGCTGCGGTCTAGCTCTTGTGCGTATGATGATACTGCCAGAGCCGCTGTTAATATAAAGAGAGATGACTTTTTCATATCTTGAATTATGTATTGAAGCTGTTTTTTAATGATGTTTGATTAACCTTTCTTTTGTTGAGATTTAGGCAGGTAATACACCACCAGCCTGTTTTCTTTAGTAAAATATTTATTAGCAACTCGCTTCAGGTCTTCTTTAGTCAGTTTGGTATAATGCTCCAGTTCTGTATTGATGAGGTTAGCATCTTTGAAATATGTGTGGTAGGTAGCCAGGTTTTCTACTATACCTACTACACGTTGGTTCTGGCTTACGAAGTCATTCTCCGCCTGGTTTTTCAGTTTTTGAAATTCCTCATCACTGATAGCTCCTGTTTTTACTTTCTCAATTTCAGCCAGCATAGCTTCTTCCATTACGCTTGGTTCTACACCCATATTGGTGATGCCATACATAAAGGCAACACCCGGGTCTTCGTTAGGCACCATAAACGCGCCTACCGCCAGGCCTTTTTGTTGCTTGTCCACCAGTTCTTTCTGGAAACGTGAGCTCTGGCCCTGTGACAGCATTTGCGTCAGCAGAGAAAGTGCATACCAATCAGCAGTGCCCATTTCGGGAGTGTGGTAAGCTATTACTACTGCAGGCAGTTGTACGTTGTCGTAAAACTCAACACGTTTTTCAGCAGTTTGCTTAGGCTCCACCTCAGTAGGACGGGGGATTGCTTTAGTGCCTTTGGGTATACCGCCAAAGTATTTTTCAATCATAGCCTTGGTGGCTTTGATGTCAATATCACCGCCGATAGCCAGGGTAGCGTTGTTGGGTACATAGAATGTCTTGTAGAAATCCATGAACTCTTCAATTTTCGCCTGATCTATATACTGCTCCTTGCCTATGGGCGACCAACGGTAAGGGTGCTTAGTATATGCATTCTCATACACTACGTTGAAAATCTGCCCGTAGGGGGTATTATCGTAGCGTTGTTTCTTTTCTTCTTTTACCACCTTACGCTGTGTCTCCACACCTGTTTCGTCAATTTTAGCATGCAGCAGGCGCTCCGATTCCATCCACAGTGCCAGTTCCAATTGGTTGGAAGGCAACACTTCGTAATAGAATGTACGGTCTTGAGATGTGTTGGCGTTGATTTGTCCACCGGCACTCTGTACCAGTTTCATAAATTCGCCACGCTCAATATTCTCACTGCCTTCAAACAGCAGGTGCTCGAAGAAGTGCGCGAAACCGGTACGCTCCGGGTGTTCGTTTTTAGAGCCTACATGGTACATGATAGATACCGCTACTATGGGTGTAGAGTGGTCTTCATGCAGGATAACGTGCAGCCCGTTGGGTAAATCGTATTCTGTAAACTTGATGTTGCCTTTTGCATCGGCGTCTTGTGCCAGCAGGCCTGCGCTTATCAAAAGCGGGAAAAAAGCTTTAAGCCTCATAGATATAGTATTAATTAGATTTTGATTGCAAAAATAATGTTTCATGTTGGATAGCAGCCAGTTAATAGTTCTTAACAAAAATAAAATCCCCCGAAATCTAACCTTGTTTATGCATTTTTGCACAAATTTCAGGGATGATAAATACTGTTTTGTTTGATATGGACGGCTTGCTGCTGGATACTGAACCGCTATGGGGTGAATGTATGCTGCGCATAGCCGGGAGCCACAAGATACCTATTACCGCCGACAAATTCAAGGAAACAACAGGACTGCGCATATACGAGGTGACCGACTATTGGGCGCATAAATATCCCTGGCAGGGTAGCAGCAGCCAGCAGGTGGCCGACGAGATACTGGACGATATTATAGAATGTGCTAAAGAACGGGGTACGATACTGCCGGGTGTAGTGCAGTCGCTGGAACTGCTGAAAGCCAACAATTATAAGGTGGGCCTGGCATCCTCTTCGCCCATGCGCATGATAGATGAACTGATTACCCATTTCGGTCTGAAAGAATATTTTGATGTAGTTACCTCCGCAGATGTAGTGGAGTTAGGCAAACCGCATCCTGCCATTTTCCTGCATGCGGCTAAAGAACTGGGGGGCAGGCCGCTACAGAGTGTAGTATTGGAAGACTCGCTAAACGGCCTGTTGGCAGGTAAGGCAGCGAGGATGAAAGTAATTATAGTACCCGATGTGCTGCATTACCATAAGCCTGAATTTGTACTGGCAGATGCCAAGCTGACAAGCCTGGAGGAATTTGACCTGGAACTACTGAAAGCGCTTTGATAAAAGTCAATACTTTAAATAAAAAGGGGTACGTTTATCGCACCCCTTTTAATATTATTAGTTGAATAACTACCTGCTATAGTTAGGCGCTTCTTTGGTAATCACTATATCGTGCGGGTGGCTTTCGGCCATACTTGCCGATGTGATACGGATAAACTGTGCATCATTCTGTAGCGCCTTCAGGTCTTTGGCTCCGCAATAGCCCATGCCTGCACGTAGCCCACCTACAAATTGCTGGGTAATTTCGTTGAGCGTGCCTTTGTAGGGTACACGGCCTACGATACCTTCCGGAACGAGTTTTTTGATGTCCGCTTCATTGTCCTGGAAGTAACGGTCTTTTGAGCCTTCCTGCATAGCTTCTACCGAGCCCATACCCCGGTATGATTTAAACTTACGCCCTTCGTATATAATGGTTTCGCCGGGGCTTTCTTCAGTACCTGCAAAGATAGAGCCCGCCATGATAGCGGATGCTCCGGCAGCCAGGGCTTTTACCATGTCGCCTGTGTAGCGTATACCCCCATCGGCTATTACCGGTATGTTGCTTCTCTTCAGTACGCTGGCCGCTTCCATAATGGCGGTAAGCTGTGGTGCTCCTGCGCCTGTTACTACACGGGTAGTACAGATAGAGCCCGGCCCAACACCTACTTTTACCGCATCGGCACCGGCATCGGCCAGGGCTTTGGCTCCGGCAGCGGTAGCTATATTGCCACCTATTACGGGTAGTTTTTTGAAGGTTTTCTTCACTAGCTTAACCATATCCAGCACGCCTTTTGAATGGCCATGCGCGCTATCAAGGGTGATGATATCCACGCCTGCGGCTATCAGGGCTTCTACCCGCTGCAGGGTATCTGGGGTAATGCCTACCGCAGCGCCTACCAACAGGCGGCCTGTATTGTCTTTAGCCGCATTTGGGTGGCTTTTCAGGTGCAGTATGTCGCGGAATGTAATGAGGCCAATCAGTTTGCCGTTTTTATCAACTATTGGTAGTTTTTCAATTTTATGTTTTTCCAATATGTTTTCAGCCTTGGCCATATTGGTGCCCAGCGCCGCTGTTACCAGGTTCCCTTTGGTCATCACCTCGCTTACAGGTTTGCGCATGTTTTTTTCAAAGCGCAGGTCGCGGTTGGTGAGTATACCGACCAGTTTATTGCCTTTTTCCACTATGGGTATACCGCCAATCCTGTTTTCCCGCATCAGCTTTACCGCATCAGCTACAGTGGCATCGGGGGTAAGTGTTATAGGGTCTGTAATCAGTCCGCTTTCACTTCGTTTTACCTTGCGCACCTGCTCTGCCTGGCGCTCTATAGTCATATTCTTGTGCAGTATACCTATACCGCCCTCGCGTGCCAGTGCAATAGCCAGTGGGGCCTCTGTCACCGTATCCATTGCTGCGGACATCATAGGGATGTTCAGCTTAATGTCTTTTGTCAGTTGAATGGTAATGTTTACCTCGCGCGGAAGCACCTCGGAGTAGGCGGGTGCCAGCAACACATCATCGAAAGTAAGGCCTTCGCCGTAGAATTTAGATTTTGCAGCCATGTGCAAAGATATAACAGCAATTGAAAAATGAAAAATCAGTTTTGAAAATATAGCAATAGACATATTTAGCCGTACTTTAGTCAGGTAATAAATGCATTGTTATGTATAACCCCAAATTGGCTTTCGCCCCGGTAGAAGAGCAAAGAACCTACCAGCACCAGGCATTACAGCAGTTGTTGAAATACCTGTCAGCAAACTCCCCCTTTTATCAAAAGCTGCTCAAAGAGCACAATATTGATATTGATAATATTCGTTCGCTGGATGATATGGTTTTTTTGCCAACCACCAGCAAAAGCGATATGCAGGAACATAATTGGGAGTTTTTATGCGTGCCCGAGACCAATATTAAGGAATATACCGCCACATCGGGCACTATGGGCAAGCCTGTCACTATAGCGCTTACAGATAATGACCTGGACAGGCTGGCGTACAACGAGCAGCAGTCGTTCCTGTGTGCCGACGGGCGTCCGGAAGATATTTACCAGCTGATGCTCACGCTCGACAGGCAGTTTATGGCGGGCATAGCCTACTACCAGGGTATCAGGAAGCTGGGTGCTGCATTGGTACGTACCGGGCCGGGTCTGCCACAGTTGCAGTGGGATACTATATTCAGGTTGCAATCCAACAGTATAGTTACCGTGCCATCGTTTATGCTCAAACTGATAGAATACGCCCACGAGCACCAGGTGGACCTGAAAAAAACACCTGTAAAAAAGGCTATTTGTATTGGTGAAAGCATCAGGACAGCGGATTTTGAGCTGAATACCCTTGGGCAAAAGATATTTGACGAATGGCCGGTGCATCTGTATAATACTTATGCTTCTACAGAGATGCAGACCGCCTTTACCGAATGTAATGCAGGGGTAGGGGGGCATGAGCAGCCCGACCTGGTGATAATGGAAGTACTGGACGATAATGGCAAACCACTGCCGCCCAACCAGTTTGGCGAAGTGACGATTACTACCCTGGGCGTGGAAGGTATGCCATTGCTGCGCTACCGCACCGGCGATATATGCTGTTATTACGAAACCAAGTGTTATTGTGGCCGTACTTCGCGCAGACTCTCACCTGTGTTGGGCCGCAAGCAGCAGATGATTAAATACAAGGGTACTACGCTGTATCCGCCTGCCATATTCGATATCCTCAATAATATTGGCTACGTACGCGACTACGTGGTGGAAACATTTACTAACGAACTGGGTACGGATGAACTAAAACTCCATATACATACCCCGTTGCCTATAGATGATTGCGAGGCGAAACTGAAACCGGAACTGCAAAGTAAATTGCGGGTAGCGCCATTACTGCAATTCCACTCTGCTAATACTATACAACAAGTGCAGTTTCCTGAAGGCAGCCGCAAGCAGGTTAAGTTTTTGGACAACAGGGAAAATAAAATAGAATAAGTATGCCTGCGTATATAGCATTTCACCGTGCCATCAATGTATCAGGTACCAAAATCA
Organism: uncultured Bacteroidota bacterium; assembly: GCA_937928385.1. Lineage (GTDB taxonomy): Bacteria > Bacteroidota > Bacteroidia > Chitinophagales > Chitinophagaceae > UBA5543. The sequence continues at coordinate 15,962 of CALEZD010000016.1, forward strand.
TCAAGATGGTACACCTGAAACAGATGTTTGAGGATATGGGTTTTAAAAATGTGGCTACCTATATACAGAGTGGTAACGTGTATTTTGAAACGACGAAGAGCAGTAACGATGCATTATCGCAGAAGATAGAAAAACACCTGCGGAAAGAACTGGTTTACGAAGTGGAAACAATGGTGCGCAGCATGGATGAGTTGCAGACTATAGCTGACAAAGACCCCTACAAAGAAATAGAAGATGACGGTAACGCGGTAGTCTATCTTGGTTTCTTAGCTACTGAACCAACTAAGGAGCAGAAAGATCTCTTGCTGACCTTCAACAGCGAAGTGGATGAGTGTACCATAAAAGGCAGAGAGATATACATATTGCGGTACAGGGATAGGGGTAAAGCACGTTTTGAAAATAAGCTGATAGAAACCAAGCTGAAGGTAAAATGCACTACCCGCAACCGGAAGACTTTGCTCAAACTGATAGAATTATATAAAAAATGAGAGGCGCGGAAAACTCCGCGCCTCTATACACCCACCTTATCAAACTATTATGCAATCAACATCACCTGTTCTCTTCACTTGCAATACAAAGGTACAACCGCTGTTAGCTTCTGTTGGTGATAAATGTTACATTTCATAGTGATGTTTGTCATGTATGTAAAATATAAAACGACGCAGATACACTGCGCCGTTTTAATCTGCCATCTCTCTCTCTAACCATTATTGTCCACCATGTTCCTTCGGGCTGTTTACTATATTATTATACTCTTGTTGCGTCAGGAATTGCGGGGTATAAGTTCCTCCGCGATTTTGTAACAATGTGTAGAACTCACGTATATGGTTCTTGCTGGCACGCAGCAGGTTTTCATACACATTTTTTATATCGGGTTTCTGGATTTGCAGTAATGCCTGTTGCAGGTCGTATATGTCCATGTCTTCAATTGTCAACCCGACAATTATCGCATCTGTTTCGCTGTTGTTTCCTTTAGCTACAAGGTCGTTATACAGCTTCTGAATCTCCGCGTTTGTAAATACCCCGGCGTTGTTATTGCCAACCGGGTCTGCCAGGTTGTATGCTGTCAGCAATGTTTGTATGGCGTCCATATGTTTTTGCTCGCTGGCGCTGATATTGGAGAAAGAATTGACGTTCCATTTGGCTAACATAGCCGTATAAACATCTCTTGCCATTTTCTCTTCTTCGCGGGTATATACAATAGTCTCTTTTTCAAAAGGGGAAAGGGCCGTTGCATTGGCAGGTTGCGTTGTGCCGGCCGGTGCAACATTGTTTTTCTCTTTCTTGCAGGATGTGAAACTAAATACAGAACCTGCCGTTGCTATCAGTATCAGCATTGGAAGCAGCTTTTTCATAACTATCAATTTTTAAGTGAATAATTGTAATGCGAAAATACTATCATTGCTATGCCGGGTCTGTAATATGTGTTACATTTAAAAACTGACATTCGTCATTATAAAATGAAAGTTCTCAGGTGGGTAGTAATTGTTCTTGCTGTACTCAATTTCGGGTACATGACTTATGACGGTTCGCGGGCGTTGATAGTGGGTGATTATGTACGGCCTGAAACAGGTGAATATGCGGGTCAATTAGGCCCCTGGGCCGATGTTGTTTCAACAATAGGCATTGACCCAGACTTAACACTGATGAAGAGTATATTCATAGTATGGGGTGCGCTGGGGCTTATATTCGCTGTGTCTTTTGCTATGCGTGTAGACCGTTCGGATAAAGTATTATTATTTTTTAATCTGGCATCTTTTTGGTATCTTGTAGCAGGAACCCTGAGCAGTGTTGTACAGGTGATACTTCTGCTCATTTTACGTTTATATAATAAGCGTTCCTGATTTTCACACTACTTATACACGAGCCTGTTGCATTTTATATCGCAGCATTTATTTTAATGGTCGTTATTTAAAAAAAGTAAAGTATACTAAATGAAGTTTGTTTATTTCATTCCTTATTTTATCCCTGTAGCTATTATCATTATTACTGTGGAAGTAATAATGAGCATACGTCATAATAAACACCTGTATGATTGGAAGGACTCCGCCGCAAGTGCAGGTGTGGGCACGGGTGCTGTGTTGATGCAGATACTTACCAAAGCAGGTACGCTGGCCGTGTTGACTGCTGTTTTCGAGTTGTTTGATCCGGTAAGAGCAGCATTAAATTATACGGCCGCCTTTGGGCAAAACTGGCTGGGCGCTGCATGGTGGGTATGGATACTGTGCATAATTGGCGATGACCTTAATTTTTACTGGCACCACCGCTTTGCACATACCGTGCGTATACTATGGGCCGCACATATTCCACACCATTCGTCAGAATATTTCAACTTTGGCACCTCCTTCCGTAATAGCTGGACCATCTTTTTTATCAAACCTGTTTATTGGTTGTGGATGCCTGCTATCGGTTTTCACCCTGTAATGGTGTTGATGGCTATGTCTATTAACTCTCTATATCAATTTACATTACACTCATTATCTGTACCTCACCTGGGTTGGTTCGAGAAGGTGTTCAATACACCGCAACTGCACCAGATACACCATAGCAAGAACTTCGCCTATATGGACAAAAACTTTGGCGGCATATTTATTATCTGGGACAAAATATTCGGCACATTTCATAATGGCCGCGATGGACAGGAAAGGCATTTCGGAGTCACCAAGCCACCCAATAGCTACAATCCGGTAAAGATTGTGACGCACGAGTTTGTGAATATCTGGGATGATGTACGAAGCGCCAAAACACTCAAAGATAAACTGAACTATATTTTTGGCGCCCCCGGCTGGAGCCCTGATAAGTCTTCGATGACAATTAGTGAAATGAATAAAATGATATGTAACGGAAAGCTGACAACAGAAGAAAGAGAGGCCTTAGGTATATCAAAACCTGAATCCGCATTAGAGAAAGAAGAAGCATAGTATTGGTGTGTTTATATCTATCTGTTATCTTAGCATTATGCTTATAGGTGAATTATCCAGGCGTTCTGGTTTCAGCAAGGACACTATCCGGTACTACGAAAAAATCAGGTTGATAGAACTGCCTAAGAAGGCAAAGAAGGGTAATAACTACAAAGATTATCCTGAAGAAACACTACTGGCATTGAAGGCCATCCGCAAATACAAAGACCTGGGTTTTATCTTGGAGGAAATACGTGAATTGCTGGTATTACAATCCATACAAGTTTTGGATGTTTCAAAACTGATACAGATAGTAGAACGTAAAATAACAGGTATGGATGCCGCTATAGAAAAGCTGCATGAATACAAACTAAAATTGGGCAGAGAGCATCAACTGCTCCTGGAAAAAAAGACAGGGCATATCATTGCCCTGCCCGAAATGAAGATTGCTGCTTAGGGTGTTATCTGTTTGTCCACTATCCCGTAGGCAATAGCCTCTTCTGCATCCATCCAATAGTCGCGGTCAAAGTCTTTCATCACTTTCTGGTAGTTCTGCCCGCAGTTGGCTGCCAATATCCGTGCTGTCAGTTCTTTTGTCTTGAGTATATGCCGGGCGTTAATTTCGATATCCCTTGCGTTAGCCTGCCATCCTCCTGTTGCGGGTTGGTGTATCATTACTTCGGCGCATGGATAGATATAACGATGTCCCTTTTCTCCACCTGATAGTAATATAGAACCCATGCTTGCTGCAAACCCTATGCAATATGTATAAACTGGCGATGATATAGCCTGCATCATATCGTACATGGCATATCCTGCTGTAACAACCCCACCGGGACAATTTATGTACATACGGATAGGTACGCCCGGCTCTAAGGCTTCCAGGTAACATAACTGTTTAACCACCTCTTTAGAGCTACCATCGTCTACTGGTCCCCACAAGAAAATTTTTCGTTCACTTAATAACTTCTTGTTTAATGTGTCTTCGTAAGACATTGCATATACCTGTGTATCCTGCATTTTTTGTTACAAGTATAGGGGGTGGAGTATAGTCCATGGTGTCATTAAGCAAACAAGATTTTTTAATTATTAGGACAGTGTTAAAATTTTTCCGGAACGGTTATGAATATAGAATATATGTTTATATCTTGTGACAGAAACACATAACTGCTTACTCCTAAACAAAGTACAAAATGAAAAAAGTATTCAAATGGCTGGGTATCCTGGTTGGGATAATAGTTTTGCTGGTTATAGCCGGCATTGGTTACCTTAATTATGCATTGCCCGATGTTGGTGAAGCTCCTGAACTCAAAGTAGAATTAACCCCTGAAAGGGTAGAGCGTGGTAAATACCTGGCGCACTCTGTAACGCTGTGTATGGATTGTCATGCCACGCGCGACTGGAGCCAGTTTGCGGGTCCGATGGTTCCCGGCACAGAAGGTGTTGGTGGTGAGCGTTTCGATAGGAATATGGGTTTCCCCGGTGTGTTCTATTCTAAAAACATTACACCGCATGGTATCGGCAATTGGACTGATGGTGAATTATACCGGGTAATAACCACCGGTGTACGTAATGATGGTGAGCCTATATTCCCGGTTATGCCTTACCATTACTATGGGCGTATGGCCGATGAGGATATTTATTCCATCATAGCTTACCTCAGGACCCTGCCTTCAACACCCAGTAGCATACCTGAGCGTGAAGTGGATTTCCCTTTTACACTTATTATGCGTTTGATACCACAAAAGGGCGAACCGACAGTGATGCCTGAACCTACGGATACAAAAGCTTATGGTCAATACCTGACCAATGCAGCAGCCTGCCGCGAATGCCATACACCTGCGAAAGACGGCCAGGTAATACCCGAGCTGGAATATGGGGGCGGCAGAACTTTTGAACTGCCGGGTGGCACCCTCACTACGCCTAACCTCACGCCCCATGCTACAGGTTTGGGTTATTGGAGCAAGGAACAATTTATAGCGAAATTCAAAGGCTACCAGGATTCAACATACCAATCGCCTAAGATTGATTTTATGCACGAGTACAACAGTATTATGCCCTGGATGATGTACAGCACTATGACCGAGCGCGACCTGGCCGCCATATACGAGTACCTCAAAACAGTTAAACCAATAGATAATGAAACGGTGAAGTGGAAGCCTCGTGCACAAGGGGCTGAAGTAGCCAAACATTAAACAGATGATATGTAAAACAAAAGGTGCGGATATATCCGCACCTTTTGCTATTTCTATTATCAGTTGTCTTATTGTATCACTAACTTTTGCCCTTTGTACACTGTACCGGCAGAAGATATATTAACGAAATACATGCCCGGTGTAATGCCCGACAGTGATAATGTGATATTGTTTTCTCCTGCTTTTGCCACCATGTTTTCAACAAGAACAGCTTTGCCGGTAATATCGGTTATCCTGAATTGTAAAGCCTCGTTTGCATTGCTGAAGAACTTAACAGCAACTGCATTTCCTGCAGGGTTAGGGTAGAGGCTTATATATTGCCTTTCTATTTCACTTACAGACACTTTCAACGACTTGCAGCTATCATCATTGTTTTGAGCCACGGTAGCTGATAGTTGAAGTGTGCAGCCATTTGAGTCAGTAATGGTAACAGAATAGTTGCCGGCAGTACTTACATTAATACTCTGTGTGTTACCACCAACTGACCATGTATAGGTGTGTGGGTTAACGCCAAAATGACTGTTGCCCGGCACAACGGATGTGTCGAATGTTACTGCAACTGCACCGGTGTCGCGGCATACAGGTGTAGTCACCAATGTAGCGCTTATAATAGACTTCAGGCAGGTACCAGTGCTCACGTTGTCTCTTATCAGGTCACCGGGCAGCGGCCCGAAACCATTAGTCAAGTCAATACCCCTTGATGCCAGGTGGCAATAACTCATAATAGTACCTTTCCAGGCCGATGCGGGTTGTGAATTGCTGAATGTACTGGGGCAGGTATTGCAACCACTGCCTTGTTGCTGTTGAGTACAGTTGTCTATTGAGCCGCATGAACCGCCCGCTCCTGTGTCCCACCCGCACCAGTGTGTATGCGGAGAGCCTAAGTTATGTCCCAGTTCGTGTGTCACCATCATTACATCCCACGAGTAGGTAGGTACATTCAGGTATGAGCCGTTTACATCTCCATAAGCATAAGCGTTGGGCCTGTAACAAAATACATCTAAATAGGCTACTCCGCCATTTCCTCCTGGGTCTCTCGCCAGTAACATTGCCAGGTCCCCATCAAAATTATTGGACTTGCTGTTCCACCTGCTTCTGAATGTGTTTAAACCACCGCCAGATGAACTGCTGTCATAATTATCAGGCACTGTCCATATATCTACCGATGTAAGTTCTACGGCAATATTTTCATTCCTGTACAACATTTGTACCTGGTTGAATAAGCCGGTCATATATATCTGTGTACTTGTGGTGCTGCTTTGTTTATGGTTGTACAGCCCAAAATCAGCCTCCCAATACAGGCGTACTTTTTTACATTCAAAGGCAGCAGTTGTTTTATCACCGTTGTCAGTATCATCTTCTGCTGGTACTGCCGCTGCATCTTCCACGCCACATGTAGTAGGTGGAGTTACTGTAAAGTCTTTGTCGTTGTACAGTATATACCTGCCGCTGTTATCGTCCAGTTTGCCAATAACAAAATTCCCATCTTCGTTGGCAAACAGCCCCATTACTTCCCCATTGGCAAAAATACTGAGGGCTGCCAGCGACCTGTCTGAACCGGCTACAGCACCCTGGTAATGCACACCCCTGTCATAAGCGAAAAGGTGCCTGCCATTGCCATCTATATAACCGATATTGGCATTTGGTGCCATCGGGTAGCTGCGCTGCATATCCAGCCTGTACACTTTACCCTTAGCTGTCTGCAATTGGATAGATACGGCTGCCGGGTGAGTTTCATATACCCGTATTATGTTGTCCGTGGCGGGCAACAGTAATGTTTCATCATTTAAAACCTCGTGCTTTTCTCCGCTTGTAATGTTGAACAAGCTGAAATTTTTAAATTCAACGCCTTTGGCGTGAGCCTGCTGAATTCCTTCAGCTAATACTGTTTTGTTTGTTTGTTGAGCACCCGCCTCTACGGTGAAAAATGAAATGATTACATAGAGGAAGATGTTTATTTTTTTCCTGAACATTAAATATTAGTTTATATTAAATTTTAGCTTGCGCAATTTACAACATTTAGTGTCATAGTATTGTCTTTTTGGATGAATCGGGCAAATACCTTG
>CALEZD010000017.1 GCA_937928385.1 uncultured Bacteroidota bacterium
TTGCATTTGGCGTATGTTTGCAATCCATTAGTATTACATATAGTACTCCTATATTATATATTAAATCGTATTAATTCTTATTATTCATTAGTTAAATTTTAATGTAGATGGAAACGACTATGTCAGCCAATACGCTGGTTATTCGTAAAGATGAAGGTTCAAACGAACAAATTAAGCTGGATTACATGGCAGTGAAAAACGCAGCTATGACTTTGAGGGCGATTAACCACAAATTGCGCCAGCAAATCATCAAGCTGTTGGAAGAGAACAAGCGTATGAATGTTACAGACATTTACGTGAAGTTGCGCTTAGAGCAATCCGTTGCTTCTCAGCACCTGGCAATTTTACGTCGTGCTAACATTGTTATCACAGAACGTGACGGGAAATTCATTCATTATGCTTTGAACCATGCACGAATAGCTGCAGTGGCTAAGTTTGTAAATGAGTTGGTAAATTCTGACGAAGGATAATTATCACTCAAATCAATAAAATTCACTGCAAGAGCCGCTCAATTGAGCGGCTCTTGTTTTTCCTGCCTGGATATATTTTGTCTATGCAGTTATTTCTGCAATTAAATTCATGTGCCTTAGCTTTGGTTATATGTTGTTGAAAGGTGTAATCATATTACTGGTAGTTGCGGGCATTCTTTCTTTGCAATACATACGCAGGCGCAAAAAGAAAGCGAAGCTGGCAGCATACCAACTGCCGCCTGTTACTAAATTCCTGCTATACAACTATGTGCCGTTTTACGTTGCGCTACCACAACAAGGAAAAGAAAAGTTTGAAGAACGGATGCGGGACTTCCTGGCCAGGACAAAAGTAACGGGTGTGGCCGGCGTTACCGTGCATGATATTGACATGGTATTTGTTGCGGCGGCGGCTATCATACCCTTGTTTGGCCACCCCGACTGGCGCTATTACAACCTGAATGAAATATTATTGTACGGAGATACCTTCAACCGGCAATATGATATAGATGGCCCCGGCAGAGATGTGCTGGGGTTAGTGGGTGAAGGCGTGCTACACAGGCAAATGATATTGTCTCAGCCTGCATTGAGGGCCGGTTTTATGTACCCTGACAACTCGCACAATACAGCTATACACGAATTTGTACACCTGATAGACAAAGCTGACGGTGCTATAGATGGGGTACCACAGTACCTGCTGGATAAAAAAGGTTCAAAAGAATGGCGTAGTTATATGCAGGTATATATTCGCGCCATAAAGGAAGGATATACGGATATCAACCCTTATGGCGCTACTAATGAGGCGGAATTTTTTGCAGTGGTTTCAGAATATTATTTCAAGCAACCGGAAATGTTTCAACAACAATATCCTGAACTATATGACTTGCTGCACAGGATGTATATGCCCCAGGCCGCTTAGCGTTTAGTGTAGGGATATTCCATTTTTGCAGGCTCACCGTTCATTTCACCTTCTATATACGCCAGCATTTTACCTTCTCCCTGTTTCACATATACTATTCGTTGTGGAAAGTCATGGCTTTTGTTTTCAAAAACAACCATGGTATCTGAAAAACTCGCCTCTTTGAATACAACAGGTTGCCCGTTATTCTGGTGGCTGACCAACGGGATGTATAAAAGTGCTCCATCTCTCAATACAATACTTATTTCTTCGGTAGTCAACGTTTGGCCGGCGGTGTCAGTATATTTACCTATTCCTGAATAAACACTATCATTGGTACGTATCCAGGACTCGGTTACTTTACCTTCTGGTGAAACCATTTCCCAATAGCCAAGCACCCAGCCAATCTTGTCCAGCTTCGATGGTTGATTGGCTTTGTCACCACAACTGTGCAGTGCAATAGCTGCCACGAGCATTAATAATATTCTCTGCATATTTTTTATTGTATGGAGTGTAAAGCTACTTTATTCCCTTCGGTATCAATAAACATGGCGAAATAGCCCATCTCATCGCCAATGTGCGTTTTAGGTACTATCACTTTGCCACCGTTGCTTTCAACCCTGCCGAGAACACCCGATAAATCTTTGCCTCCGTTCAGGTACACTACCGATCCATCCATAGATGGTACATAACCATCGCCCTGCACAACAGCCCCGCCGCTTTCATTGTCCCCTGCAGGGAATATCGCCATTTTACTACCCATCATTTCCATTGTGTACAATTCAATGGCAAAAATGCCGGAATAAAACTTGTTTGCCCTGTCAAAATCTGCAGCCGGTATTTCAAACCAATTGATCCATTTGTTCATAATCGTATATTTTTTGAACAAAAATCAAACGATTGAAGCAGGTAAAATTGTACAAATCGGACATAATCATTGCAGCATCAGTTCCGCCATCCTGTTGTCATCGCTGAAAAACCTGTTAGGTGTAGTGCCTGCTATCTCCTTAAACTCCCGTATAAAATGTGCCTGGTCGTAATAGCCGCATTTATAGAGGCTGTCTGTAAGTGTATTGCCTGGTGTATGTATATTCAAAAAACTTTGCAACCTGGTAATGCGTGCCAACAGTTTAGGTGCGATGCCTGTTGTTTCTGTAACCATCCGATTAAAGTTACGGACGCTTGTATGTGCATGATATGCCAGGTGTGCTACAGGTATATTTCCTTTGTGATGTTGCAACGGCTGCAATACAGACGATATGAAGTTTGCTTTATTTGTTACCGAACGGTGTTGTTTGCGTAATATACCCAGCAGAAATCGTTCCATCACTTTCACTTTGTCATCTGTAGCTGCATGATATACCTGCTCACGTACTAATGCCAGCTCCTTACCCCATATACTTTCCGCATCCACAGCTAATTCCGTCAACTGTTGCATAGGTATACCGGTAAAAGCATACAAACCCCATGGATGGAACCTGATAGCAAAAATGCCTGTACGGCCAAGTGCCTGCAAAGTAATTGCCTGCCTGATTTGTCCGACAATTACCGTTTGAGATTGTACCAGTCTTTGGCCTGCAATATGACTGACGTACCTGTCGCCGTAATGAAATACCATCTCGGCACATCCGTCGGGCAATATTATTTCGGGGGTATCAGACACGATATCATGCTCCAGCATCCAATAGCTGCGAATATATGGCGCTAATGCCTCTGATGGTTGAAAGTGCCTGAACAGCATAGTTACTAGATGACGGTTTCCCGTACGATCATCTTATAACCAAAGCTATGATAATTCTGAATACTGATATCAGGGTCGTCTTTCAATAATTTTCTCAGCCGGGTTATATATACATCCAGGCTTTTGGACACGAAATAATCGTCCCTGCCCCATACTTCTACCAGCAACCTGCTCCTGTTTACTACTGCATTCCTGCTTTCACAGAATATTCGCAACAGTTCATTCTCCTTCGTACTCAGATTTTTTACAACCCCGTTGCAGATAAGTTGCCGCAAGGCATGGTCAAATATCATTTTGCCAATATTGAAAATCATGTTATTGCTGCCAAGTATTACTTCGGGGTTGGCGCGCCTTAATATAGCCCTGGTACGCAGCAGCAGTTCGCGTGCTGTAAATGGTTTGGTCATATAGTCATCGCCCCCTAATTCAAATCCACGGTACATGTCTTCGCGCAGGGTCTTTGCTGTAAGAAATAATATCGGCACCGCGCGGCTCTTCCCTCTTATCATACTGGCCAGTGTAAATCCATCTTGCCGGGGCAGCATTACATCCAGTATGCACATGTCTACGGTATGCCCGTTATATTTATCCCAACCCTCTTCCCCGTCTGCCGCGCATATCACCGCAAAGCCTTCCTCTTCCAGGTTTTTCTTCAACAGAAAAGATAAATTCTGGTCATCTTCTACTACAAGTATTGTTTGTTGCTCCATAAACTATTGTTTGAACCATAATGTAAATACTGTGCCCTCTCCCTCTTTACTATCTACATGAATAATAATACCATGAGCAGCGGCTATGCTCTTTACATAAGTAAGTCCCAGCCCGAAGCCTTTCACATCGTGCCTGTCACCCTTTTGCCCGCGGTAAAATTTTTCGAATATCATTTCTTTCACTCCGGGCGGCATACCCATACCATTATCCCGTACCGTTACTTTCAGTTTACCCTTTTCGTTTACCGTACCAATTGTGATGAGCGGTGCCGTTTTACCTGAATATTTCACCGCATTGTCTACCAGGTTGTAAAAAAGGTTGATAATATGTGTTTCGTCCGCAATTACACGTGGATTAGCTGCTTTTAAGTCAAAAACTATCTTACCATTTTTCTCCTGGACTTGCGGGGAAAAATTTCTTACAACACGTTTGAGCAAATTATGTATATCTGTATCTGTGGAATCCAGCAGGTAGCTGCCTTTCTCCAGCACGGCTACCTGCAACACTTTATGAATATTGTCTTTCAACAGGTTGTTTTCCGTTCCGATGATATCCAGCACATTAGCATCGTATTTTCTTTCCAGCGTTTCCAACGCCAGGGCTATATTGGTAACCGGTGTCATAAACTCATGTGTCATATTGTTGATGAAATCGGTTTTCATTTCCGATAGCTTTTTCTGCTTCAGTACGGTATAGGCAAAATATATAAACGCGGCTACGAGCAGGAGGATTATCATAAAAGAGATACCCAGGGCCGACATCAGTGAGCGGCTAATGAATTTGTCGCGATTGTCAATGTGCAGCACCAGTTCATAAGGCGTGGCAAAGGGAATGTCTGATAATATCTGTATTGAAAATTTAGTGGCGTCCAATAACGAGGGGGCTAACCTGCCATAGGTATAATCAAAACTATCCGCACATTTTTTTCTCAGGCCGAAAACGTACGCACCTTGTATATGTTCCTGCCGCAAGGCGACCGCAAAAACCGAATCCAGTTTGGCCGGCGGCAGCCTTTTAATAACCGGCAAAGGGTTATCCAGCCGGGTGCGCACATTAGCAAGCGTCAACTGTTTAAACTCTTTATTCTTTTCCGGTACATCCAGGGTAGTATCATCCAGTTTGTAAGTAAATTTCATGGAAACATCTACCAGTGTCAACCGGTCGTAATAAGAAATATTTGTAGCGTAGAAACAACTATCGTTGTTCTCATTGTTGTACGCGAAGGCATTGAATAATGAGACGGTGTCGGTTATCTGCCGGGACTTATAATCGGCTTTCAGCATCATTACCCCCTCACCGGGATTGATATAAGAGCGCCCGTACAGGTAGAATGAATACAACTCATCGTTGCTATAAGCAGCTACCCTTGCCAACACTGCATTTACCTGCCGGCTGAAATGCTCCTGCCTTGAGCGGTAAGCGTTACGCACCCAATACACCTGTACCGTTATCAGTCCCAATAACAGTACTGCTACAGCAGTTGTGACCATATAAAAACCCCTCTTCGTGCGCACATACACAAAGTATAAAATTTGCCTATGAGGGGCAATATGTAATTGGGGGTGTTAAGTTTATTTAAGTTTTATTCAGGTCTTTTAACAACTATTAAGTAAGATTATAAGTAGCGGTAGCAGTTGGTGTTTAGGTTTGCCCTTATTCATTTTCAAAATTACAGGTATGATTAAAAAATTACTCGTTGTATTCCTTGCGACAACCTGGTGCATGTCTACAATCTCTGCGCAGCCTAACCATTATAGGTTTGAGGTGAAAACCGATACCTATACGGAACTGACAAACGATATTCCACTTACGCAATTGGTTTTTGCTGCCGGAGATCCCGTTGAAATAAAAGAAGTGCATGGGGAAACATTCAGTTATTTCAATGAGCCATGGTTGATGGATACTACCACCATAGGAATTCTCATTTTCCCCAATGCGCTGGTGGAAGTAGTAAAGGATAGTACTTTCATTATTTGCGATGGCTTGCTTCGTCAACTTGATTCAATTGACAACACCTCAAAAATATCCTATCGTATTGACGGCTCATCCGGCAACAAGATTTTGAAAGTACAATGGAAGAATGTACAGGTCCGCTCCGGACAACCCGGTAATTTTGTCAACCTGCAAATATGGCTGCATCAAAGCGGCGTTATTGAATACAGGTATGGCCCCGCCTCAGCCAGCAATGCTTCCGGCTATACACTAAATACAGGCCCGTCGGTAGGAATATCCTACTCGCCTTTCGACCTGTCTCCCATCTTCGAAAAGATATGGATATACGGCACCCCACCCAATATCATGATTGATTCTGCAAAGAACCTGAACTTCCCCAACATATCAGGCGTGCCTGCAAATGGCACTGTGTATAGGTTTGCTCCTAAAAATCTGTCTGTTTCCAGCCAAAGCATTGAGCATGTTTTCCGGGTGTACCCCAATCCCGCACATACCGTGTTGCACATCGCCACAGAATTATCAAATACCCCTGTCAAAGCTTCCCTGTATGACATCCAAGGCAGGATAGCTGGTGAGTACCTGTTAGACGGTCAAACACAATTGCATACCATCTCTACAGCTAATATACCCAATGGCATTTATGAACTGAGGCTGGAGGTAAAAGGGCAAAGCATTAACCGGAAAATTGAAATACAGCATTAACCTTTCAAACGGTTTCTTTAGAATGCGACAGGCTGCAATATGCAGCCTGTAATTTTATATCCTGGCGCGCCAGGGGGTGTCTTCCACACCATTGATATGGGCTATATACCTTGCTAATACGAAAAGGAAATCGGATAACCTGTTCAGGTAGCGGATGATAATTTCGGGTACGACCTCATCCTGCTGTTGCATACCTACGCAAATCCTTTCTGCGCGACGGCATACGCACCGTGCAACATGTGTTGTAGATGCTGCTAATTGCCCGCCGGGCAATATGAACGAACGCATTTCTGGCAGCGATTCGTTCATTTCATCTATCTTTTGCTCCAGCCATATCACATCATTGTCATGCAGGTCGGGCAGTTTCATTTTCACATCTTTGCCGGGGTCGGTAGCCAGTACAGAGCCGATTGTAAAGAGCCTGTCCTGTATTTCATGCAGCCATTCCGTCACTAATGTATTTTGTGCCATATCGCGCACCATACCCAGGTAAGAGTTCAGTTCATCAACAGTACCGTAGCTCTCTATGCGTATATGGTTCTTAGGCACACGCACGCCGCCTATCAGGCTGGTGCTGCCTTTATCTCCTGTTTTCGTGTATATCTTAAATGCCATACCCAAATCCGCCAGAGGCGGAGTTTTTTTTATAATTAATTATTAACCATTTTTTGCGGGATTGCTCCCCCTTTAGGGGATTGGTTAATATCACTTTCTACCACACCATCCCTGATTCTTACAATGCGATTGGTGAAGTTGGCTATATCCTCTTCGTGAGTGACCAGCATCACCGTGTTGCCCTGTTCATGTATCTTTCTGAAAAGTTCCATGATTTCTTCCGATGTCCTCGAATCCAGGTTACCTGTTGGTTCATCCGCCAATATTATGGAAGGGTTATTAACCAAAGCCCTCGCTATAGCCACACGCTGGCTCTGCCCGCCGGAAAGTTCATTGGGCTTGTGGTGTGCACGGTCTGCCAGCCCTACTTTATCCAGTATATCCCTGGCCCGCTCTTCCCTGTCTTTTTTATTCACCCCGGCATATATCAGCGGCAGTGCTACGTTTTCCCATGCGGTCAACCGGGGTAGCAGGTTGAATTGCTGGAATACAAAACCAATCTCTACATTACGTACATCTGCCAGCTCGTCATCCGTCATTTTGCTTACATCTTTGCCATTCAATATGTAGGTACCGTCTGATAAAGTGTCTAAGCAACCGATAATATTCATCAGCGTAGATTTACCCGAACCTGAGGGCCCCATCAGAGAAATATATTCGTTATTCATCACGGTAAGGTCTATGCCTTTCAGCACGGGCAACTCCTGCTTGCCGAGGTAATAACTCTTCTTTACATTTTTCAAACTGATGACTTCCTTCATATATCCTTATGTGCCATTAGTACATGGTTATCAAAAATACAGATAATTTTATGGTTCGGTTTTGTTATTTGCGCTTATGATTAGTTTCCCCAATGGCAAGATAAATTTAGGATTATACATAACTAATCGTCGCGGAGATGGCTACCACGACCTGGAAACTGTGTTTTACCCGGTGACCGGCCTGCACGATGCCCTGGAAATAGTGCCTGCCAAAGGCACAGATACGCAACTGCACCTGGATGGGAAAACCGTGGCCGGCAATCCCGAACAAAACCTGGTATGGAAAGCTTATGAACTGATGAAACAGCGTTTCCCCGCCAAAGTACCTGCACTGGATATATACTTACTGAAAAACATACCTATGGGCGCAGGGCTGGGTGGTGGCTCTGCCGACGGAGCTTTTATGCTGAAGCTGCTGAATGATTTTTGCCGGCTCGAGTTGACAGATAGTGCGTTGGCAGAGATGGCTTTGACACTTGGCAGCGATTGCCCGTTCTTTATTTACAACTCCCCCCAATTGGCCAGGGGCAGGGGCGAACAACTATCACCGCTACCGTTGCTCGATTTGTCTGTATACAGTATTCAAATCATCTGCCCCGAGGTGCATATATCCACCAAAGCGGCATTTGGTATGATAACGCCGCGCAAACCTATGTTTGACCTGCGCAGGTTGCCCGAACTGCCTGTGGAGCAATGGAAAACTAACATCAGCAACGATTTTGAAGACCCGGCGTTTATGCAACACCCGGAACTGCTTAACATCAAAAAACAATTGTATCAACAAGGCGCTGTATATGCTTCTATGACCGGCAGCGGCAGTGCATTGTACGGCATATTTAATAAGGGTGAAAAAGCTGCGATAAAGACCTCACTGAACTTCAGCAGCCACTATATGGAATAGTTATTCTTTGATGCGGGGGTAAGATTTCAGCGGGACATTCTTTTCATAGGTTATTTCCCTGGTTGGATTACCATTGCCATCGTACATTTTCCACACTCCCGTTTTCCTGAATTTATAGCGCGTCCCTTGTTCTGTAATTTTACCATTATCACAATTGTTCCAAGTGGCTATGCCATAGGGTTTGTGGTCATATTCTATTCCTTCGTAGGTGGTATACCCGTGCGTGCAATACTCCGTGCTGTAGGCAAAATTGCCGTCCTCAGCATAACGAACCATATATTCCACTACACCGTTGGGTGACACCAATTCTTTTCTGAAGAGCCTTCCGTTGTAGAAATACACGCGTTCTATACTGCCCGATGAAGAGTCACGCTGCTCGCTGATACTATCCGCCACCAGTTCCGACTGTTCAATAATTATTTCCTTGGTTGCCTCATGCCATTCCTGCACATCGTCATAACCGCCCCAGTTGCAGGAGGCAAGTATTATGGTTACAATTATAGTCAAACAGGAATTCCGAAAAATCATCCCCTATAATACAGATTGGCCCTATTGTTTGTTGAGTTCTATTATTTGCAAATGTTCGCTCCTCGAGATTGCACCGGGATTGATACCTGAATCGCCTTCGGGTATATCCGTGCCCAATTTATGATAATATTCCGTCCAGAAAAGCATAAATGTATCTGTGCCGGGTACTTTAAAGGTCATTGTATTGAGCGGGAAATATACCTCGCCGCCATTTGCCAGCTTATAGCATTCATATACCAGCTCCGAGCAGTAATAAGCATCATCGCCCATGACAAATGCTTTATCATAAGCCTTTCCAATATATTTCTTAGATAATTCTGCGCTTTGCTGTGCCAGTGCCTTATCACTTGTTCTGCCTATCAGTACTTTGGGGTTTCCGGCAGCATCTTTGCTTCTTAGCAGGAAGCTGTCTACCTGCACAGCCTGCACTTTGCCGTAAGCTTCTACCACTCGCAACTCGCCATCTACTTCGGCTACTATACCGCAATGAGAAAAGTCCATGCCATTTACTCCTTCTGTTACAGATTCAATGGCATCGCAGGCGGGGCCGCAGTCCAGGTCCTGGAAGAGGATATCGCCGGGTAGCAGACCGTACTGTTGGGTAATCACACTATCGCCGGGCTCGCTGCCGCAGGATGTGCTGATTATTGCAATAAGAATTATCCCTGGTATATATCTGTTCATGAGTATTAATGAACAAAGCCGCTATCAGCAGACAGCGGCTTATATATTAAAAACATTATGAAACTCTATTTTACTTCTGCAACCAGCTTTTTGAAAGACTCAGGCTCGTTCATAGCCAGGTCAGCCAGTACTTTGCGGTTCAGGTCTATGCCTTTAGCGCTCAGTTTGCCCATAAACTGTGAATAGCTCATACCTTCTTCGCGCACTGCAGCGTTGATACGTGCAATCCACAATGTGCGATAGTCGCGTTTTTTCAGCTTGCGGCCTACATATTTGTAGCCCAAACCTTTCTCTAATACGTTTTTAGCAACGGTATATACGTTTTTACGTTTACCGTAGAAGCCTTTGGCTTGCTTCAGTATTTTTTTCCTTTTTGCACGAGATGCAACAGCGTTAACTGAACGTGGCATAATTTTTACTTTTTAATCCGTCCTCTCAAAAGAAAGGCGGCGATAATTAATACTTATTTTCAAGAACCTCAACCCTGTGGGCTTACGGTATAATTATTAACTTTCTTATTATCCTTTCAGACCCAGCATACGCTTCACCAAATTCTCATTGGCAGGGTGCACGAATGCAGCCTGACGCAGATGGCGTTTGCGCTTGTTAGATTTTTTAGTCAATAAGTGGCTTTTAAAAGCCTTATATCTACGTATTTTCCCGCTTGCAGTAACTTTAAAAGTTTTCTTCGCGCGAGAATGAGATTTAACCTTCGGCATGGTCTAAATTTTGGGATGGCAAAGGTAGCACAAATAATAATTCTTCCAAAAATAAATTATTGGCTGAATATTGGATGATTGATATTGGTCCATAGATAATAGATGACTGATAATATGAATATTTGATATATCCTGCCTGCCTTAGCCTATACCGATAAAAACCATTATTTTAGCCCCAGAAAACAGGACTTTAGCTTATTATGCCATTATTACGATTCAGAGTTTTTTGGGAAGAAGATGAACAAGTGTACCGGGATATTGAGATAAAACCCGGGCAATCGTTCCTGGAATTACATAAAGCCATAGTAACGGCATACGAATTTGATGGGAAGCACCCGGCATCTTTCTGGGAAAGTAACGAAAGGTGGGAGCGTGGCCTTGAGCTGAATTCTGAAGTGCTGGTCAATAAAAAGGACGCCCCGGCGCTGTCCATGTCCCGTACGCCGGTATCCGCACTTACTTCTACACCCGATCATAAGTTTGTATACGAGTACGACCCGGCGAAGAAATGGACCTTTATGGTGGAACTGATAGGTGTGCGTCCCGACGAAGACCCCCGGACGACATACCCCCATGTGTTCCGAAAAGAGGGTGTTGGCCCGGCGCAATATGGCGTAAAAGGCGTGAACCTGGACAAGCTGCTGGAAATAGAGGAAAAATACGACCTGGGTGCCGATGCCGAAGGCTTTGGCAGCGAAGGCGAAGACCTGCCACCTGCTGATGATATCGTTGGCGAGGAATAATCCTGATTTTGAAACCATATCCACATACTGTGTATGTAATAGCAGGGCCTACCGCCGTAGGTAAAACGGCTGTTGCTATTGATCTGGCCCGGCGGTTGGGCACATCCATCATTTCAGCAGACAGCCGCCAGTGCTACCGCGAAATGACTATTGGTACCGCCAAGCCAACCGAAGAGGAATTGGCGCAGGTACATCATTATTTCATCAACAGCCATTCTGTAACAGAACACCTCACCACTGCCGATTATGAGCGACTGGCTTTAAGCTACCTGGAAGATATATTCAAAACAAGCGATAAGGCTGTTGTGTGCGGGGGTACCGGGTTGTATATCAAATCCTTATGCGAAGGCATAGATGAAATGCCGGATGTAGATGCAGCTATTGAGCGGGAGGTTAACGAACAATATCAGCAACACGGTATAGAATGGCTGCAAACAGCTATACAGCAGGAAGACCCCGAATTTTATCAGCAGGGTGAGATACAAAACCCTGTTCGTATGATACGCGCTTTATCTTTTGTGCGCAGCACCGGGAACAGTATATTAAACTACCGCACGGGTGCGAAGATGGTACGACCTTTCAATATTATTAAAATAGCGCTGGAACTGCCACGCGAGGTATTATATGAACGCATCAACCGCCGGGTGGATATAATGATGGAACAGGGCCTATTAGAAGAAGTAAAACAACTCTACCCGCAACGCCACCTGAAAAACTTACAAACAGTAGGCTATTCAGAGTTATTCGACTACATAGATGGCAAGTACACACTTGACGAAGCCATAGACAAAATAAAACAACACACCCGCAACTACGCCAAGCGGCAGCTTACCTGGTTCAGGAAGGACAAAGAATTTCATTGGCTGAAAGCTGGTAAGGATAACATCATTGACAGGATATTAGCAGTCTCCTAATCTGCCTTTTATCGAATTTTGTCTAACTTTTCACTTCAGAAACAGAAATACTACTGAATATGGGAGGTATTAGCCGGATAATCTATCGTACCATACTGCTGCTTTGCATAATAGCAGCATACAGCAATATTTCATCAGCGAAAGACAAACTACACCCCGCTCCCGACCAATCATTGCATTACAGGCTGATAGGGTTCACATTTGCTGAGCATAAAAAAGCAGAAGCCTACAGGCTGGAAGTGTTTGAATACAATGCCAATGGCGAGTATATAAAACCGCTACTCACAAAGCTGGAAAATGATAACCATATCATAGCTACGCTTCCATCATTCGGTAAAAAATATACCTGGCAGATAAAATACCTGAAGAAAGACAAAGTATTCGATTCATCGCTACGATACAGTTTTACGGT
This sequence comes from uncultured Bacteroidota bacterium, assembly GCA_937928385.1. Classification (GTDB taxonomy): domain Bacteria; phylum Bacteroidota; class Bacteroidia; order Chitinophagales; family Chitinophagaceae; genus UBA5543. Next base: position 12,750 of record CALEZD010000017.1, read on the forward strand.
AGCGCACCATCCATTTTACAACAGTGACACGACTCGTGTACAGGTAATAGACAGCGCTAAGAAATACAAAGATCTGCTTTTGTTCTTCGACAATACCCGCAGTCTGCACAATATGGCAGGCGAGGCGGTGTGGTTTCTGCCAGAGATAAAAGGCGTGTCTGATGCTCCAGCCGGAAAAATACGCGACCTGAAACTTACACATGATGGCACTATCACCTTCCTTACAGAAAAGAATGTGCATGAAATAGACTACGATGGTAATGTACTCTGGTCGGGGCCTAACGATGGCAAAGTAAGCGGCGATACGGTAGAGCAATACCATCATCAAATCACCAAGTTATCCAACGGGCACTTTATGACCATTGGCAACAAGCTGATAGACCCCGGTACATTGGAGAGCGGTGCATCCACCAATGCAGAAGCCGGACAGGGCAGCAAACTACCCTGTGGTACCATTATAGAATATGAACCTGATAATGAAATAGCCTGGCTCTGGAATTCCTGCGACCATCTGAAACAGGGTGACCCCACTACGCATTTCAACAGCTTCTACTTCGACGAAAAAAACAAAGTAGTGTACACCAGCTACAGGAATATCAGCCGTGTGGTAAAAGCCTCCTATCCTTCAGGTAAAGTACTGGCCCTCTATGGCCACAACCCCGGGAAAGACGCTGCAATTATTGGTGACGATATGTTCTACTCACTGCACAATGTTGGTATCAGCAGCGATGGTTATTTGCAGATGTTCAATAACAGCTTTAAGATGCTGACGGCTACCCCAAAGGAGAACGATAAGCGCATATCCACCGTGCTTATCATGAAAGAACCGGCCGGGCCTGATGACAGCTTGCAGAAGATATGGGAATACCCTTGCAATATGGACACTTTTGCCATACACGTATCTTCTGGCGGCGGCTGTGTGTACGAGTTGGATAAAGGTGATTACCTGGTATGTATGGGCCTGCCGGGGCGCAACTTTATTGTGTCTGCCAACAAGCAGGTATTGTGGAATGTGGTGACACACCAAAAGAATAAAGAAGGCAAATGGGAAATATTCGCAGGGTACAGGGTAAGTCCGGTTCGGCCTGCACAACTCGATAAAGTATTGTACTACAGCAAAAAATAGGGCTCCATAATGGAGCCCCTTTTCTTTCTATATCATCAAACCACTAATGGTGGTGGTGCTCGTCGTGTGCGCTTTGCAGTTTGAAGAATGATTCTTCATCTATATCCTTATCTACCAGCTTGAACTTAGTTTCCAGGAAGGCGAACAATTTGTCGAACAACAGGCGGCGGTAAGTCTCATCCATAGTCTTATCGTCTTTCACCACTTTGTTCATATACTCGTCCATCCATGGTGTATCTTCAGCAGCATCAGGCGTCATGCCAAAGTATGCCAATACGCGGGCTTTGATATCATCCAGCACCTCTTCGCGGCTTACACTGATGTTGTTGTCAATAATCAGTTTATCAGATATCAGCGTCCAGCGCAGTTGGTGGTCAAACCCGGGGAACTCATGCTCCACCTCGCTAGCGGATTTTGCCTTTTCACCGCCTTCCTGCAACCAGCGCTTCAGGAAATCTACCGGCAGTTCTAATGGCGTGCTGTGTACCAGTATTTCATACATTTCGCTTTGCAGGCGCTCGCGGCTCATACGGTCGTATTCTTTCGCCAGTTCAGTGCGCAGCATTTCGCGGAAAGCAGCTTCGTCTTTTATTTCAGCATTCTGAAACACTTGGCTGTACAGTTCTTCATTCAGTTCCGCAGGTATCAGCAGGCTTACTTTTGTAAGCGTCATTTTATAATAATGCTCGGCAGCTTCTGCACCCAGTTTCAGCGAGTCTTTCATGAATACAGGCAATTCCTCTTCTGTACATACTGCTTTAGGCTGAATTACTATGCTTTCTTCAGCCTTCTTGCCCATCAGCATTTCCTGCATTTTCACAGGCAGCTTGTCCATCAGCTCTGTATCTTCTATTGGGGTAGCGCCTTCTACCACATTGCCATTCTCATCGCACTGCTCAAAAGTAGAATAGATGATATTCTCTTTGGTAGTCACAGTTTCCTGTGGTTCAGCTTTACCAAAACGGCGTTGCAGGCGCACAACTTCATCATCCAGCAGTTTATCAGACACCTGTACTTTATAGCGTGTCAGTTCTTTTTTACCGTTTACAGCAGGTATTTCAAAATCAGGCTTCAGGCCGATTTCAAAAGAAAAATCTACCTCAGCCGGATTGTTCATATCCAGATTCTTAGGTGTTTCTTCCCTCATAGCCATAGGCTGGGCGAATATCTGCAGGTTTTGCTCCTTCAGGTATTCTTCAATTTTTGAACCGGCAGCACGCAGCACCTCGTCTGTAAATATAGACTGTCCATACATCTTGCGCACCATGCCCGCTGGCACCATACCCTTACGGAAACCGGGCACGTTGATGTTCTTTGCGTATTGTTTCAAAGACTTCTCAAAAGAAGGAAAGTAGTCCTCTTTGGTCAGTTTTACGGTTACTTTGTCATGCAGTTTGCCAATCGTTTCGCGTGTTACCGTAGCCATTTTCTGCTATTTTATTGTTTTAAAAAAGCCGATATAAATCGGCTGTATTGTTTAAGTAGTGCGGGTGGAGGGACTCGAACCCCCAAGCCTCGCGGCACCAGATCCTAAGTCTGGCGTGTCTGCCAATTTCACCACACCCGCTTTTGGGACGGCAAAGGTAGTACTTTTTTGAACTCAAATTGTTTTGAATCCCAAACAAATTCCGACATGTATTACCCGCCTGTTTTTCATGACAATTCACTTTAAAAATCTGCGTTATGTATGAATTGTCATAAAACTTACATTTTTAGTGACTATATATCCGCTGTTTATGAATTGTCATTAACTTCATGTTTAGAAATCAAAACCCACCGAATTATGATACGCAAAGAAACCAAAGCCAGCATACTGGTAGTAGAAGACGAAGAAAGCCTGCGCGAAGCGCTGAAACTGAACCTGGAACTGGAAGGTTATGAAGTAACTACAGTTGACAACGGCCCCGATGTCCTCAAAGTAGTCAAGAATGAATACTTCGACCTGATAATACTGGACATCATGCTGCCGGATATGGACGGGATAACCGTATGCGAAACCATCCGTATGCAGCATAACGATGTGCCTATTATGTTCCTTTCGGCACGCAATAGCAGCGCCGATAAGGTAGAGGGCCTGAAAAAAGGCGGCGACGATTACCTTACCAAACCCTTCAACCTGGAGGAACTGCTGCTAAGGGTGCAAAAACTGATAGTAAAGAACAAAAAGATCCATGACCCCCATGCCGTACCTGACGTTTACCAGTTTTCCGGAGGTAAAATAGACTTTGCCGCCCACGAATGCACAGATCACACCGGCGCCAAGCAGGAACTGAGCAAAAAAGAAGCCGCCCTGCTGAAACTGCTGATAGAACACGAGGGGCAGGTAGTATCGCGTGAGCACATATTACAGATAGTTTGGGGCTACAATGTTTACCCTACTACACGCACTATCGACAACTTTATCCTCAACTTCAGGAAGTATTTTGAAGCCGATAGCCGTAACCCGAAACACTTCCATTCCGTAAGGGGGATTGGATATAAGTTTACGGCATAATTGCACCTTTAAAACTTTTTAGTATTTTCATAGCCGAATTTACTTGAAAGAAACATCCTGACATGCGTAAATATTTGTTTAGTGCACTATTATTAGCATTGGTGGCGGTAGCGTCCTGCAACAAGGACAAGAACCTGGTGAAAGCTACAGTAGTAGATACCGGCGACCTGGCTGCCAACGGCTGCGGTTACCTGCTGAAACTGGAAGGTGAGGAAAAGCCTGTGCGTCCCCATAACCTGCCTACCGCTTATATGCACGACGGTTTTAAAGTAAAAGTGAAATTTGACCGCGATGGGAACGGTGCTGTTTGTTCAGTATATCCCCAACACGAGTTCATCGAGGTTATTCAACTGACCATCATCAAGGCTGATCTGGATTAATACGGGATTGCCTTTGGAAGATATGAACCACTGCACATCGCAGTGGTTTTTTTATCGCTGGTCAAAATCAACTACTACCCTGTCAGTACGGGGGTGCGACTGGCAGGTAAGGACAAAACCCTTCTCTACCTCATCAGGTTCCAGGGCGTAGTTTACTTCCATTTCCACCTTGCCTTCTGTTACCCTGGCACGGCAGGTGCAGCATACACCGCCTTTACAGGCAAAGGGCAGATCAGCACCCATTTTCAGTGCTGCATCCAGTATACTGTCGCCATTGTAAGGCAGGTCCATTTCGAACGTCGTACCATCCAGCGTGATACTCACTTTGCTTACTTTACCGGCATCGGCGGCATGTTCCTTCACCCATTTTTCATGGGTAGCTTTGGGCTGGTCGGGAGAGGTGAAGAGCTCTATATGCACCTTGCCGCTGTCCATACCCAGGTCTACCAATTGCTGGCGTACAGAGAGTATCATTTCTTCAGGACCGCATATAAAGGCCTCATCAACGGTATTAATATCTATGAGCTTATCGCAGAACTCGCGGCATTTTTCTGCGGTAATGCGGCCATTGAACAATGGCACGTCCATCATTTCCCTGCTCAGTATATGGTACACCCTCAGGCGCTGCATGTATTTATTTTTCAAAGCCTCAATAGCTTCGCGGAAGATAATCGTCCCTCGGCTTTTGTTGCCATATATCAATGTGAAGCTGCTTTCAGCATCCCCTTCCAGCACCTGCTTCATGATGCTCATGACAGGTGTGATGCCACTACCGGCTACTATGGCCAGGTAGTGTTTATGCTTCACTTCTTTTTTCTTGAGAGTAAAATTGCCCATGGGCGCCATTACCTCCAGCACATCGCCGGGTTTCAACTCTGTATTGGCATAGGTAGAGAATTTTCCCTGCTCTACTTTTTTAATGGCCACACGCAGTTCGCAATCGTTGGGGCCCGCACATATAGAATAAGAGCGGCGAATCTCGGTTTCACCATCGTCGCGACGGAAAGTGAGGTATTGGCCGGGGACGAATACAAAATCCTTTGCCAGTTCTTCGGGCACTTCAAGGGCTACAGATACACAATCAGCCGTTTCCGGCTTAACATCTTTTACTTTTAAAGAATAAAACTTCACAGACATCTCTTATCTTCTTCCGGGGTTTAAAAAAAATGTGGCGCGAAGGTACATAAAAACGCCTATATATATAACAGTTATCGTCAATCTAACATTTTGTCCAATTCATCTTTCCGCAACAAAGTAAATATCTTTTTTCCATCAGCCGTGTACTCCGGCTGGCTACATGCAAACAGTTCATCTATCAGGGCTTGCTGGTTCTCTTTCAGGTATATTGCTGATGTATTGCGCGAAAGGCGTTTCGCCATATTGGCCAATAGTTTTTCAGAGCGTTGAGCCGTCACATCGGTAGCTTCATGCTTCAATTGCTCCAGCACATCATCCAGCACATTCTTTTCATCGCCCGGCTGCAGGCCCGATGGTATGCCCTGCACTACAAAGGTATTTTTGCCAAAAGGTGATATATCGAAACCTATCCTTGCCAGGTCGCCCAGCACATCGCCCAGCAATATGGCATCCTGTGGCGACAACTCGTAAGATGTGGGGAACAATACCTGCTGTGAAGGGGCTTCACCTGTGTTCCATTGCTGTAACAGGCGCTCGTACCATATCCTTTCCTGCGCGCGACGTATGTGCACCATCATGATGCCCGACTTGACCGTAGTAGCCAGCAGGCTGCCCTGCACCAGCAATATATTATTAGCACCATCGGTTTTTTGTTCCGATTCGTTGCCATGCAGAGTGGGTGTAAGTGGTGGAACATCCTGTTGTACTGAGGGTGTGGTGGCTATTTCATACAATTCTTTCCAGCGTTTCAGGCTATCGTTCTTTTCTACAAAATGCGCCTGTCCCTTGTTGGCGAAAGTATTGCCGAGGTAACCGCTTTGCGCACGGGTTTTGCTTTCTTCCGTAGTGGGTAGCTGCACCGAAGATAGCTGCTGTATCTCGGGGCTTAAAGAAAAATCGAGCGAGGGAGCGATGTTGTAGCGCGCCAATGCGTGTTTTACGGCGGCATTCAGATAGGCGTACATCATCCTGTCGTCTTCAAACTTCACCTCCTGCTTGGTGGGGTGAACATTCACATCTACACGGGCGGGGTCCACCTCCAGGAAGAGCACATAAAAAGGGAAAGATTCCTTTTCTATCAGCCCCTCGTAGGCATTGGTGACTGCGTGGTGCAGGTACGGGCTGCGTATATAACGGTTGTTGATAAAGAAAAACTGGTTGCCACGGGTGCGGGTAGCCGCTTCGGGCTTGCCGATGAAGCCGCTGATGTTCAGGAACTCCGTCTGTTCTTCTACAGGTACCAGGTTTTTAGTGTACGAGTTACCCAGCAGTTCTACTACCCTGGTCTTCAGATTGCCCGCAGTGAGGTGGAACTGCTCTGTACCATTGTGGAACAGCCTGAAGGCTATGCCGGGGTGCGCCAGTGCCACACGGGTAAACTCATCTATAATATGCCTGAACTCGGTAGTATTACTTTTAAGAAAATGCCTGCGGGCGGGTACGTTGAAGAACAGGTTTTTGACGCTGAGGCTGGTGCCCTGCGGGGCGGCGCAAGCCTCCTGTAGTTTTACCTCGGTGCCTTCTACCACTATGCGGCTGCCTACCTCGGCATCCTTTTTCATGGTCTTCAGCTCTACCTGGGCTACGGCGGCTATTGATGCCAGCGCCTCACCGCGGAAACCCATAGTACGTATGGAGAAAAGGTCGTTGATATCCCTGATTTTGGAAGTGGCGTGCCGCTCAAAGCTCATGCGGGCATCGGTGGGACTCATGCCGCAACCATTGTCCACCACCTGTATCAGTTCTTTGCCTGCGTCCTTTATTATCAGTTGTATATCCGTAGCACCGGCATCCACAGCGTTCTCCAGCATCTCCTTAACGGCCGATGCGGGGCGCTGTATGACCTCGCCAGCTGCTATCTGGTTAGCTATATGGTCTGATAATAAATGTATTATGTCCGGCACTGTACTAAAAAATAATTCTGGCAAAGGTAATTGGTTAATGCCGTAATGCGATAATGTGCTAATGCGGCAATGCGTTAATTGGTTAATAAGATAAAATGGCAATAGGATCAATGTGACAATCCTGCCACAGCGGGATAAGCTGCTGGAATACGATAATAGGATATTCAATTTGTTAACTCCCCCTGGGTCGGGTTTAACTGTTTGCAATATAGTGTGATTGCAAGTGATTGGTAATAAATGCATTGTGCACGGTTTGTTAACTTTTGCTAACTGATTAATGATTTTCTTTTGCGTTAGCGAGCTCGCAAGCTCGGTTGTTAACTCTGTACATGATTTTTTTGGGGAGGTGTATTTAATAAAAATCCCCCCGTGAGAGCGGAGGGATAAGTCTGTTAGTGGTTGGTACCCTTTTATATTCTTATGGGTTTTCATGGTTGTCATATTTTACAATATCCGAATCCCGATAGCTACAGGGATGGGACAGGCGACGAGATTTACAATCCCGAAGTATCAGGACAACAGTCCCGCACGAATAGGATTTACAACAAAAATACAACTTTAATTTAATTTTATCAAATAAAAATTTCCCCAGGAGCAGTCCGGCGGTAGGCGGGTGAGTCCCTGTTCAGAAGACTCGCCCTGGAGTAAAAAACTCTTCCTTTATGTTGAGATATTCTGACAAGCATTTAATATCTTTAAAGCATTACGTTGATATTCAAACTAAAAAAAAATCCATGAACTATCATATTGTCATACACGACATTCATGTCCCTGGTTTTAACCTAAACATACTTGGCTGGATTGCCCTCTCCGCCCTGGTATCTTATTTTATAATAAATATACTGATTGGCTTTTTCAGAAAAGATGCCAAATAGCTAAGGCATTGCAGCAGGAACCGAGTATTCAAGCAGGTACCTTTTCAGCCACCAGGCCGGTAAATAAGGCAAAGCTGGCGAGGCCGGTACGGGTTTTTACATTGAATTTCTTTCACAGGCTGTCACGGTAGCCTTCTACTGTGCGTATGCCGGCGTTCATTTTGTCTGCTATCTCCCGGTAACTCAGGTCGCTGCAGCAATAGGGCAGAAACTCCTTTTCCCTGTCGGTAAGCGGCGGATAAACTGATTCGCCATGCAATGCTTTAAATAATATTTCAGCGTCTATATCCTCGTGGTAAAAGCCATGGATATATACCTGCTCGATGGCTTTGAGGAGCGTATCTGCATCCTGCCCTTTGGTAATGTACCCCCTCGCGCCGTTGCGCAGCATATTGATGATGCAATATTCATCATCCAGCATGGTGAGTGCAATTGTTTTAAGCTTTGGCCATCTATCACGTATGGTATTTGCTGTTTCGTAGCCGTTCATAGGCTTCATGGATATATCCAGTATGCAGATATCGGGGAATTGGTGAGCGGTAGATAGCTGCTCTAACAGTTCTTGTCCGTTAGCTGCCTCGATTATGAACCGGATATGTTTATAAGGCTGTAATTGAGCAATAACTCCATTGCGGAACATGGCATGGTCGTCGGCGATGGCTACGTAAATAGGTAGTTTGTTCATTGATAGTTAGATTATGGTTACGATGTAAATATATATAGCAGGTTGTGAAGAATTGCTTAAAAAATGTAAAATCTGCAAGAATAATTGCGGTAAAACCCATACAACCCGGTGGGAAAACCACATAAATAATACCGTTTTTTCCCAAAGGGGTTAATTGCTACGTTTGGTTTGCAATTATCAGAAACTCCCGCCGCTGGCGGGACAAACCGGCCGGTTGAAATGATAATTTAAATATTATAATTCATTTCTTCAAAAAAGGTAGGGCTTACCTAATAAGCCAAAATTTTATGAAAAAGCTACTATTATCATTAATAGTTCTTGTTTTTTTTGGTGCACTTAATAATGTAATTGCAAAAAAGATTCAGACATCAAAATTTAACCCGTCGCCACAAGGTACTTATGCTAAACCTACTGAGCATCACAATCCTGCAACTGATTACCACAGCCTTGCATGTGATGGGCCGGGGAGTTATGAATGCAAATGGGAAACCAGCCCCTGGAGTAAAATGGTGGTGTATGACGAGATAGAAAATGATGTAGCAAACAACATTGGTAGCGGTGTTCTCACTGGCTCATATGTTATGGAAGAAGAAGAAGAGACAATAGTTGTTACATGGAACGCTACATCTCTTGTGGACTACTCTTTTGAACTTGATATTAGCGAAAATTAATCAATAATACTTATAAACAATTAAACAAACGAATTATGCTAAAGAAAATATTATTCGCCCTATTGGGTATTATAGTAGTAAACTATTCATGGGGTAAAAATCTAAACTATTACGACTGCATACAAACTGATACTACCCCATATGGATGTGCAAATAAAAATGAAAACACAGAACCCAATTTATTCGGGGGGATTAATTACCTTCTCAGGTGTAATGGTGCAGGGTTGGTTATATGTCAGTTTAGTGACGGAGAGTGTCCGCCAATAGTAATCCAGACTATTGACGACATCGAAGAACAGATATATGTGGATGGGATACTGTTTGGAACTGTAACTGAATCATGGGGCAGTTATACCTGGAACGCCCAAAGCACATCAACATTTGAGTATACCATTGAATATGAATTTGACGAGGAATAAATACATAAGTTTGTAACTTATACTTTGTCTATAGACTTTTGAAAAGGATGGTTAACATCCTTTTCTTTATTTTATCTTAAACTTACCACAAATATTAAAATGAAACTAACTGCTCTTATTATTTCTATTCTTTTGACCCTATTCTCTACTCATAGTTCCCGTGGACAATATGTATGGAGTAAAAAAATGTATACTGATGATATGCTATTTTGGCAGAATAATGAGATATCTGGGAAAATAGGCTATAAAGGTCTTCGCAAGGAGGTCAGATTATTTCAAAACATTAGAACAGACAACAGCGATGTTTTGATTGTTAAAACTATTGGTTTAAATAATCTAAGGCAAAGCAGAATAGATACGCTACGTGATTCAATAACAAGTGAGACGTTTGGAAATTTCATTGTTGGCGATAGTTTTGACATCATTTTTTACGAAAAAAAAATGCTTGTGTACCAAAGAAGCAGTGGAAGACATTCATTATATGGAGATGACAACTTTGTTTATAATAATGGCTATTTAATTAACGACAGCTTAGTGTGTTTGTATCGTGTCTATAATTATCACCCGGCAGATGGTTTTTCAGGTTTGCATTTGGCAATATTTAATCTTAATAAGATGGAATTTGTGACAACTAAAAAAATAAATTTTAGCGGGATTGGGTTAAGTAATATGAATGCGAACTGGGTATACGCAAATTCAGAATATATATATATAGTATCCCCGATGACAGGTATTCTACACAAATATGATAAGACCCTTACAATTATTGATACTATAATAATGCCAATAAACTGGTCAAACATAGATAAAAATGTCGCTTTCCAATATAAAATAGATTCTACAATCAGTTCTGAGTACAACAGATTAAAGGACACATACGCTATGACCGGCAAGTGGGTGCGTAATTATGTTTACAACAGTGATTTTATTCATAAAACAATAGATGATATCCGAGCTCATTATGAATACATAGAAAAGATGATGCCCTATAACGATTCTGTGGTACTGTTAGTATTTTATAAGCCAAATTATAATTTTGAAAAAAGGGATTTAATCTACTACAATATTAATTCCAATGTCGTGGTTCATTCAGACAGCGAATGGCAATGCAGCGCAAAGACAATAATAAACGACTTTGAAGACTATTTTACCGTTAACATATTTGTGTCTCCTAACAACTTTCCGTATTTTTTTAACGGGAAAGTCTATTACCCCACCTTTGCCAACCCCAATTTGTATAAAAACGATAAATCGCTTGATATACTTATCAACAAGATAATGGGAGATGGCAAACAAAATGGCCATAAGTGGAGACTTCTAGAATATAATTTACCTCCATATAATCAAGCTGACTGAAATTTCAACCATGTGGATTTATTCAAGAGTATTTAGTGTCCTTACTATAATGATAATTGGTCTTGAGGTATGCGGGCAACATTATACTATGTCCCGGTTTTATACTGATACTAGTATTTACAACTCGGCAGATCTCGACAATTTTCATATCAAAGGTTATAAAAACAATATTCGGATTTACAATAAAACAGGCGTTTCTCCTGTGCGGATGTATATTAGGAATATCAATCTTGATTCGTTGTCTCTAAGTCAAATTGATGAGGTTCCAGATAGTAGTATCGAGTTTTTTTATACTGATATCATAGCTACTGACAAAAACGATATTTTTATAGGGGACAGCAAGATTTACGTATTTGATAGAAATATGAAACAAGGATACTACGTTAGCCATGCTATGACAATAGAGTATGAGCACGGTTATTTGTTAAATGACAGTTTATTGTTATTAACGTCAATTTTTAATTACCATCCATTTGACAATTTGCCAGGATTACACCTAACGGTCTTTAATATAAATAATAAGCAGATTATTCGAAGCAAAAAAATGAGGTTTAGGGGAATCGTGTTATCGCATATGATACGAAACTGGGAGTACTGTGATAACCAAGACATATATATCGTCAATCCACTAACAGGCATATTGAACAAATACAATATTGAACTTGAATTAGTTGAAAAAATAGACTTAAATATTCCTTGGCAGGATAAGATTAAGAACTTACAATTGGAATTGAGTACAGACTCTCTGGTTTATTCTTCTTGGTTGGAAACACAAAACATGTTAAAAGAATTTGGGCAAGACTCAATCAGGCGAAATAAAACATTAGCTGTTTGGCGGATGAGCTCTCGGGAGCACATAGATAGTATTATTAAACTAACAAGGGCAAATTACGAATACATAGAAAAACTGATACCTTATAATGATTCGATGATTCTTATAACATTATCAACACCCGGTGTTGGACTAAAGTATAGAAATGTTATACATTACAATTTAATTT
>CALEZD010000018.1 GCA_937928385.1 uncultured Bacteroidota bacterium
CTCAAAAGTAATGGAGAGCCCCGACTTTTCAGAGAAAAAATACAGGCTGTGGTACAACCTGTGTATATTGCGAATACTGTAAAAATGAATAAGGCTCAGCAACAATACTTTACCCGCCAACTGATGCATTGGCACGCTACGCACAACGAACGCAGCCTGCCCTGGAAGGAGGAAAAAGACCCTTACAAAATATGGTTGTCCGAAATAATATTACAACAAACCAGGGCGCAACAGGGACTGCCTTACTATGAGAAATTCACAGAGGCTTACCCCAATATACAAGACTTGGCAGCCGCTGAAGATGAAGCCGTCTTCCGGCTATGGCAGGGATTGGGTTATTATAACCGCTGCCGGAACATGCTGGCCACAGCCCGCTATATTACTACAGAGTTGAAAGGTAGGTTTCCCGACAGCTACGAAACCATACAGGCATTAAAGGGCATAGGGCCATATACTGCTGCGGCTATTGCTTCTTTTGCTTACGGGCTGCCGGAAGCGGTGGTTGATGGCAATGTGTACCGGGTATTGTCCCGCTATTTTGGCATAGACACACCTATAGACAGTACGGCAGGTAAAAAAGAATTTACAGAGTTGGCCAACCAACTGCTGGATAAAACAGACAGCGCGGGCTACAACCAGGCCATTATGGATCTGGGGGCGACGGTTTGCAAACCCGCCTCGCCCGACTGCGGTAGCTGCCCCCTGCAAAAGAAGTGCTTTGCCTGCGAACAGGGTCTTATCAGCGACCTGCCCGTCAAAAGCAAAAAGCTTACCGTTCGTACACGCTATTTTCATTATATAATCTTTTTGCACAACGGAAAAGCCTGGATACGTAAGCGTACAGGTAAGGATATATGGCAAAACCTGTATGAGCCCTACCTGGTGGAGCATGAACATGAGCTGGCAGCCGCCGAACTGCTGAACCATGACCTGCTGCAACCCATGAAACTACAACAAGACAAGCCGGTATATGCCGGCAAACTGTCCCAGAGGCTTACCCACCGTATAATAGAAACCTATTTTTACCTGTGTATGGCCAAACAACCACCCAAAACATTGCCAGAGGACGGCAGGTGGGTGCCTGTACAGGAGCTGGACAGATATGGATTTCCCAAATCGGTTATTTCATTTTTTGAAAAAAATGCATACTTTTATTAATATGGGAATATATTCTGATAAATGGCAATAAATTAAGATACTATGAGAGGCGTTAATAAAGTTACTTTAATAGGTAATTTGGGTAAAGATCCGGACTTGCAATACCTGGAAGGGAATATAGCAGTGGCAAAATTTCCTCTGGCCACTACCGAAACGTTTAAAGACAAAACAGGCAATCTTGTATCGCAGACAGAATGGCATACCGTAGTACTATGGCGCGGGCTGGCCGAGTTGGCTCAAAAATACCTGCACAAGGGCAGCCTGGTATATATAGAAGGCCGCCTGCGCACCCGCAGTTGGGAAGACAAAGACAAAAACCGCAGGTTCAGCACCGAGATAGTGGGCGACAACCTGGTGATGCTGGATAAACGCAGAGACGGCAACGGTGATGAGCCTGCGATTGAAACACCGCATACCGCTACAGACAGCTTTAACGAACAAGACCTGGGGTATAACCAGGGCGAAGGTGATAAAGACAATCTGCCATTCTGATAAAGAAATTAACCTGAAAGAAAGGGGAAGAGTTGTATTAATTCTGTCCCTTTCTTTATTTTTGAATAGAACCAAACTGTAACTTTACTTGGGAAGTCCTGCTGACGCTGATCCGAACCTGAATTCTTTACTATTAGTGGCATCCAACGAAGCATTTTCAGCTTCAACGGTCACTATACTAATTATCATTATACTCATACAACTGCTGATGACCGCCATTACCTCGGGGTCTGAAACAGCCTATTTCTCTTTGAGCGCCAAGGACATTACCTACCTGAAAACCAAAGAAACCGGCTCTGCCAGGCAAACTATCCGCCTGCTGGACCACCCTAAGATGCTGCTGGCGACCATACTTATCGGCAACAACTTCATCAATATATCTATAGTAATAACCATGAAGCTGCTGATGGACAAGCTGCTGCCCGGCCTGGACAGCACCAACCTGTTTATCGTCAATGCGGTTGTGGTTACTTTTTTGCTCGTATTGTTTGGCGAAGTCTTGCCCAAAGTATATGCCACGCAAAACAATATGCGCATGGCGCTGTTTGCGGCACCCGTATTACATATTTTATCAGGAATATTCAGGCCGGTAAGCAAGATGCTGGTATCGTCTACCAGCTATATTGAGCGGCGTATAGCCAGCAAGCCATCGCCCGCCATGAGTGGCAAAGATTTTGAACATGCAATAGAACTAACCGTAGGCCATACAGCCACCCGGCAAGAAGTGAACATCTTTAAAGGCATACTCAAATTCAGCAATATAAACGTGACGCAGATTATGCGGACACGTATGGATGTTGGCGGCATACCTTACGACAGCAGCTTTGATGAAGTGCAGCAGATAGCGATAGAACTGGGATATTCGCGCATGCCTGTGTATAAAGACAGCCTGGATAAAATAATAGGTATTATACACACCAAAGACTTTTTGCCCTACATGGACGAGCCGGACTTTTCCTGGCACAAACTGATGCGGCCACCCTACTACGTGCATGAAGGGAAAATGATAGAAGACCTACTGAAAGAATTCCAACAGAAACGTATACACTTTGCCGTAGTGGTAGATGAGTTTGGCGGCACTTCCGGCATTGTTACGCTGGAAGATATTATGGAAGAAATCATCGGGGATATAAAAGACGAGTTTGACGATGACGAGCACCAGTACAAAAAGATAGACGATAACAACTACATATTTGAAGGCAAGACACTGATTAACGATGTTTGCCGTATCATAAGCATTCCTTCAGATGCCTTTGAAGAGGTGCGCGAAGAAAGTGACTCAATAGCGGGACTGGTGCTGGAACTCTCAGGCAAGTTTCCCGCGGTGAATGAAACCATCAGCTACCAGAATTATGATTTCACCGTACTGAACCTGGACAAAATGCGTATACAAAGGGTGAAAATAGCCATCAACCGTCCACTTGAAGAGAACCCAGAAAAATAAAAAATGCGCCCAGTATTGCTGCACAGGCGCATTATCAACTAACCGTCTCTTTTATTGTTTTATAAACTTTGCGTGCATCATTGTATTATCTGCAGGATTGTGCAATGTCATCACATAATTGCCTGCAGGCAATTCATTAATATCTATTGTTTGATTTCCACTCTTAATACCTTCTTTTTTCATTACAACCTGCCCCATTGTGTTGGCTACCTGCATTGAAGAATAACCATTATCTACCACGAAACTGATAGTATTGTGCGCGGGATTGGGCGCGAGCACAAACTGCCTGGCGTTCTTCATAACACCGGATACAGAAGCCGGGTCGTATTCTTCATAATACAGCGTATTCTGGTCGTAAGGCGTACTACTGTACTGGCCATTGCCCATATATAAATAGCCGTTGCTCTTCACCATCAGCCCATATGTGTCGTAATAATACACATCCCGCTCTATGGTATCCCATTGGTTGATATGCCTATATATAATGTAGGTATCAGGTTGTTGTTGAGCATTTAATGTGTACTCCAGTATTTCATAATCGTCCCATGCTTGCAGGTTAGCGTCCCATGTCGCGGTGCGATGGTGTACGGGATGCATTGCATTGCCTGTGTAAGCAAAGCTGTCATATCGGTTGTTGGCTAAACCATTACCGGGATCATATTCGCTTCTCTCTGTTAATACTCTGTCCTGACTGTCATATGTATAAGTGGCTCTGTGAAAAAGTTGTAATGAGGCAGGCGTACCCCTTAGTGAATAAGATTCGAGTTTAACCATATTACCTGCTGTATCATAGTAATAAACCCGTCTGCCGGTTTGTATGCCGGTGGCAATCATAACTGTGCTGTCTTGTACGCGCCTGCCGTTTCCATCGTACATGATGTACATACGGCTTTTAGCCAACAGGGCCGTGCCGCCAAACGTATCTGAAGTAGTTAATTGTATTAGTTTGTTACTGCTGTTGTACATACCCTCATGTTGCAACACAAAGTAGGGCGATGAATAAAAATGTTTTGTGGTATTGTTGGCAGCATCATAAGTGTACACAGATGTACCGTCCCACAGCAGGCCGCCGTTATCATACCAGCCTATAGACGTATCACACAGGATAGCCTTAGCTTCAGCAGCCGGCATAGAATAGTTATCATAGTACGATTCCGGCATTGTATTGTGGGTGGAACCTCTGCCGCCTGAATATATATGTGAATTAGTGTCTATGAGCACTCCGTTAGCTTCGTAGGTAGAAGCTACTATTCTCCTCATAGTAGCTGTGCCTTTGGCAGCCATTCTCGCGTTTTGTTTCTGCCAGGCCATTTCATGAGCAAGTTTTTGCTCCTCATGCACATAAGCCTTCTTCTTGTTCAGCGGCGCTGCATAAGTAATTGTAGCAGCCGCCATCATCATTGTTAGTAATACTTGTTTCATATAGTCTATGTAGTTTTCACCAAATAGACTTAAAAAAACAATTCGTTGTATTTGTGTTATTGTTTTTTAGCCTTGTTTTGACACTCAGCTTACAGAAGTGTAACGTATTTACAATAACATGACCATCAGGCGTTTGATACAGACGCAACCATGACAATAAACAAGTTCAAAGCTATTTATTGCGCTCGCTGGGTGGAGGCACAAACAACCATTGCAGTTCAAAGCCATAATCCATGTAGCGACTTTTCTCATCTACTACTTCCCTTCCTTCGCCACGCTGCCTGCTATAGTTAGTCACCCTAAGTTGTACTTTAGGGTATTTTTCGCTAGCATACATTGTAGCCACATTGTCAGCTGTACTCATCGATTTAGTAGCCTTTACATAGACGAAACCTTCCTCTTTAAACTGCTGCAATAACCTGTCCCGCTCGTTATCGCTTCCCGTCAGGTAATTGAGTGTAATGCTGTAGTCAGCTTTTATTAGCGTCATCTCCAATCGGTTGGGCATGGCAACACCGGGATTACTTTCATTCTGGTACATTTGCTCACTGGCAAATCTGTATGTTTTATAGGCATCATTTTCTTCATTAAATGTAACCTTGTACCCTGTCGCTTCAGCCCTTTCTGATAAACAAGCGTAATGAATACAGCCCGCCATCTCCAATAGCTGAGTGGCAGTTAATTGCTGGCTATAACCGTAAAGGGATGATATAACTGCGAGTGCGATTAAAACTATCTTTTTCATAAGCTCTGTTTTGTATGCTAACAACAGAACAGCAATTATGTTGAATTTTTATGAAATATTAACGGCTGGTGGCTAACTATTGAAATATTAACATTTATCATCAGCACGTTACCGCCAAACATTTAACTTTACACACGGAATAATAAAACATCTGAATGGAAATAGTCGTCATTATCTGCCTTATTTTGCTCAACGGCGTTTTTTCTATGAGTGAAATAGCCCTTGTTTCAGCCAAAAAATACAGGCTGGAAAGCGCAGCAAAAAAAGGCAATGCAAGTGCCAAACGAGCCCTTGACCTCGCCAACAACCCCAACCGTTTCCTGTCCACTGTACAAATGGGTATTACGCTCATTGCCATTCTTACGGGTGTGTTCAGTAGCGACGATTTGCAGACAGACCTGCAAAACTCCCTGGCTAAAATCTCTATGTTCCGGGGTAATGAGAAGGCAATCGCCGTCACTATCATAGTGACGGTCGTTACATTCGTCACCATAGTATTTGGCGAATTAATACCTAAAAGAATAGGGCTGTTGTTCCCTGAAAAAATCGCCACGTTTATGGCCGGGCCCATGAATGTACTGTCCGTCATCACACACCCGTTCATCTGGATGCTTACACGCACCAACGATTTGTTCCTGTTCCTGTTAGGCGTAAAGTCTAATAAAGAAAACCAGGTAACAGAAGAAGAAATAAGGGCGATAATACAACAGAGCACAGAAGGTGGCGAAGTGCAGGAAATAGAAAGGCGTATAGTGGAGCGCGTATTCTCCCTGGGCGACAGGCGGGTGAGCGAACTGATGACGCACCGCACCAAAATAGTATGGCTGGATATAAAAGACGATACAAAAGAACTACGCAGAAAAATAAATAGTGAGATACACTCGGTATATCCTGTATGCGACGGCAGCCTGGATAAAATGCTGGGTATAGTGAGCATCAAAGAGCTATTTGCCAAAGAAACCACCCTGGACACACTGGCCCTGACCAAACACCTGAAAAAGCCACTGGTACTGCACGATAATACACCTGCCTACAGGGCGCTGGAGGGGTTCAGGATAGGAAAACTGCACCATGCTATAGTGGTAGATGAATATGGCTCAATAGAAGGTGTGGTTTCTATGGACGATGTATTGGATGCATTGGTAGGCGATGTGTCTGAGATGGGGCAGGAAGACTATAAAATCACTCTGCGCAAGGATGGCTCATGGCTGGCAGATGCCCAATATCCCTATTTCGAGATGCTTCACTTCTTCAACATATCCGATGACGACCTTCCTCCCAACGAGTTCAATACCATTGGCGGGCTGATACTGGACAAACTGGGGCGGATGCCTAATATAGGCGACGAAATACAATGGCATGGATACGCCCTGGAGATAGTAGATATGGACGGGCTGAGGATTGACAAAGTACTCATCAGGCCGCTCACCGAAGAAGAAGAAAATGAAGCCGAAGAGTAATACTGTCCGCAACCTATTTTACTCATTATCAATCAATTACAGGATAAAATTGCACACTGAAATTTGTTAACGGCTTGTTGCCTGTTTGCAAATCGGGCGTTAACCGATTGCGTTTTTTTGGACATGGGGGCTTCGTGCCCCCATCTTTGTATCACCAACCGAGCAAGCTACTTGCGAGCTCATAAGGGACAAACAAAAAAGACATAATAACCCGAATAATAGCAAACAAACACAAACAACGTAAACAGACAAACAACAAACAAAATGAAAAAGATCGCAATTTTCGCAGCTATCCTTACTTCAATCGGTTTCGCAGCTAACGCTCAAAACCAGGCTAACCAATCAAGCTCTGCTTCTCAAACAGTACAACTGTCTCTGAGCAATGCTATCGAAATTACTTTTACAGGTAACAACAGCGCTACCGGTGCTGACGTAACCATCCCTTTCACTACTGTTAATGACTACGCCAACGGTGTTGAGTCTGACGCACAGGAGCTGAAAGTACGTTCTAACAAAAACTTCTCTGTAGCTGTTAAGGCTAATGCAGGTGAGTTCTCTTATACAGGTAACACTACTCCCGCTCCTGAAATGCCCGTAGAAGGTGTATTGGCTGTGAAAGTAACAGCAAACGGCACTGGCGGCAGCATCGCAGGTTCTTTCAGCGAATATGCTACACTGACCAGCAGCAACCAGGACCTGATAACTGCTGCTGACCGTGGTGGCAACCAGACTTTCAGCATGAAGTACAAAGCTACTCCCGGTTTCGCTTACCCTGCAGGTACTTATGCTGTAGATGTAGTGTACACAGCCACACAGGAATAATATTATATAAGGGATAAAGGAGAGAAAGTGCCAACATCGGATCTTTTTCATCCTTATAAGATGGGCCCCTGTTAAGGGGCCTTTCTGTTGTTAGTGGTGATGCTTGCTCCCTGGCTCCCATATTAACCTGAAAAAACTACTGAAGCGTTCCATCTCCCGCTGTATCGGTATGCCGGCTACTATTCCTATCAGCAGATTATCAGCAATGGCTACACGCAACTGAGGCCTGATAGTCATATCAAAATCCCCCTGATAAATTTGCTTGTTCAATTCTACCCCTAAAAAGTTTCGCGTACCGGTAATCATGTAATGAATGTTAGTATTCACTTCGAAGCTCTTGTGCCATGCAGTACTACTGTAGTCCTTCTCTAACCTTGGCCCTGTATATACCAGTGTATGAAAGTTTTGCCCGAAGCGTTTTGCTGCAATAAAGAAGGGATTAAACAAATTACCCCTGAATATATTATTCCCCCTCATTGTGTTCATATCAACAAACACGAACTCGTGTATATACCCCAATGCCATACTGGTATTGTACTTTGGCGATACCAGGAAAGACCATTGTCCCGCTACTTTAATACTCTCCACCCGGTGCGAGGGAGTTTCAGACTTGTCAGTCCCATTAACGGGCATATAAAATGTAAATGGCAATTCCACTTCCAGGCCCAATCTGTCCATCGGTGCGAATTCATACTCTACCAGCGTAGTGTAGTTATCGTACTTTGTTTCATCTGTAATGCCCATGCCAATATTCCATTCACGCTCTCCCTTTCGGGCGCCGAGGTCTCTTATAAGGTCTATATAAAGAGGTTCCGCGTGTAATACTTTGACTGGGTGTAGCTGTTCTACCTCATCTATATATATGCTATCCTTATAGTATGGTTCGTTTTCCTGCGCTATTGTACTAACCTGCATGCATAGCAGGGCTATAAATATAATTATTGCCTTAGGCATCGTTCTGTCTTTATGTAAATAATATGATGTAATAGTGTAGCGTTTCTTATAGCTACCTGCACTGATTGTATCAGGCTACATCAGGGGGCGGGGTGGATGGGGAGAGTTGAACAGATGTAACTACAGGCTGTTTGTGTTTTGAAAACAGGGGAGTTATCGCCATATAAACAGATTGGTCGCCTGTTGTGCATATATATCCGTACCAGTCAAAAGTCTTTACTTTGCTGTAATCAGTTTGTCCGTCTTCTGTATTCTGTTCAGGTACACAATTCTCAATATCCAACCACTCTTCAGTTACCAACTCGAATACCGTTTCAACTTCATTATAAACAACCCGCTCTGCAGGGGTACTATACATTAATGCACAGTTCATCAGCACTATCATAAGTGCCGCTACCATTATTCTGTATGAATAACTATTACCTGCCATACAACCTACAAAACTATCAATTCTATGTAGAATGCAGTTGTAAGGGATTTGTTAATATTCTCTTTATCAAGTGATGTAACCAAGGGGTCATATAACGCGTTTCAGGCCTTTCTGTTGCTAATAGTGACGCCTGTCATTGCCCGTTTCATTAATATCACGGTATTTTGACGATATGGATGATAAGCAAATAACAGACTGGCTACTGGGCGGCGATGTATCCATACAATACCAGGTGTATCGCGACCTGCTGGGGAAAAACCGAAATGACCTGCGGGAGCAAATTGAATACAGCGGGTGGGGCAAAAAATTTCTTTCAAGAAGAAAAGCAGACGGACACTGGGGGCGGGGTTTTTATCAGCCTAAGTGGACGTCCACCCACTATACCCTGCTCGACCTGAAAAACCTCAATATCTCCCCGGTCTGCCAACCCATCAGGCAAACCATTGAAATGATACTGGCTAACGAGAAAGGTGAAGATGGCGGCATCAACCCATCAGGCACCATAAGCGTGAGTGATGTGTGCATCAATGGCATGGCGTTGAATTATATGTGCTATTTCCAGGCAGATAAAAAACAGCTTGAGTCTATTGCAGACTTCTTACTCTCGCAACAGATGCCCGACGGTGGTTTTAATTGTTACTCGAACAGGAAAGGCGCTGTACATAGTTCGTTGCACAGTACGCTTTCCGTACTGGAGGGCATACTGGAATATAAGAACAATGGCTATACTTACCGGCTGAAAGAACTGTTGGCAGCGGAAGCAACATCGCGGGAGTTTATCCTGCAACACCGCCTGTTTATGTCAGACAAAACCGGTGAACTGATTGATAAGAAAATGCTCAGCTTTCCCTACCCATCGCGGTGGCGATATGATGTGCTGCGTGCATTGGATTACTTCAGGGCAGCCGGGGTTAAATATGATACCCGCATGAGGGACGCCATAGACGAGATACTGAAAAAACGCGATAAGGAACGTGTTTGGCGGCTGAACGCACACCATCCCGGAGTGACCCATTTCCTGATGGAACAGGCTGGCAAAGCCAGCAGATGGAATACATTAAGATGTTTAAGAGTATTGAAACATTTCAATGTTATTGAATAGCTATTAACCGAAAATTACAGATCACCATACCGGTTAGCTGTTTACACCGTACTTTAACACCCGGGCGCTTGTATATATAGCACAATTCTTTAGTTTAGCTAAGTAAATAGAATATTAATGAGGAAATGGTTGGCAATATCATGTATGGCTGTTGTATTGGCCCAACATGTATATGCGCAGGACAAAGCAAGAGAGTTGGATAGCGTGGTGACACATTGGACTGCGCTGGCCAAATACAGTGGCACAGTATTGGTGGCGCAAAAGGGTAAAATACTGGTACACAAAGGTTACGGGCTTAAGTCGCACCACCAGGAAAAACCACCTGACGAGAACACACTGTACATTACCGGGGGTATGACAGAAATGTTTACTTCCACTTTAATTTTCAGGTTGCAGGAAGAAGGGAAATTATCTATAACAGATACTTTGTCAAAACACCTTCCTGATTTTTCCTTTAGCAACAAAGTAACTATAGGACAGCTGCTCAGCCACACCTCGGGCATACATGATTATATGTCTGATGACGGGCTATACTCAGGCGGTATCACATCATCGAGGGAAAGAAAAGATATCATCGCCCTGTTCAACGATAAGCCATTAGCATTTGAGCCGGGCAAGGGTTTTCAGGTTTCTGCATCAGACTACTACCTGCTGGGTATGGTGGCAGAAAAGGTAACCGGCACCACTTACTACGATGCTTTGCGCAAGTACGTTATCAATCCGCTGGGCATGGAGCAAACCGGTTTCGACTATGGCCGTTTCCCCAGTTGGGATAAATCGCAAGGTTATTCCATACTCAACAACCAACGTTTATTACCGGCTTTTACCATCGACTCTACTGTCAGCTACGCTTCGGGAGGCTTGTTTACCGATAGCAAGGGTATGTACAAACTGGCACAGGCTATGCTGGGCAATAAGCTACTGAAAAAGAGTAGCTGGCAAACTATGACCACAGCTCAAACAGACAGTTTTGCTTATGGCTTTGATGTGCGGACTATGGCAGGCAAAAAAGCAATAGGGCACACGGGCGAAACATTCGGCTATGTACATTGCATGTATGTATTGCCCGAAGACAGCACTGTCATCATTATTATGAGCAATGACTTTGAAAGCGAAGTATATTATATACTTGACAACATAGTATCTGCCCTGCACAACCAACCTTATACCTTACCCAAACCAAGAACTTCGGTCTTCCTGGAGGAAGCCAGGCTGAAACACTACGAAGGCCGCTATGAATTTGACGAAGGGATGGACCTGAATGTTTATTCGCGGGACAGACTGCTGTGGGGTAAGATATCCGGAGGAGAGGAATTTACCCTGCTGGCGGACGTTATACCCGATGAATTTTTCATGAACTCAGTGGATGTAGAGTTCAGGTTTATTCGCGACAGAAAGACCAACCTGATAACAGGTGTTATCATACGGCAAAACCGCAAAGAGATAACCGGCAAGAAATGGCAATAGCGTTTACTAACGGCTTGTTAAGCAAGCCGTTTTTCTTTTTTAGTATATACTCATGTTGGAAATTTAATCTCCTGCAATATATGCGGATTAATACTTTCTCTATGAGGGATAACATCAAAAGGCCGGAGTTGAAAAAATTGTTCAACAACAAGTTTTACACCTACATGGTAGCCGACAGCAACGGGCGCGGCAACATAGTGGAGG
Source organism: uncultured Bacteroidota bacterium (assembly GCA_937928385.1). Lineage (GTDB taxonomy): Bacteria > Bacteroidota > Bacteroidia > Chitinophagales > Chitinophagaceae > UBA5543. The sequence continues at coordinate 11,701 of CALEZD010000018.1, forward strand.
TAGAACTGAAAGTAATCGGCAAGCGCATTTCCTACTCATACACCAATATCAAAGAGCGGGGCTAAACAGTTATTAAACATTTAACCCTCATCATTGTTATACTGCCCTATGGAATTGGGAGTTTATTGCTATTATTGCATCCTCAACATCCACACATCTAAAATCAACTGTTTATGAAACGTAATGCTACAGCCGTATGGAAAGGTTCAGGCAAAGAAGGCAAAGGCCACCTGACCACCCAAAGCGGAACACTGAACGAAACACAATATTCTTATACCAGCCGTTTTGAAGAAGGTATTGGTACCAACCCCGAGGAACTGGTAGCAGCTGCACACGCTGGCTGCTTCTGTATGAAGCTGTCCTTTGTATTAGGCGCAGCGGGTTTTACACCTGATGAGTTGAACGCGAAATGCATTGTGACACTTGAGGATGGGTCTATTACCACTTCGCACATTATACTTGCTGCTAAAATAGATGGGATATCGCAGGAGCAGTTTGACACAGCTGTAACTGAGGCTAAAGATAATTGCCCGATCTCCAAGTCGTTGACGGCTACTGTATCGGTAGAAGCGACTCTGAACTAACATACAATATACCCGCAGCATTGGGCAGCGGGTATATTGATTTACTCCCAAATAGACTTCCAAACATAGCCCGGTGTATCTACCTTCAGATTAAATGGCGGTTTAGGTGGCATCATATCGTCCAATACCCTGAACGATTGCACCTGTTGTACATATTCACCATTTACTTTGTAATGTCTTGGACGTACCTCTATGTAACACAGAAGTTCTTCCGATGTATTGAAAACCCCGGCAACAATCAATGAATCAGCAACGGTATACTTTGTCGGGTTGCCTACTGCCATTACATGATAGGTCTTACTGTTATCCCAAATTCTCAGGTAACATCCCTCGTGGTAAATTGCTTCCATCGTGTCCGAACGATTGTGTGCAGATTCCGGTTGGTTTACCTGGCCAATCATCCAGCCGGTGGCCCATCCATCAGGAAGTTCTGAAAAACCCGCTTTGGCACTTGTTGTCGTTTTTGAGGTTGCAGCATTGTCGGTTCCTTCTTTTTTTGAACATGCTGTGAAGGTCAAAACAGCCATTGAGAGTAGTAGGTATTTCATAAACAATGGTTTTTAGTGAACGCCAAATCTGAGCTATGTAATCTTAAAACCGTGTTAAGGAGTGCAATCTGAACATTTATTTAACAAGAAGATGCACTAAGGTTCCATCTCTCTCAGCCGCTCCAATACGTGGAAAGTAATGGGGCATACGGTTGAGTTCGTCAACGTAAGTGGAATACGTTTTATCAACACATCTTCATCAGTGTACGGATACCGCCTGCAATCGCTGGGGCGGTCTTCGTATATATTGCAGGTATTATCTTCGGCCAGGAAGGGGCAAGGCTTTTGCTTTAACACATAATCATTATCCTCGTCCAGTCGCAGGTAGGTATCTGTAAACTCTCCCTCTTTCATCCGCAGTAGTTTGGCTATGCGCTTTATGTCGGGATTTTTGAAGCGGGGGGAATAATTCTTGCAGCAATTGGCGCATTGCAGACAGTCTATCTGCTCAAAAGCCTCATCATGCAGTTGGGGCAGGGCTTTCAGAATTTTGTTCTTGTTTCCCTTCTCCAGCATCCGCTTGTATGCCTTGCGGTTGTCTGCTGCCTGCTGCTGCCAGTTTTGCGGTAACATATCTGTTAATCCAGGTGCATCAGCTTCATGATGCGTTCCAGGTCTTCGTCGTTATAATATTCAATGGTAATGCTGCCTTTGCCGCTCTTCTTCCTGTCCATTTTTACACGGGTGGAAAAATGCGAGGCCATACTGTCTTCGATACGTTTGTATGCGGGGGGCAGTTTCACAGGCGCAGATTTTGACATCGACTGGCTTTTTGCCTCAGGCGATGACATATCCTTCACCAGTTTCTCTGTTTGCCTTACTGATAAGCCTTTGTCCCTAACTTCCCTGAACACATAGAGCTGCTGGTCAACCTGCTCGAGGCCGATAATGGCGCGGGCATGGCCCATGCTCAGCTCACCATCCCTTACCGACCTTTGTACATCGGGCGGCAGGCGCAACAGGCGCAGGTAGTTGGTAACAGTTGAGCGGTCTTTCTTCATCCGTTCCGCTACCTCTTCCTGTGTCATATCACACTCGTCCATCAGGCGGCGGTAACTGAGGCCAATCTCGATAGCGTTGAGGTTCTCGCGCTGCAGGTTTTCCAGCAGGGCCATTTCCAGCATCTGCTGGTCGTCGGCGGTACGTATGTATGCGGGTATATCCTTGAGCCCTGCCAGTTTGGAAGCGCGCAGGCGGCGTTCGCCCGAAATCAACTGGTACCTCACCGGGCTGATTTTCACCACGGTTACCGGCTGTATTATATCGTGCAGTTTGATGCTCTCAGACAGTTCTTTCAAGGCAGCTTCGTCAAAGTCGCGGCGGGGCTGCTTGGGGTTTACTTCTATCTGCTCTACAGGTATGCGCATGATGTTGCCCGTGCTCTGCCCCGATACGGCGGGCGGAACGGCTTTCTCATCATTGCCCTTCATTTCCTCGTCGATGGTATTGAGCAGGGCGCGGATACCTTTTCCCAACGCTTGTTTCTTATTATTAGTCGACATGATTGCCGGATTCAAATATTTTGTCTTCGTTTTTAATCTTCGTCATATTGTTCTTCTGCAGAATCTCCTTAGCCAGGTTGAGGTAGTTAACCGCACCTGTGCTTTCCGCATCGTACATCAGCGCAGGCGTACCAAAGCTTGGCGCCTCGCCCAGGCGGGTGTTGCGGTGTACTATGGTGTTGAACACCAGCTCGCCAAAGTGGTTTTTGATTTCTTCCACCACCTGGTTGGACAGGCGCAGGCGGCCATCGTACATGGTCATCAGTATGCCTTCTATCTGTAGCTCGGTATTGATGCGTGTCTGTACTATTTTAATCGTATTCAGCAATTTGCCCAACCCCTCCAATGCGAAGTACTCGCACTGTACAGGTATCACCACACTGTCGGCTGCCGTCAGGGCATTCACCGTAATGAGGCCCAGCGATGGCGAGCAATCAACAATGATAAAATCGTACTGGCTGCGTATCTCTTCCAGCGCCAGGCGCATAACATGCTCCCGGTTGGGATGGTGTATCAGCTCTATCTCGGCACCTACCAGGTCCAGGTGAGAAGGTATGAGGTTGAGGTTGGGCGTTTCCGTTTCCAGTATCACTTGCGATATCGGTGTTTCGTTCACCATACAGTCGTACAGGCTCAGCTGGATGTTCTTCAGGTCGAAGCCATTGCCCGTAGTGCTATTGGCCTGCGGGTCGGCGTCTATCAGCAAGGTTTTATATTCCAGCACGGCCAGGCTGGCAGCCAGGTTGATGGCAGTGGTAGTTTTACCTACTCCGCCCTTCTGGTTTGCTATTGCTATTACTTTTGACATATATATGGTTGTACTAAGCTGATAAATTAATATTTTTTTTCGAACGTCTCCTGTTAATTATATGCTTATGGTCTCGCCGATGCCGGGCAGCAACAATTCCTTGCCTGCATCCGCAAATATCTTTTTCGCTTTCTCCTTCTCTATGGCAATGGGCGGCCATGTATCATAATGCACCCCCACCACCTTATTGCACTGTACAAACTCCGCCGCTATCAGTGCATCCTCCACGTTCATAATGTAGTGTCCGCCTACAGGCATAATAGCGAAGGCCATTTTGCCATAACGGGGTATCAGCTGCATATCCATTACCAGGCAGGTATCGCCCGTATAGTGGAAAGTGCCCTCTGCCGTAGTCACCACAAAGCCGGCGGGGTTGCCCCCGTAGCTGCCATCGGGCATGCTGCTGCTGTGTGCGGCAGGTGTCATGCGTACACTGCCAAAATCCGTTTTCAACAACCCCAGGTTCATACTAATAGTGTTGTCGTAACCTTGTTTGTTTATCCAGTTGGTCACTTCCAGCATGCCTATAACCTGCGCGCCGGTGTTTTTGGCAATGGCTACCAGGTCGGCTATATGGTCGCCATGGCCATGTGATATAAGGATATAATCTGCCTCAATCGACTGAATACCAATAGCTTTAGCATTATCGTTACCTGAAATAAACGGGTCGAACAGCAGCTTTATACCTGCCGTCTCTACCATAAAACAGGAATGTCCGTAATACGTAAGTTTCATGTCCCCTTATACTCCTTTTTTTGATTGGTTGCCAGTATAACAAAGTTAACGTGGTTGGTGCATATTTGCGTGGAACATCCGTGAAATGTGGATAAGAAGCGCAGCAATGTGATAATTTGATAATATGACAATTAGGTAACGCACTTAGTGTAATCGCTGAATTTGTTCCCCAATAACCCTAAAACAGGTGTCCTTTCATTTTGACACTTAGAGCTCACTACATTCGGTTGATGCCAGGAAAATGAATTCATCACGAGAAACTACTCAATGCCCTGCCAGGGGATTTGTGTTTTGTTCCATTTTGATGCCAGGAAAATGAAAAATATAAAAGTGGCATCAATTTGAAGACAAATCGCTGATTATCAACTTTCTATTTTGTTCCAATTGTGCGAAAATTGTTCCGCAGGGAACAAAACCTGAGAGCCCGGGAACTTGTGGTACCGGAAGATATTTTGCTATGTTTTCATGTCAAAGAGCTTGAGTATCCACCTGCCTATACAGGTTTAATTATATGTAAATTTACGTAAAATTGTTGTGTATAACAAGTTTATAATACAATGATTGAATAAACTGTAAACAGGTTAACGTTTTACAAAAGGTGCTTTATAAACATCATTAGCTTTCAGAAAATAGATGCCGGGCGACAGGCTGCTGATATCTAATATTGATTCCTTTTCTCCGTATCCAGTACTGTTAAATATCTTTTGGCCTGTGAAGGAAAATACTTCAATTTTTACCAGGTCTTCAGTTGCGCGGATTTTCAAGGTATTTGTTGCGGGATTGGGTGAGAGTACCATATTATGGCTGCCGGCCACATCTGTGATGCCCGTATGCCAGGCAGTTATTATATTAGAGGTAATTCTATCGTAGCTAACACCGCCAACAACGCATGGATTACCCAGCGGCATATCTACCCTATACCTATTGCTGCCCGAGGGCGGGGCAAGGTCAGTATATGTAGTATCTAAGCCGCTAATAGCAAAACTATCTATAGCTAAGAACGGGCCACCATTATTGCTTCGCCTGACCAGATAAAAAGAGTCAGGCCTTCCCTGGTACCTGTTCCATGATATTGAGGCATTGCCGTTGAATAAATAATTAAAGGACAACCAAATAGTTTCGTGCGTAGCAGAGGAATCGACATATGTCTCCCTGAAACAACTATCTGATAAGGTAAGTTTGTACTTGTAGCTTTTTACCGCAGGGTAAGCTGTAGAATCAACAAAACTATAGATATTCCCTGCGACACGTCCTAACGGGTTGTATATACCCCAGTGTTCTCTAAAAACAGTATATGAATCAACATAGGAAGCCGAACTACCATCCCATGTTACGATATTATAACCTGTAACAGTATCAGTAAGGACGGCACAAATATCTATTTTAGCCTGAGGGTAGGGACAATCATACTTCATAACTGTAGCTTTCACACCGTTAGCATAGTCTCTGTAGGCTATATAGGGAGTGCCATTGCTATCAAGTACCATCGAGTTGAACTCACTCCCTCCGGCTGAAAATCCAGTATTACCTACCGTCACCCATTGCGTACCATCATATTTTTTAACCGTTGCTTTATTACTGTAATGATTATCCTGGTACGATACATAAGGAGTGCCGCCGGCGTCAAGAGCCAATGATACAAACCCTGCACCGGTTTTTGATATGCCCGGTTTGCCTACTGTCACCCAATTTGTACCATCGTACTTCATCACAGTCGGCCTTTTACCTGCAAAATGATCACAAAATGCCACGTAAGGAATTCCGCTACTATTTATATCAATTGATACAAAATCAGCGGCAGCATTAGAAAAACCGGCACTGCCAACCGGCACCCATTGTGTCCCATCAAACTTTTCAACTTTTATTTTGTTCCCATTGTTCGTTTCGCTGTACGCAACATATGGTGTATTGTTATTATCGAAGTCCAGCGAAATGTAATAAGCATTGCCGGTACCAATACCTATATTACCCACAACCACCCAATTGGTTCCGTCAAATTTCAAAACACCTTTCCTATGTGCGAAGTAAGGAATGCCGGCATGGTCTATAGCTAATGATATGAATGCAGCATTCCCACCGGATGGCCCATAATTTCCAACGCGTACCCAAGCAGTACCATTATACTTCATCACAGTAGTTCTATACCCCCCTACAAATTCCTCAAAACCGACATAGGGTGTGTCATTGTCGAAAGCAATGGTAGTCAATGCAACCCAACCCGCAGAAAAACCTTCAGTGCCAACCGTCACCCAGTTTGTGCCATCAAATTTCTTAACCGTAGCTTTCAGCCCCTTACTGTAATCTCCATAAGCTATGTACAACGTACCATCCTTGCTTTTTGCTAACGACGTATAAGTGACTGTACTATCAGAAAAACCCACCTGCCCTACAGGAGACCAGGGTTTTTGTGCTATTGCTTGGAAACACAACATCATTGCAAGTGCACAGGAACACACTATACGGGTAGTTCTTCGCATTTTTTGCATAATATTTACCGCTTTTGCCAGCATTTGTGATAAGATTTTAAAGTTTAATAAACGGTATAATATGACATCCGTTTAGTCTCATGCAATATGTGCCTGGTGGCAATTCCCCTATATCTATCAATAATTCTTTTTTATTATTGACAACTTGTGCCATGAACCTTTTGCCTGTAACATTGTAAATCTCAGCTGATAATATTTCTTCGTCTGATGTTATTCTCAATTCATTGTCAGCGGGATTGGGAGCAAGCAACACGCGCGGCTTATCGATGGCATCAGGCACCCCGGTATTCCATGAGGCAGCAATGTTAGAAGTAATCTTCACCCCGCCCATACAATTATTGGGCGACACAATATCCACCCGGTACCTGTTGTTGCCCGACGGGGGATTGCTATCAATAAATGTGGTGTCGGCTCCACTCAAAACAAAACTCGCTACAGGTGTAAAGGGCCCGCCATTGTTACTTCTTTTTACTGTATAAGTGGGCCTGGTTATACCCTCATAACGGTTCCATGTAATGGATGCGTTTGCACCATACAAATAGTTAAACCGAAGTCTTATGGTTCCGTGTAATATGGCAGTATTCAAGTTCGTCTCCTTCCAGCAACTATCCAGGGCGATGAGTTTGTATTTGTAACTTTGTATAGATGAATTAGCCTTGCCATCTGTGAACTTATTTACATTTCCGGGTACACTCCCCAGATGAATATACATACCATTATCTTCTCTGTATATCTTATAGGAATCAACATTTTTAACACTATTATTGTTCCACGCAATAACATTATGACCTGTTATTGTGTCGGTGTATGCCGCACATATATCTATCTTAGACAAAGCCGGACAGTCGAGCTTCATAACAGTTGTCCTGTTGAGATAAGCACTATCTATATAACCTAAATAGGCGATGTTGTTTTTATCAAACATCAAAGTAAGGTTTGAGACCCCACCTGCAGAAAAGCCCGGATTGCCTACTGTGACCCAACTACTTCCATCGTATTTCATCACAACCGCCTTCTGATCGTTACTGATATCAATATAAGCCAAATGAGGAGTACCGCTATTATCAAAAGCAAAAGAAGTATAATGACTCATACTACCCGTAGGTATGCCGGCATTTCCCAAATCAACCCAAGTAGTTCCATTATATTTTCTAACTTCTGAAGTTATAGTAACACCATTAGGACCGAGTAGAGTTGTTGCTACATATGGTACGCCGCTATTATCTATGGCAAAGAAGCTTTTTGACGCCTGGCCATAGGCAAAACCGGAACCACCCAGCATGGTCCATGCAGAGCCAATATATTTAGCAACTGTAGTTCTACCACTCCCGTTACATGCTACATAAGCAGTGTTATTGTTATCAAATTTTAAAACGGAAGTATAATTAAATACTACCGGTAGTTGTCCACCAACCCATGTATTCCCGTCAAATTTCTTTAACCAGGTTGTTGCGCCATCGTTATCCCAATACGCTACATGAGGCACACCGTTATTATCCATAGCCATAGATATAGAGGCAGCAACCCAAACAGAAATACCGGGGCTTCCTACTAATACCCAACTGCTACCATCGTATTTCATAACAGATAGCTGCAACCCATTGGCATAATCTCTAAATGCAACATACGGAGTGCCACTCTTATTTATAGCTATGGACGTATGCTCCACTACACCCGGAGAACACCCGGGCGTACCTACAACAACCCAGTTAGTGCCATCATACCGCATAACAGTCAGTTTTAAATTTTGAAGAACGTCCTGATATGCAATCCATGGGTTGCCTTGCGGGTCGAGTGCAAAAGACTGGTGAGCATTTGCAGTTGGGGTAAAGCCCGGAGCGCCTACATTTGACCATCGTTTTTGAGCACTAACCTGGAAGCTTAATAATACCAGCGCATTTGTGATAAGTATAAGTGTGATATTTCGCATCGTTCGTTGTATAAAATTTACGGTATACTTGGTAAGGGTATAGCAAATGTTTATTAATATTCAACTCCGCACAAATATCGGAATTTGATTATACTTTCCAATTGTTTGTTATACCATTTCAAAACCAGCAATTCTGTTTGCGCAGGATAACTAAGGATGCATTTACTGCTTCACCCCCTATCCTCATACCACCTTTCGTCGAAAGTATGAGCTGATGGTTTTCCGTATTTCAGGATAACATAAGCCATATATACTACCAGGAAAGGCGAGAGGATGAACATGCCTATTATCACCCTATCGGGCAGTCCGATGAAGGGCGCCGCATGGTATACCACCGCAAATAATGTAACTAAGCTGACGACTATCCACACCTTTTGCATAACATCACTATTTAGCCTGATATAATAACAAGTATAGATACGGTAGGTTTTAGTGTAGACTGTTAAATAATTGCGGCTAACAACCATATTATGCCGGGTTGTGTTATCCACCAAATCTCGTTATTCATTGAAAAAGAATAGATTATGTTAAGTTTTCTTCAAAGCTTCCATTATCGAAGGGATTTTATTAATTTTCTGAAAATTACATATTTAGTGCGCGCATGAGTAAGAAGCCGTATGTTTCACCATCATTTTCGTATGTGCCACTGGAGGAGACACTGGAGGTATTGCCCAAAAAGAAGAAGCTCTTTATAGGTATTCCCAAAGAAACATCTTTCCAGGAGAACCGTATTGCCCTCACCCCCGAGGCCGTATCCGTTTTGGTAAATAATGGCAACAAGGTAGTAGTAGAGCATAATGCAGGAGAAGGCTCGTTTTATTATGATACAGACTACAGTGAGGCGGGCGCGCACATAGCCTACGAGCGTGAAGATGTATTCAAAGCCAATACCATCATCAAGTCGGCACCCATATCAGAGGAAGATATACCATCGCTGCAACCCAACCAGTTTGTGATATCGCCGATACATATGCCGCTGCTGAAGGCGGAAATGCTGGAGCATCTGCTGAAAAAGAAAATAATCGCCATCGCCTTCGACTCGATAAAAGATGATGCGGGCACCTACCCCATAGTACGTTCTATGAGTGAAATAGCGGGCAACACTGCTATACTGAACGCCGCCAAATACCTGAGCAATGTGCACCAGGGCAAGGGTATATTGCTGGGCGGTATCAGCGGCATACCACCTGCCCGTGTAGTGATACTGGGCGCAGGCGTGGTAGGCGAATACGCAGCCCGGGCAGCCATAGGGCTGGGCGCCGTGGTAAAAGTGTTTGACAACTCGATATACAGGCTGATGCGCCTGCAAAACAATGTAGGACAACGCGTATTTACATCGGTACTGGAACCAATAACCCTGGCAGAGGAACTGGCGACTGCAGATGTGGTGGTGGGCGCCCTGAAACCAATTAACGGTATCACCCCGGTAGTGGTGAGCGATGATATGGTAGCCAATATGAAGGCAGGTTCAGTGATAGTGGATGTGAGTATAGACAGGGGCGGCTGCTTTGAAACATCAAAAGTAACTACGCACGAGAAACCCATATTCAGGAAATACGATGTGGTACACTATTGTGTACCTAATATAGCATCCAGCGTATCGCGCACAGCATCGAGGGCCATCAGCAATGTATTGATGCCCATACTGCTGGACTGTACGGACATGGGGGGACTGGAATCGCTGATACAGGCTAAGGCAGGTATACGTAACGGGGTGTACCTGTACAAAGGCTGCGTGACCAACGCGCCTATCGCCAAAAAATTTGATTTTAAATATACTGACCTTGATTTGCTGCTGACATCGCAGATATGACATAAATGATATTGACTGTATGCCAAATAATCGTGTAAATAAAACTATTGCAGGCTACCACCTGCTGATGCTGCTATCGGCTGTTGACCATAAATTCATAGCCAAAGAAGATACTGTTATCCGGGACTATTTAGTGCAGGAGTTCCCCATACAGGTAGACCTGGACAAGCAGATGGAAATCATCAGCTCCCGCAAGCCCGACCAGTGGGAACAACATTTCCGCAAGATGATGGATGATTTTTATGATGATTCTACAGAGGAAGAGCGTAATAACCTGCTGCAATTTGCTATAGAGTTGACCAAGGCAGATAATGTAATTACCAAAGAAGAAAATTACTACCTGAACATGCTGTTTGATACATGGAAGCCTGACGAGGCGTAGCGTTATATAAATGTTTTATAACTTTAACGGGTATGAAATACCTGTTCAGCATACTCATACTAATTACATGCTGTTATAGCATGAATGCATACAGCAGTGTCCGGCAAGGTAAAATCAACAACCTGGACATAATCCATGATACTGTTTTTCATAATAAATTGCCTTACTGCCTGCTTACCGAAAACAACGAAACATACAGTATCAGTACATTACAATTAAGTGAGATTGCCTACATCACAACTATTACACGGAACGGCCGTATATACCTGGCTATTGAATTCACACCTTTAAAAAGGGTTTATTATACTGAACAGGTAAACGGCTTCTTAACAGAGTTTTTGCACGTCCTTATCAAACATGAAGTAATTGAAGACGGATACTTCAACCCTTACGGAGCAAATATGCTGATTGAGGAGAAGAAACGTGCCGGACAACTTAAAGAAGAATGGGAATTGCCGGCAAATGAATCCAAAGCAATGGTACTAAACTGGAACATTAGCTGGAAAACTACTGATAATGATGATTCTACCGTGATATTAGCTGACGGTGTCCCTTTTGCCTATTATACATATCGTTCCTGGAGAGATTATGGTGTGGACAGGTTTCCAACTATGGCATCTACAAAAGCTGCATACCGGTATTTCATCTATAGCATTGACGCTAATGAACCAATGGCGGAAGTGCGTGTAGCCGATTGGTGGATAACGGGTGTTACAGTAATTACTCCTGATAACAAACAATACTTTTTCAAGGACATACCAAAGAACGATGACTTCCTGACTGTAGTGGCCAAGCTGCTGTTGGCTAGGCAAGTCTTCGAAAAAAAATGATACAATATTTAATAGTAAAGCCCCGTATTATATACGGGGCTTTATTCTTTTATGCATTATGTGCAGGATTATTGCTTCACCATTTTTTGCATAAACACTTCAGTATCGGTTATTATCTGTATTATATAATTGCCCGGTACCAGCCCTGCCTCATCAGTATTCAGCACGGTATTGTGCTGCCCCGCCTGCAAGTTCTGTGTTTGCTGCACGAGTACCTTACCTGTTATGTCGTACAACTTCACCTGTGCTTTTGCAGCTGTTGCCAGTTGGTATTGTATATAAATTTTATCGGTAAACGGATTGTTGGCCACGCTGATATTACCACTGTTCTTCTGCAGCGCAGCAACATCATTGGGCAGGTTGATATGCTTGTCTGCCAGGAAATACCTGTTGGCCGTGCCTGTAAACTGCCCTTTGAACGAATAAGAATTGTTGGTTTGTGCTACCGCAGGAACCACTTGTTGCGTGTTATGCACTGTCATCAAAGAATCGTGAAGAGCCGATGTAGCTAACACCCTGATATTGGCCAGGTTGGTGCCCGACAATTCAGATATATCGAAATACAAGGTAAACTCGTAATTGGCTGTACTTGCGTTTTGCGATGGCAGTAATGAAAATTCTTTCAACGACCTGTTGACAGATGCAAAAGGAGTGCCTAAAGGTTTAAAACCATTGCCTTGCGCAACGATAAACACATTGGTGCAGCCCAGCGGTGTGCTTGTGTTGGCGATGTTGCCCATCAGCTTGCCATTGGTATCGTTGTGGAAGAATATATTTTGCCCCGGGTGTACTTCCCATGGCCTGCTGCCTGCAATAATTTTCTCAACACTGAGGGGTTGCTTGCTTTGCACCAGCCTTACTACAGGTTTGGATATACTGAAATAATTGAAGCCGGAAGAAAAAGACAGGTTGCAACCATCGGAGCCGGAGCCTGCGTGCGCCACAGTAGTACCATAATTATTTGTGCCGACTCCCTGTATGTAGTCGTTCTCGCTACCTGCAGTGGTATTGGTAAAACATGTCTCTATTGCGAGGTTATCCGTACCATTCCATACCAACGGTGTGCTGAATACCAGCCTGTTCCACCCCAACTGCGTGCTGTAGTTACTTTGATGATATACTGTATTGACAGTAGGGTTGCCTGCGCTAAGGTCATCAACTGAAGTAGATGCAATCTTCAACCTGAAATTGGTAAATGGTTGTGCAGAGTTCTTTTCCGTTACATTAAATTCCAGCGCTGTAACAGGTACGTTGGGCTGTATGCCGGCCAGGTGCAGTTCTTTAGCCTTAATAATAAACTGTGTGCGTGCGAGCGCGTTGCGGCTGAAAAATGGCGTGATGGCTTTACTCTTCACATCCGCATTATTTATCCTTGCTACGATACTGGTGTCAGTATCAGGTGTTATCCTGGAGCCGAGTATAGTAATGTAACAGGTATCATAAGTATATCCTACAGCAGCATTGCTGCCATTGGGTGTAATGGTAAAATACAATTTCAGCATTTTGTCCGTTGCTACATCGCCGTTGTCCAGGATATTCACCTGCACGTTCTGCGTTGTTGTGCTGCCCGCGTTGAAGGTTAGTGTATTGTTGACAATAGCATAATCACCACCATTCACATTACCCGTGCCGCTAACAGTAACCGTAGCATTACCGCCAACAGGTGTACCAATAACCCGCAGGGGTATGCTGATGGTTTTGGAAGACGGGCAGACAACACCGGGTACTATTTTGTTCACTACAGTGTCTTGAAACGCGAAAGCTATCTGCGGTGTACATGGTGCGAATGCACTGCCCACACCCACTGCATGCCATGCACGGGTAACAGCCTCTACCTCTCGCGAGCAATTGCCGTACAGGCTCACAGCTGCATTTATAGAAGCGGTGCGGCAATCAGCATAATCGTCAGTGGAATTCAATACCAACTCTGTAGCATAGGCTATGTCCGCCGCTTTGCTAACACCGATACCTGCTACCTCAAAATCATTGTTCAAATCATTCTTTCCTTTACCTCCCACAGTCAGCAGGTAAAACCAATAGTTCAACACGCCACTATTGGTATGCACGCCGCAATAGTCATTACCGCCTGTAGGGTTGCAACCGATTACATTGACCCAATGCGTGCCGCTATGACAATCGGGGTCGGTATACAGGTTAGGATTGCTCATGCTGCGCAATGCACCCACACGCAGTTCTTCGCCCATGCTCCACATTTGCTTGTCAGGAGCGGCGTAGTTTTCTACCACAACTCCCCATATATCGCTGAAACCCTCGTTCATAGCACCCGACTCACGGTTGTACACCAGGCCTGCTGTATATTCGCATATACCATGCCCCAGCTCGTGAGAACATACGTCTAACGACACCAGCGGCTCAAAACCTGAATTGAACATACCTGTGCCGCTACCATACACCATGAAGTCGCCGGTCCAGAAGGCGTTATTGTAGCTTATATCATAATTCAGGAAACTGACCATATTACTGCCCGCACCATCGTAGCTTGTCCTGTTGTGTTCATTCTTCCAGTAATCAAATACCTTCGTCATACCCCAATGCGCATCTATGGAGTAGTCTTTGCCCCATGTGGTGGTGCTGTTGGTAAAATCTACTGCCAGGCCAAAGTTGGTGCTTGACTGTAAATTGTAAGTATATACCTTGCGTGCCACATCTTCCAAGCTGTAAGTGCCGGGGCTGAGTAAAGTTGTTTCAAAACCTACATTGCCGCTGTACACCGCAGTACCTGTTGCAGCCACGTGCTTCATAACCGGGTCTTTCAACAGCACTTTGCCTGTAACGGCATCAATATAGATACGGTCGTTGCTCATGGGCTCTTTGGCGAATATTTCGAAACGGTATGCCAGGTGCAATTGTTTGTCCAACTCATCTATACCGAAATCTTCTACCCAAACCAATGTAGCCACAGGCTGCTGAGTAACAGGGCTGTTGATTTTACCTTTCAGTTCACCGGCTTGCCACATATACTCTTTTGCGTTCACCAGGTTCAGGGCGATATCAAGGGCCTGCGCTTCAGATATTGCAGGAACAGTATTTAATGCCTGAACGGGTTTGAAAATGTTTGCATTGACATAAGTGGCCTTGTTGCCTTTCAGCATAACTGTAACCGTACCATGCTCCACGGGTATGTTATTGTACCACTGTTGGTATTTATTAACTACTACCCCATTGCCGGCAGGGTTAGTGTATTTCAATTTTAAAGTGTGCGAAGGGTCTAGCTCCAATAAAGAGAACAAGGCGTTTTCTATATTCTCGGCGGAAAAGCCCTCGTTGTCATTGTAAACTACAGATTCAATTGTATTGTCTTTTGTATCACGGGTAATAACCTGAGCAGACAAATCAACAGAGCATACGGCGGCTAATAAAATCGCGGGTATAAGTTTTTTCATGAATAAAAAAATTTGGTGCTAAAAATACGGTGGTTGGGGCAGTAAATGAAAAAAGCCCGGTACAAAATGTACCGGGCTTCTAAAATATGACAATTCTGTATGCTTAGTTTTTGAATTGTGGTATCAGGTCTTTAGCCAGTTTTACCATTTTTTCGATGCTGGCTTCATTCAGCTGGCCTTTTTTGAACTCTGCCAGTACATCAGGAAGCTTGGAATCCATTTCGCGCAGGAAAGTTTCTTCAAACTCTTTTACGCTCTTAACAGGCACCTGCTGAATCAGGTTGTTGGTACCCAGATAAATCATAGCTACCTGCTTTTCTACCGTGAACGGGGTGTACTGAGCTTGCTTCAGTATTTCCACGTTGCGGCTACCCTTGTCCAGTACGGTTTTAGTAGCAGCATCCAGGTCACCACCGAATTTTGAGAACGCTTCCATCTCGCGGTAAAGAGCCTGGTCCAGTTTCAGAGTACCGGCTACTTTCTTCATCGATTTGATTTGCGCGTTACCACCCACACGGCTTACTGATATACCTACGTTGATGGCAGGACGGATACCGGCGAGGAACAGGTTCGACTCCAGGAATATCTGGCCATCGGTAATCGAAATCACGTTGGTAGGGATGTATGCAGATACGTCACCCGCCTGTGTTTCGATGATCGGCAATGCTGTCAGAGAACCACCACCCTTTACTTTGCCTTTCAGGCTCTCGGGCAGGTCGTTCATGTCTTTGGCTATCTTGTCATCATTGATAACTTTCGCAGCGCGCTCCAGCAAACGGCTGTGCAGGTAGAATACATCACCGGGATAAGCCTCGCGGCCCGGAGGGCGGCGCAGCAGCAGCGACACCTCGCGGTAGGCTACAGCCTGTTTTGACAGGTCATCGTACACCACCAGTGCAGGGCGTCCTGTATCGCGGAAGAACTCGCCTATGGCAGCACCTGCGAAAGGAGCGTAGAACTGCAGCGGAGCGGGGTCAGACGCGGAAGCCGCTACTATGGTAGTATAAGCCATAGCGCCATTCTCTTCCAGGGTCTTCATCACACCGGCAACGGTAGATGCTTTTTGCCCGATTGCTACATATATACAATATACAGGCTGGCCTGCATCGTAAAATTCTTTCTGGTTGATGATGGTATCGATACAGATGGCAGTTTTACCAGTCTGGCGGTCACCGATTACCAACTCACGCTGTCCACGGCCAATGGGAATCATCGCGTCAATCGCTTTGATACCTGTTTGCAGCGGCTCTTTTACCGGCTCGCGGAAGATAACGCCCGGCGCTTTACGCTCCAGCGGCATTTCATACAGCTCACCTGTTATAGGGCCTTTACCATCTATAGGCTCGCCCAGTGTGTTTACCACGCGGCCAACCATACCTTCACCTACATTGATAGAGGCGATTTTGCCGGTACGGCGCACCTGGGCACCTTCTTTAATCGTTCCGCTATCACCCATCAATACCACACCCACGTTGTCTTCTTCCAGGTTCAGCGCTATAGCTTTTACCCCGTTTTCAACAAACTCTACCAGTTCGCCCTGGGGAACACTGTTAAGGCCGTAAACACGGGCAATACCGTCACCTACCTGCAGTACAGTACCCACTTCTTCCAGGTCGGCAGAAGTGTTGAAGTTGGTAAGTTGCTGGCGAAGAATCGCCGAAATTTCATCCGGTTTAATTTCAACCATGATATTTATTATTTATAATCGTTTATAAAAATTTCAATTCAAAATTAGCGTAACTCCATCACATAAATATTCTTGCGGAACTGTGCTTTCACATCGTTCAGGTCGCGGCGAATACTTGCATCGAACAGTTTATCTTCCATTTGCAGTACGAAACCACCTATCAATTCTTCCTTCACTTCTTCTACCAGCTCTATTGTCGCACCGGGCACCGCAGCTTTTACCCTTGCCAGCACAGCTTGTTTCAACGCATCGGTAGCGGGCGCGGCAGTGGTCAGTTTTACGGTTTTGATGTTCTTGATGTCCTTATACTGCTGTACGAAAGTCCTGGTTATTTCAGGCAGGTACTCTTCGCGGCCTTTGCTCACCATCAACCGGATAAAGGAAGCCGCCAGTGGTTTCAGGCTGTCGCCCACCACTGCGTTGATGATATCCTGCTTTTTATCGGCTTTAATCACCGGGCTGCGCAGCACATTGGTAAACTCAGGGCTGTTGCGGCAGATGCTATCCAGGTACCTAATATCCGCAAGGGTATCTTCCAGGCTGTTTTTTTCAACAGCGAGGTCAATGAGCGACTTGGCGTAACGTGCAGCTAGACGTGGATTCTGCATTTAATACAATTTATTTAAATCCCTTTCAGGGGAAATTAGTTCAGTTTAATATCTTCAACCAGTGTGTGTGCATAAGCGTTCTGGCTTTCGGCACCGGCCAGTTCTTTGCGCAACACTTTTTCAGCTACTTCTACCGCCAGGTTACCTATCTGGTTTTTCACTTCGGTTAATGCAGCCATTTTCTGCTGTTCTATCTGCTGACGGGCATCTACCAACATCTTATCAGTAATAGCTTTGGTATCTTCCTTAGCTTTATTGATGATGCGTTCCTGCTCGATGCGTGCTTCTCTCAGCATAGCAGTACGCTCTTCGCGCGCTTTTGCCATCAGTTGCTCGTTTTCGTTCTGCATCTGCGCCATTTCTTTTTTCAGGCGTTCGGCAGTAGCTATTGAATCGGCTATACCTGTTTCGCGCTCGCTCAGAGCCTTAAGAATAGGCCCCCAGGCAAACTTGCGCAACAGGAAGAAGACAGACAAAAATGCTATCGTCGTCCAGAAAAACAACCCTAATTCAGGAGTTAACAAATCCATATATAAAGTATGATTTAGTATTTATAATTTATAATTACGCTAAGTCCGATACATAAAGAATCACAAACATACATCGGAACATCTTAAATAACCGCACCCATTGCCCTCTGCTCAGGGTGCGGTTAAAATCTGTAGTTGCAATTACAGTACCATCGCCAGGAAACCAACGATAATAGCGAACAGGGCAGCACCCTCAACGAATGCCGCAGTCAGAATCATATTACTACGAATCTCACCTGCTGCTTCCGGCTGACGGGCGATAGCTTCTACCGCGCCTTTACCGATCTGGCCAATACCTACGCCCGCACCAAGTGCAGCGATACCGGCACCGATAGCACCACCTGCTTTAGCTGTACCTGCTGCTGCGGCTGCTACTGCATCGGCTTGCAACATAATTGTGTCTAACACTGTCATGTTATTTGGATTTTGATTAAAAAAACTCTTTATAACTAATTAATATACTTCAAAAATTAATGCGCGTGTTCGCCATGATGCGGCTCTTCGATGGCCTGGCCGATAAATACAGCGGTCAGGTTGGCGAAGATAAATGCCTGTATCGCAGCCACCAGCAACTCCAGCGAGAACATGAAAACTGAAAACGCCAGGGAGAACGGCACGAACACTATACCCGCTACCTGGTTGAGGGCGGCGAATATAAATATCATAGATATTACACTCAATATTACTATGTGGCCCGCCAACATGTTGGCAAACAGACGTATGCACAATGCCATCGGCTTGATGAACATCGACATAATCTCGATAGGCACCAGCAGGAACTTGATACCCAGGGGAACACCCGGAGGGTTCAGCAAGTGGCTCCAGTAGTGCTTATTGCTTTTAGCCATCATTACTATGAATGATATGGCCGCCAGGCAGGCAGTTACTGCTATATTGCCGGTAAAGTTGGCACCACCGGGCAGCAGGCCCAGCAGGTTGTTGACCCATATAAAGAAAAACACGGTAAGCAGCAGGGGCATATAGGCCATATACTTGCTGCCCAGGTTGGGCTTGGCTACCTCGTCGCGGATGAAGGTAATAACAGGCTCCAGCGCGTTCTGAAAACCACTGGGCGCTTTCATCACGCCGTTTTTCTTATATTTTTTCGCCACGTTTATCATCAGCACCAGCAATATGATTACTGACAGGAACATGGACACTACGTTCTTGGTAATGGAAAAATCTTTGATAGCTGCGCCGTCTTCCGATGCTATCTTTTCTTTCATCTTCACGTTATGATCTATATAATAACCATTATAAGACTCGTGGCCGTGATGAAATTTAGAAGCGGAGAACATCTCCAGCCCTTTTTCGGGGTGGTATATAATAACGGGCAAAGACAGGCTGACAGGATGCCCGTTGATGTCGAACAGGTGCCAGTAGTGCGAATCGCGGATGTGGCCGAAAATTACTTCAGACGCGTTGAAACCTTTTTTCTCTTCAGTCGCCTCGTGGCCGTGCCCGGTAGTAGTTTCATGACCTTCGGGGCCATGTTGTGCATACACAGAAATTGCGGATACGGAAAGGGTCAAAATCAATACCAGTAAGGAAAAAAGACGTTTTACAACCATTACTCTGCCTTAAAATTTGCGCAAAGATACTTGTTTTTACTTCAAAAACTATACGAGTATTTAATTTTATGTCAGTGTATATTCAGTAATAAGGAACATATACGCGGACATAGCTATAACTATTTGTTCTGCAATGTTTTACAAACAAATATTTGCATATATCACCCAGTGCGTAATAAGTCCCTATATTATCAACAGGAAATGAACTTATTAGTATCATAATTGTATCGTTAACGGATAGCAAACATGTAAAAATTAATCCTTGCTATGATTTAGAAATACTATTTTTGCGGTCACAAAAAATTTTTTACCAAAAAGGATATTATGCAGGAAAATGGGATAAAGAACCCGTCAGCAAATCTTGCCGACATGGGCCTTAATGTTGCAGTAGCTAACTGGAACCTCACTCCGACCGAATTGATTAACAAAACAGTAGAACTGGGCCAGGGCACCATGAACAATACCGGGGCCCTTTGTGTAAGCACGGGAAAATTCACGGGGCGTTCTCCGCAGGATAAATTCACGGTAAAAGACGCATATACTGAAAACAGCGTAGACTGGGGCAAGGTAAATATCCCTGTCTCTCCTGAAGTTTTTGACAACCTGTATAATAAAGTATGCGCCTACCTGGCAGGTAAAGAAGTATGGGTGCGCGACGCTTACGCCTGCGCCGACCCTAAATACAGGCTGAACATACGCGTGGTAAACGAAACACCATGGGCCAACCTGTTTTGCAACGACCTGTTTCTGCGCCCAACAGAAGATGAACTGAAAACACAAAACCCTGACTGGCTGATACTGCAGGCCCCCGGCTTCCAGGCAGACCCCGCTACAGACGGTACACGCCAGGGCAATTTTACCATAGTCAACTTTACCAAAAAAGTAATACTGATAGGCGGCTCGGCATATACAGGCGAAATGAAGAAAGGTATCTTCAGTGTACTGAACTTCCTGCTACCGCACGAGCATAATGTACTGAGCATGCACTGCTCTGCCAACGAGGGCAAAAACGGCGATGTAGCCTTGTTCTTCGGCCTGTCGGGTACGGGTAAAACCACCCTGAGCGCTGACGTAAACCGCGCACTGATAGGTGATGACGAACACGGCTGGGCCGATGGTTCTGTCTTCAACTTCGAAGGTGGCTGCTACGCAAAAGTGATAGATCTAAGCGCTGAAAAAGAGCCCCAGATATTCAATGCTATCAAACACGAAGCATTGCTGGAAAATATCGTATTCAAGGCGGACAGCAACGAGGTGGACTATGCTGATGGCAGCATCACAGAAAATACCCGCGCAGCTTACCCGATACATAATATCCCTAATGCTAAAGAACCATCGTACGGCGGCGACCCGAAGAATATCTTCTTCCTGACCTGCGACGCGTTTGGCATACTGCCCCCCATCAGCAAGCTGACTACGGGACAGGCCATGTACCACTTCATTAGCGGATATACCGCCAAGGTAGCAGGTACAGAGGTGGGTGTTACCGAGCCTCAGACTACATTCTCTGCCTGCTTTGGCCGCGTGTTCCTGCCGCTTCACCCTGCAAAGTATGCAGAACTGCTGGGCAGGAAACTGGAACAACATTCGGATGTGAAAGTATGGCTGATTAACACCGGCTGGAGCGGAGGCGCTTATGGCACCGGCAGCCGCATGAGCCTGAAGTACACTCGTGCTATGATCACAGCCGCTATGACAGGTGAACTGGACAACGTGGAATACAAAGCACACAACGTGTTTGGCGTACTGATACCGCAGACATGCCCCAACGTGCCCGACGAGATACTGAACCCGCGCAGTACCTGGGCCGATAAAGAGGCTTATGACAAGAAAGCTAATGAACTGGCGCAGCTGTTCAACAAAAACTTTGAGCAATTTGCAGACCAGGCCAACGAAGAAATACGCAATGCCGCGCCTAAGGTGATGCAGAATGTTTAATCGTTGATTAATAATAACAACAATACAATCCCCTGGTAAACAGCCGGGGGATTTTTATTTGTGCTTTTCTATGGAAAATCTTTATATTCGATTATCAAAACTCATGTCTTATGAAACCTGCTTTACTTAATTCTATCGTATTTGTTTTGATGATGACATCCGCCTATACAAGTTTTGGGCAGTGTGATACACTCACCATTCAAAACCTTATCTCCTCCAACCTCACACATAATTCAGTACGAATAAACTGGGACCCTATGCAACATGGTAATGCCTATGATATTGGCATTACCACTATGACGACACCACCTGATAACGGACAGACCACCATCAATACTGTTATGGCTTTTACCGGGCTTAAAGCCAATACCACATACTGTGTATTTGTAAAAGGGAAATGCACTAACGGCACATATACACCATGGGCCAGCACTTGTTTCACTACCTTAACAGCCCCATCGGGAATAACAACAGTACAGGGCGATGCAATCAGTATATTCCCCAACCCGGTAGCAGACAAACTGTATATTACTGCCCCGGCAGGCCAACACCATATCCTTATCCGCGACTTGTTAGGTAAGACCGTTTACAAGGCTACAAGTAATAATAATAAAGAAGCCATCAACCTGTCTAGTATTCCAAAGGGATTGTATTTTGTAACGGTATCGGGCAAGGACTATACACGCACGCAAAAGGTAACTAAAGAATAGCTACTGTAGTTGTTCAATCAGTTCAGCATCGCCCACTATCCACACTTTATCTTTCAGTTCAAAGACTGAGTATGACTCTGGGTTGAGCAGCCGCCTTCCTCCGCGCTCAATACCTACTACAAGGCCATTTGTCTTTTCCCTTATGCCGCTATCGCGTATACTTTTGCCCAACAGCGGCGAACCCTCTTCCACTACCAGCTTTCTCAACACCACATCGTGTTGCTCCATTAGCTGCTGTTGTTCGTCGTGTGGCTGAATGAACTCTTTGAACATGTCCAGCTGCTCGTCTGTACCAATGACAAACATCCTGTCGCCGGGGTATATTTTCTCGTATCGCGATGGAGCCAGTACCGTATAATGATCACCTCTTTTTATCATAGCGATGTTCACACCTATCTTTTCGCGTATAGCCAGCTCTTCCAGCATCTTACCTGTAGCAGGTGAGCCAACCGGCAATACATACTGTGCTATATGTGCATCCCAGGGTGCCAGCTCTTTCCTGTTAACACGCGCTTCGAGTATTTCCCTTTGGTTGAAGTTGTAAAAAAACCTTGTTTCGAGCCGCAGGTAAAAAGCATGTATCCTCTTAGCAAAAAACAATACGATGGCTATGATGAGCGCTGAAGAAATTATCGCATAACCAATAGGAAAAAAGACAATGAAAGTGGCGGTGATGATGGCAATAGCCTCGCCTACACGTATGAGCCTGAGCAAAATAAGCGGCCCGTGGTAGCGCTTGTTGGCCCACAGGTTGGCAAAAGACTGTGGCTGCAGCTTACGCATGACCAGCGCCCATAGAAACGGGGATATAGCCACCAGGCAGAGGGCTACGGTAATGATGGTTGCCAAGAAGTAATTATCAATATTGGTGAGCATAACACCGTGTACTACCTCAACAAACAGAATGATGATGCCTGCCGCAACCAGCAACGTAAATACAGACATGATGATGAAAGAACGCAATACAAGTTGCCAGTCGCCGGCGGAATTGATAGTTTGCGCACCGGTGCTGTAGCGCACCAGGGTTTTCAGCCATTTGTCGGGCAATATCTTTTCAATACGCTTGTACAGTGGGCCTGCGGCCTTTATCATATAGGGTGTAGAAAACGTTGTAATGGCAGACACGGCCACCGCTATTGGATAGAGGTAGCTGCTGGTTACCTTCAGCGTAACACCCAGCGTAGCTATAATGAACGAGAACTCACCTATCTGCCCCATACTCATACCTGCGTACACAGATGTTTTTAAGGGCTGGCCTGAAATAACTGCACCCAGGGTAACGTGCAATACTTTGAAGAATACAAATACCAAAGTGATGAGTAGTATAGGCCCGGCATAGTCTACCAGTATAGCGGGGTCAATCAACATGCCCACAGAGATGAAGAACACTGCCCCAAACAGGTTTTTTACGGGCGTGATGATATGCTCAATCCGTTCGGCCTGGATGGTTTCAGCCAGGATAGACCCCATAATGAAAGCCCCCAGCGCAGGCGAGAAGCCTGCCAGCGAAGCTAGTATCACCATCAGCAGGCAGAAGCCTATGGACAGCACGAGCAGGGTTTCATCGTTCAGGTGTTTCTGCACACGGCTGAGAAATGATGGTATAAAAAATATGCCCGCTATAAACCATAGTACCAGGAAGAAGGCCAGCTTGAGTATCGACAGCAGCATCTCCATACCTGCAAACTCGCGACTGACGGATATAGTAGTGAGCAATACCATGAGCACTACGGCTACCAGGTCTTCGACTATGAGTACACCAAATACCAGGTCTGCAAATTTCTTACCCTTAACCCCCTGCTCGTCGAACGCGCGGATGATGATAGTAGTAGAGGCGATAGACAGTATTCCTCCCAGGAATATACAGTCCATAATGGGCCAGCCCATGAGCCTGCCGAGTATAAAGCCCACGCCCAGCATAGCGGATATTTCGATAAGCCCGGTAACCGATGCCGGCCCACCTATATTCAGCAGCTTCTTGAAGCTGAACTCAAGGCCCAGTGTAAACAAGAGGAATATCACACCTATATCCGCCCATATCCTGATATTCTCAATTTCGGTAACGGTAGGGAATAAAGTCAATTGAGGGCCTACCAGCAAGCCCGCCAGCAGGTAGCCGAGTACCACAGGTTGCCTCAGCCACTTGAACAGCAGCGTGGTAAGGCCAGCCACGACTAGTATCAGCCCCAGGTCTTGTATGAGATGCGGTAAATGATTCATGCAGAATAAGCTAAGCGAAAATAAGATTTACAGACGACTAATGGAGGCTACTGTTGATTATTCCCATTATCCGTCAAAACCTGAAATAGATAAATTCAGAAGATTCTTTATCTACATGCAGCAGCACGATATAAATAAGGATGCAGTAATATAGGTACCTCGCCCATTTCCTTTTAAAAGGAGCCGGGTTGCGCTCATCACCCCTCATAAGCAGTTCGAAAAAGAGCAACGCTGCTATATACCATAAATATTCCGCGTTGACAAATGGTGGCCTGGCCATCATAATCATCTTTTTGAACATTAGTACGGCCTGCCCGATTGTCTCAGCACGGAATAGTAACCATGTAGCCACTACTGCACCGAATGTGATGAGTGTACCGAAAAAATCTGTGATGTTCTTTACAACAGGCTTCCGCAGTATATTTTGTGCAGACTGCCTGCGCGTGGCTATATGCGTCCATGCAAACACCGGTATGTATAATAATGCATGCGCCGCCCCCCAAGCCACAAAAGTCCAGTTAGCGCCATGCCACAAGCCGCTCAGCAGGAAGACGATGACAATATTCCTTACTGTTGCCGGCAGGTTTTTCTTCGACCCGCCCAGTGGTATATACACATAATCTCTGAACCATGTAGAGAGGGAAATATGCCAACGCCGCCAAAATTCAATAAGGTTTTTGCTGAAATACGGGAACCGGAAATTAGACATCAGTTCTATACCAAACAATTTTGACGTTCCAATAGCAATGTCTGAATATCCACTGAAGTCGCAATATATCTGGAAAGCAAAATAAATAACAGCCAATAATATACTTGCGCCGCTGACAGCCCTTGTATAGTTAAATGCGTGGTCAACAGCAATCGCTAATGAATCGGCAATAACTATTTTTTTGAACAGCCCCCACAGAATCAATCTTAAACCCTCTACTGCCTGCACATAATTAAAACGTCGGGGTTTTGTTATCTGTGGCAATAATCTTGATGCCCTTTCTATAGGCCCTGCAACTAACTGCGGGAAGAAACTTACATAAGCAGCAAATGCTATAAAATCATGACAGGGAGTGATTTTCTTTTTATACACGTCGATGGTGTATGCCATTGTCTGGAAAGTATAAAACGAAATTCCGACAGGCAGAATGATATTCATGGGCCAGGGTGACATTTCGTAACCGAACTGCCCCACCATGTTTACAAATGAATCAACAAAAAAATTGTAGTACTTAAAAAAGGAGAGCAGGCCTAAGTTGACGACGATGCTCAGTATCAGCCAGGCCTTTGCCTTTAGTTTTATACCTGCCCGATGTATTTGTATAGCAGCCAAATAATCTGCCAGGATGCTGAAAGAGATAAGCGAGAGGAAACGCCAGTCCCACCAGCCATAGAATACATAACTGGCAATTAACAACAGTAAGTTCTGCAATCTGAGTTGCCTGTTGCCTATCAGCCAGTACAATATAAAGACTGAAGGCAAAAACCACAAAAACGTTGCAGAGTTAAATAACATGATATTACTCTTGTCTTATATTATTTTCAGCCTGAAGCCTGTATTCATTCACCCTCTTTGCCAGCCAATAACTAAAACGCTCTGCGCCATCGCAATGCATGTGGTGGCTGTCCCTGTAATAAGTTTCGTCGGCAACATTTTCCACGTCAATGAAGTGAGCAGTTGTTTTGATGATATCCTTACGCACGTACGTGTTTATCATCTTAGGCATTAGGATTATCAACGTAATATTATTGTCCTTGCATAAACGTTCTATCTCATTCAACGCTATCGCATTATCTATCTTTATGGATGTATATTCCCTGTACACTGCTTTATAATCAGCAATGGCATCTTCAAAGCATACGTGGCCATTCCCGATGTATTTGCTATGTTCCATGGTTTCGGCCTCCATGTATTTCGCAAATGGCATACAACGTTTAATCATCGAATAAAAATAATGATTCCATAAAATCACACTATGTTCGGCAGACACCATGCGTAAGATAAATGCATGATGCGGGGAATGATAATTAACTACCCATTCAGTAGGTGCTTCAGTAGTTATTGTATTCCACATTCCGGGGTATACATCTAACAGAATGTAATCCGGCTTATGTTTAGCTAATACATGTTTCAGAATAATGCAGGAATAATTAATAGCCTGGCAATTACTTCCGCAGTTAAAAAAATCAATACCTGTTTGGGCAGAAAGTATCTGCGGGTTTATGTTCATATATGCTGTGCTGGAGCCAAGTATCAATCCCGTTTTTCGGGATTCATCCTGCTGCATCCATTCATCAAGCTCCTTAATTCTCCTGGTTTCGTATTCTGATATAGCTGAGAACTTCAACAACAGCTTTTCGACTTTAGGTGTAAATGCTGTAGATGCCGCGATGAGTATGTTTACACTTATATAAAAGAGTATGAAAAAGCCTGCCAGCCGGATAATATTCAGAAGCAACTTTTTCATAAAGTTGTGGGTGTAATGTGGTGGAGTTGAATAAATTCATCAGCAATCCACTCAGTGTATAAAGCCGTGCCCCTGCAATACAGGTGGTAATTATCGTAAAACAGAGCAGCATCAACAGGTGCGGTAGCGGCATCTAATATTTTCCCATCCAGTTGTTTAATAACACTTACATCATATTCCGCGTTCAACAGCTTAGGATTAAAGAATGTGAGCGTGATATTTCTCTCTTTACATATCCGCATTATTTCCAGCAAGGCATTATAGTTCTTCGGGCTCATTTCAGGTATCGGCACCTTCACTTCCAGTTTGCGGGGTGTTTGGTCGGAAGAGCACACAAAACCCTTGCCGGCATAGACCTCTCCTCTCAGGGTTGTATCTACATATATATAGGACCCTGGCACATACTGTTTAACACGCAGGTATGCATAACTTAGCCAAAGCAGGTGTGTTCTTGCTATAGCCGCCATATTAAAAGTATATCCTGCTGAGGGGTTATGATTATTGGTTATCCAGTCGCTTGAGCTTTCCAGGCCTGAGTTATCCCACAATACGTGATCTACACTTACAACCAGGTATTGAATAGGTTTGCCCGAGTTGACACAATGCTGCAATAGCACTAAGGAATTGGCAAGGGCCTGGCTATTGCTGCCGGCGTTAAAAAAATCAATCCCTGTTTTTTCACTTAGAATATAAGGGTCAATATTCCTGTAAACTGTACTGCCCCCTAATAGCAAACCGCTCAGAGAATCATTTTCAGTATTCTTTAGCCATACGTCTAATTCTTGGGACCTCTGGTATGTCCCCCCCCATAGCCCCGGTTGAGGGAAAAGGTATTTTTCTACGGCAGGAGAGTATTTTGTACTGTAGGCAATCAATGCCATAAATACCAGGAGGAAGATTGCGAAGAACCCCGAGAACAATAATATCCTGTATAGTAACCTTCTCATCAGAACTGAAAATATAAAAACTGTTCGTTATGACTGTCAATATGCAATAAAATAGCAACGATAAGCGCAGAACAATACAGATACCGCAGGAATGTATTTTTTATCGGTATGGGGTTACGTTCATCCCTACGTATAAACAGCTCAATAAAAATAAGTATGCCAATATACCAGAGGTACTGGGGTGTAGAGATAGGTGTAAACGCATCTGTCACCATTTTTTTGAGCATAACGTACGAATGGCCGATACTTTCTGCCCTGTAAAACAAACGCGCAACCGACAAAACCAAGACTGTGAAAACAACAGAACCTATATTGACGATGTGACGCAATAGAGCATTGTGTATATGCCCTATCATTGGTTTTCCATAAACCTTTCTGTATGCAAACACAGGAATATAAAATGCTGCCTGGTATGCCCCCCAAATAATAAAGGTCCAGTTAGCACCATGCCAAAGACCGCTTACCAGGAAGATGATAAACACATTACGGATAGCGATTGCCAGGCCTTTTTTTGACCCCCCCATGGGTATATACAGGTAATCGGTAAACCACTTGGTGAGCGATATATGCCATCGCTGCCAGAACTCCAGTACGCTTTTACTAAACATCGGGAACCTGAAATTGGACCTGAGCTCTATGCCCAACAATTTGGCAGAGCCGATAGCAATATCGGCATACCCGCTGAAGTCGGCATACATCTGGAAGGCAAAAAACACACCTGCCATCAACATATCCGTACCTGTATAATCTGCCCAGTGGTTAAACAACGGTGCTACGCCTTTGCCTAATGAATCAGCAATCACCACTTTTTTAAACAGCCCCCATAGTATCAGCCTGAGGCCCTGTACAGATTGTATATAATTGAACCTGCGGGGTTTGACCACCTGTGTAAGCAAGTCGCTTGCACGCTCTATCGGGCCTGCCACCAGTTGAGGAAAGAAGCTGATGAATGCAGAAAAGGCAATATAATCTTTACAGGGTTCAATCTTTCCGCGGTACACGTCAATAGTGTACGCCATGGTCTGAAATGTATAAAACGAAATACCGAGAGGAAGTATAATGCTCAGGGTCCATGGTGACATTTCATAACCTATTGAAGCAAATAACGCTATCCATGAATCGACAAAAAAGCCGTAATACTTGAAAAAACACAGCAGGCCCAGGTTGGCGAAAATACTTAGCCCTAACCACCTCTTCCCGGCTCTTGCGCTATCAGAGCGTGATATTTGTATAGAACAGGAATAATCGATGAATGTGCTGATGGCTATAAGGAATAAAAACCGCCAGTCCCAAGAGCCATAGAAAAAATAGCTGGCACACAACACCAGGAAGTTTTGCAGCTTCAGGTTGCGTTGCAACAACCAATACGAGGCAAAAACAACAGGCAGAAAAATAAGGTAGTCAAACGAGTTGAATAACATTTCAGTTGTTTATCGCTCTTCGTTTAATAGAAATCGTAGTTCCTCGGCACTATGTTCAACCTGAGCCCACCTGTAAACCACAGCGCGTCTTCGGCCGGCAACACGGCATTGTCATACACCTTTTTGCGATAAGTAGCGCCCAGGTCTATGAACAGGTTTTCCCGCAGTTCGTAAGAGAGGTTGAGATTGGCCAGCGCGCATTGTGAGCGCACACCGTTTACCAACGATACGCCGTAGTTGCCGGCGCGCGAATTGTAGTCGCGAAAGATATTGTTGCCATAGTTGATGCCACCGGTGTCTGCCCCCTGTTGGTAATACATAGCCTTTGCGCTGATGTACAGGTTCTTGACAGGCTGGTAACGCAGTGCGCCTGTCAACTCAAAGAAACCGGAACCCAGCGGATGCGCCAGTGGCTGATTGTAATGCGAGTAGTTGGCATAGCTGTCGTAATGCGAAAACATATACGGGCGCACGATATTGATTTCGCCCTGCAGGTCCAGATTTTTCACTGTAAAGGCATCGAAGTATTTACCGCCCACCTGTATGCCAAATTTATTGGCCCAATAACCATTGCCACCTGTCAGCTCGCTGATGGTAAACTCATCTAGGATGAACTGGCCGTAAAACTGCAAATGTTTCAATGCAATGGCTTTGAAGTTAAGGCCTATCAATACGTTATCGGGGCTGCCCATCATACGCTCTGTTTGGCGGTAGAGAATAATGGGGTTCATATAACCAAATTCAAACCTGTCTTTCCGGTTGAATACTACTGCTTCGAATATGCCGATATTCAGCCAGTTGAGCGCATTGATGCTGAGGTGGTGCATGGTAGCATACTTGCGCGCGAGCCGTGTATCGGGGCCGCGGCTGTATTGCGGGCGCAGCTCCAGGTACAGGTTCTGGTAGTTCAGCTTCCACACTTTAGTATTCAGTCGCAGGAATGTGGCACCGGCGTTGAAATCGCTGAGGAAGAGGCTGCGCATACCATCGCCTATAAAATGTTTATCGTAGCCAAATGTTACATTGATATGGTCTTTCACCACAGCGAAATCTATATAACCCCTTGCCTGCAGGTAGTCGTAACTATTAGGCCCGGTAACCTTATAATAGTCTGCTCCCGGTACAGCCTGGAAGGTATCCGACCATTTGCCCACATGCAGCGGCACCTGCTCCTGGTTGTCGGTAAAAAAAGTATAGAAGCCTACCTTGTCCAGCAAATGGCCCCGCGCCTCAATACCACGGCTGCTGGTAAATAACAGGTTATCGGGATTGTTTTGTTCTTTAACACCAATGGCGCTGATAACCGGGTTGAAAGAAAGAAACAGTTTATCATTGTTAACGTAGAGGAAATCTGGCTGTGTTTTGTAAAAAGTATTAAATATGGGACGCCTGGATGTAAAGGCACCGGCAGACTCTTCCGCCCATTCACCACTTACAGATGTTATATGCGCTATATTGAACCTGTCAATTTCCGTCAGCCCAATGTATCGAGCATCGTTTCTGGTTTCCATCAGGAACTTTACCAGTGACTTGCGCGATACCGGTTTTGTAGCCAGGAACAAATCGTCAGACAATTTGCCCGACCTTGTTTCCAGCCTGTCCAATGTTTCATAATCAACATGGCCCAACTGCAGGTAGGTGGTTTGCGCTACAACGGCATTGGTCAACATCAATACAACAGAGGTAAGTAACAGTGCTTTTTTCAACATATAATGTGATTTCCGGGACGTATGCGTTAATATTGTTACAAAAATAGGGTTATAACTCAGTTATTATAGCGTATGGAAACGGTTTTAATCAAGAACACGACAATAGTAAACGAAGGGAAACAGCTACAGGGCGATATATTGATACGCGATGGCCGTATAGAAAAGATAGGCGGTACAATCGACACACCCGAACGCGCGCGGGAAATAAACGGCGAAAGGCTACATACCATGCCAGGTGTTATAGACGACCAGGTACACTTTCGTGAACCGGGGCTTACACACAAAGCGTCATTAGAAACTGAATCGACCGCAGCAGTGGCGGGTGGCGTTACCTCATTTATGGAGATGCCCAACACACGACCCGCAGCACTGACGCAACAACTGCTGGAAGAGAAATATAACCTGGCAAAATACAGGAGTGCCGCCAACTACTCATTCTTTATGGGTGTGTCTAACGACAACATAGACGAGGTACTGAAGACCAACGAGAAAAAGAAAGACGTATGCGGCATCAAAATATTTATGGGCAGCAGTACCGGCAATATGCTGGTGGACAACCATATGACGCTGAACAAAATATTCAGCGAATCGGAACTATTGATAGCTACCCACTGTGAGGATGAACGCATCGTAGAAGCCAACAAACTGAAATACAGTGGCGCTGACAATGCATCGTACCACCCTATGATACGCGATGTGGAGGCCTGCTACGAAAGCTCGCTGATGGCAGTGCAACTGGCTACTAAACACAATAGCCGCCTGCATATATTGCACATCAGCACGGCAAAGGAATTGCAACTGTTTACCAATCTCTTCCCATTGAAAGAAAAAAGAATTACTTCGGAAGTATGTGTACACCACCTGCATTTTACGGCAGACGATTATGCACGCCTGGGCACGCAGATACAATGCAATCCCGCCATCAAAGCTCCTGAAAATAAAGAAGCGCTGTGGAAAGGGCTGCTCGACGGCACACTGGATATTATAGCTACAGACCATGCCCCACATACATGGGAAGAAAAGCAACAGCCTTACCCGAAATCGCCATCGGGGCTACCGCTGGTGCAACACAGCCTGCTATTGATGCTCAGGTATGTGCAGGAAGGGAAAATATCGCTGGAACAAGTAGTAGAGAAAATGGCGCATGCACCGGCTATATGTTTCCAGATAGCTGAAAGAGGTTTTATGCGCGAGGGCTATTATGCCGACCTGGCCATTGTAGATTTGAATGGACAAACCAAAGTGACCAAGGAGAGCCTGTACTATAAATGCGGCTGGTCGCCACTGGAAGGTGAGACCTTTCCCGCATCCATACGCTACACATTGATAAATGGCAAGCCTGCTCTTGACGATGGTAAAATTAACAAGGCCATAAGAGGAAAAAGGCTTTCTTTTGACAGGTAATGCGCAATGATGCCATAACATTCAAAGACCTTTCAGTTTTTCCATCGGCCGGTAACGAAGGTGTTGCGGGATTGATAGACCGTACAACTACAATTGCAGGCAAAGAAATGCTGTACAAGCATGTGAAAACCCCGCCCGCTACTTACGAAGAGTTATTGCAGTTGCAGGACACTATTAAATATTGGGCAACGCATCTGCAGGAGTGGCCGTTAATCATTACCAATGGTACGCTGGTGATGCTGGAGAAATTCTTCGAGTCTGCTGATAATATATCCTCTCCACCATCAGGGCTGGCTGCATTTTTGGGCGAAGTGTTTCAGAAGACTTTTAACAAGGGTGATTACTTCTTCACACAATTTTCCGTATCGCATATAGCTGATTTTCTGAAAGGTTGCAAAGAACTGGCTGCACTGTTGGGCAACAAGGATGTACCGCCCTTGCTGCGCAGAGAGCTGGCAGCCATACAGCATGAACTACAGCACCCCCTTACCGATGAACTGATAGCTGTAACAAAAGATACACCCTATCGTGTGCAGGCAAAATTAAGCTATTATGCCCGCCGCGAAATGAAGAACAGAATTTACAGGCTGGTACAGCACTATGCCCGCCTGGACACCTGGCAGGCAATGGCGAGGGCTACCACAGAACGAAAATGGGTATTCCCTGAACTGGTGCCTGCGATACCATTATGCTTCGAGGCAAAAGGGTTAATCCATCCGCTACTGAAACAACCCAAGCCCTACGATATCAGCTTTAACCGGCAACAGAATTTCCTGTTGCTGACCGGTGCCAACATGTCGGGCAAAACTACCTTTATGCGCTCTATAGGTGTGGCGGCACTGCTGGCGCATTTGGGCATGGGCGTGCCTGCTACGCACATGCGCATCAGCTTTTTCAAGGGCATCATTACCAATATGCATGTGGAAGACGACTTACTGAAAGGGGAAAGCTATTTCTTTGCCGAGGTAAAGCGTATGAAACTGACCGCGGAAAAACTGCTGCAACCCGAACCGCATCTTGTATTGATGGATGAATTGTTTAAAGGTACCAATGTGCATGATGCGTATGAGTGTACCCGCGCCGTAGTGGAGGGATTGATGAACCGGCCAGACCACCTGAAGATACTATCCACGCATCTGTACGAAGTAGCCAAACATTTCTCGGACCGGAAAGATATTTTATTCTCCTACTTCGTTACCCGTATGACGGGTGATGATAATTTCGTTTTCGATTACGAACTGAAAAAAGGCATATCGCAAGACAGAATTGGCTACCGCATACTGCAAAAAGAGGGGGTGCTGGATTTATTGCACCGGGCAAAAGGCGGTTGAGCTGCACATCTTAAAATCCTTTAATACCAAACAATATAAAAAACCTTAATTTAGTTGAGGAAACGATACTATTATGAGATATATGCTACTTGCCATCCTGTCAATCCTGGTAATCCACGTGACGGATGCGCAACCCAATATGGTACCCAACGGAGATTTTGAGACATACACCAGTTGTCCTACCACTCTTTCTCAAACCACAAATTGTACCGGTTGGGGGCCATATACGAACGGAACATCAGACTATTTTAACTCATGCGGTACGCCGGGTGTCCCCACTAATACTTTTGGCTACCAATGGGCAGCCAGTGGCAATGCCTATGTGGGTGGTTACAACAATGTTATCGGCACTAGTGTCTATAAAGAATATGTAACAAGAAGCATAACCCCTCTACAGATAGGTGCTACATACGAAGTGTCCATTTCCGTTTCGTTATCCAATACATTCGGAAAGGTTGCGACAGATGATATAGGTGTTTATTTCTTTGACAACGGGCCTACTTTTATCAGTACTATCGCAAGAGTATCAGTGACACCGCAAATAGACTATTCAGGTAACGGTACATTTTCGGACACAGCCAACTGGATGCGTTTAACCAAGACATTTGTAGCGGACTCAGCCTATGACAACATAGTTATTGGTGGATTTAAAGACCCGGCTAATGTGGCAAAAGATACTATTTCACAGGGTACTACCTCGTATTATTACTACGACTCTATTGTAATCAAGTTGGCCAAAAGGCTTAATGTTAATTTTAAAGACACTACGCTATGTGCCGGTGATACAATACGGGTACCTTATACGGTCAATGACACGGGTTTCTTTCAAAGTAATAACCAGATAAGGCTGCAACTATCCAATGCATCGGGCAGCTTTGCCAATCCACTCACAATCGGCACTAAAACATCTAAAAAATCCGACACCATCGTCGGCGTTATACCTACTACAATTGCAGCAGGTGGAGGATACAGGTTACGTATCACTTCCACCAATGGAGCGGATACTTCTTTGGATAATGGCAAAAATATAGGTATTGGAACCGTGTTGCCTGCCAAGCCCCTGGCCAGCAACAACGGTCCGCTGTGCGCAAGCGATACTTTAAAACTGACAGCATCCTCTACCACTACAGGTGTAGGCTACTGGTGGACAGGGCCTAACAACTTTACATCTAACCTGCAAAATCCGTCTAAACCCAATCCATTGCCTGCAGATAGTGGCGACTATATTGTTACAGCCTACATCTACGGCTGCGAGTCTAAAGACACTACTACTGCAGCAATCTTTGCCGGCACAGGGCCTGCCGGAACTACTGCTTCTACCAATGCACCCGTTTGTGCTGATGATACTCTGAAACTTTTCGGGACCGCACAGGGCTCTTTACTCACCTACGCATGGACCGGGCCAAACAGTTTTACTTCTAACGTGCAGAACCCGGTGCTGCCTGCCACCACAGCAGGTATGTCCGGCGACTACGTTTTATACGCCAGTAATGCAGCCTGTACCTCGCGCGACACAGTAACCGTGTTGGTCAAAACCCGCCCTGCCAATTTTGGTGCTACTACCAATGCACCGATATGTACGGGCGAAACGCTGAACTTCACCGCTTCGTCTACTTCTACAGGGGTTGCTTATGCATGGATGGGTCCCAATGGCTTTAACTCAACCAGCGCAACACCTTTTATCAACGGCGCTACG
>CALEZD010000019.1 GCA_937928385.1 uncultured Bacteroidota bacterium
AAGGAATTTTACGATGGAGCTTTCAGGCTGGCCATCAATACCCAGACAGCAGTATTGCCCATGGTATTCCCCGATACGGTTCATCGCTGGCATTATAGTACCGTGTTGGGGTTGAAACCCGGCAGAAACAGGGTGGTATACCTGGAGCCGGTACCCACATCCGGCATGACGATGGAAGACCTCCCAACCCTTAAAGCCACCGTCCACCGGCAGATGGAAGAGGCCCTGCTGAAGCACAGCAACTGATACATCCTGCACAAGTCATTGGAAGACCTTACCTTTGCGCAAATTTTTAATAAAAGATGGCATTACAGGCAGGTATAGTTGGCCTACCCAACGTAGGTAAATCAACATTGTTCAATGCGGTGAGCAACAGCGCCAAAGCGCAGGCTTCCAACTATCGTTTTTGTACCATAGAGCCCAATGTAGGGCAGGTGGATGTGCCGGACGAGCGCCTGGACAAACTGGCAGAGCTGGTGAAACCCCAGCGAATCGTTCCCACTACTATTGAGTTTGTTGATATAGCCGGGCTGGTAAAAGGCGCCAGCAAAGGCGAGGGGCTGGGCAATAAGTTCCTGGCCAATATACGCGAGGTAGATGCCATAGTGCACGTGATACGCTGCTTCGAAGACGAGAACGTACTGCGCGAAGAAGGGGCTATCAACCCGGTAAGCGACAAGGAAATAATAGACACGGAACTGCAACTGAAAGACCTGGATAGCGTGGAAAGGAAAATGCAGCGCTACGAAAAACTAGCCAAGAACGACCCGAAGGCAAAACGTGTGTACGATGTACTGAAACAATGCTATGACTACTTGATGCAGGGTAAAAACATACGCGGGCTGCAGTTGGAAGGCGAAGATGCAGAAGCCATCGCCGACCTGTTCCTGCTTACATCCAAGCCTGTGTTATATGTAGCTAATGTTGATGAAGCATCTATGCATACGGGCAACAAATTTTCGGAAGCGCTGATAGCTGCAGTAAAAGAAGAAGGCGCTGAGGTGATTGTGATGAACAACAACATTGAAGCCCAGATATCAGAAATGGATGTTGCCGAAGATAAAGCTATGTTCCTGGAAGAATACGGGCTGACAGAGCCTGGCCTGAACAGGCTGATACGCGCCGCTTACAAACTGCTGAACCTGATTACCTACTTCACCGCAGGTGTGCAGGAAGTACGTGCATGGACGATAGAGCGTGGCTGGAAAGCGCCGCAGGCTGCCAGTGTTATCCATACCGATTTTGAGAAAGGCTTTATTAAAGCCGAAACCATAGCCTACAATGATTATGTGGCATACGGCAGCGAGGTAGCATGTAAAGAAAATGGCAAGCTGCGCATAGAGGGTAAAGAATATGTGGTGAAAGATGGTGATGTGCTGCACTTCAGGTTTAATGTTTAATTCAAACTTACAGTAACGAAAACGGGCGTTGTACTTGTACAACGCCCGTTTTCGTTAGTATTGCTCAGTGCATTATTTCTTTTCATCGCCATTTTCCACCTTGCGGGGGTTGCGTTCCAGCACCTCGTCCACCATACCGTATTCCTTGGCTTCGGCGGCAGTCATCCAGTAGTCGCGGTCACTGTCTTTCTCTACTTTTGTCAGCTTCTGCCCGCTATGGTCGGCTATGATTTCATAAAGTTCCTTTTTCAGCTTTATGATTTCGCGTGCCGTAATTTCGATATCGCTAGCCTGGCCTTCTGCCCCGCCCAACGGCTGGTGTATCATGATACGGCTATGTTTCAGCGCGGTACGCTTGCCCTTGGTACCGGCACACATCAGCACCGCTGCCATTGAGGCTGCTATACCTGTGCATATAGTCGATACATCGGGGTTGATGATTTGCATAGTATCGTACATACCCAGGCCTGCATACACACTACCGCCGGGGCTGTTGATGTACATCTGCACGTCGCGGTTGCGGTCTGTGCTTTCCAGGAAGAGCAGCTGCGCGGTAACTATGTTAGCCACGTAGTCGTTAATGGGCTCACCCAGGAAGATGATGCGGTCCATCATCAAACGGGAGAATACGTCCATGGAAGCCACATTCAACGGGCGTTCTTCTATAATATATGGCGTAAGTGCGTTGGGTGTTTTAAAGAGAGAAGAGGTGTAACTATCTACCGTAAGGCTGCTGATGCCATGATGTTTGATAGCGTATTTACGAAATTCGTTTCTGTCCATTGTATCTGTTTTAAAGTTCTGAATATAAATTACCTGTACACAATTATCAGTCCAGCGTAAAGATAATGCCATAAAGGCAGTTTTTGTATTTAACTATGATTTACAGCGATTACATAAAAATTATAACTAATAAGTAGGAGGAAATCATCACTGTTCGATGACAAATTGAGCCACCCAAGACGTACAAGCAGCGTAATTATTGTGTCATTTTCAGCTTAACAATATTTTTAACAACCCGGTTGCTTTGTTAATAGGTCAGTTTACAGTATATTGCAATACAAATCATTGACTCATGAGGAGATTAGTTTACTTATTTGCATTACCATTACTGTTTGCCAGTAATAAATCAGAAGCGCAGAGTTTTTCTATGCAGAAAGATACCATTACGATTGCGTCCTACGGCTATACTGATATTTACAATTACCTAACGAACAATACTTCCGATACGTTAAGAGTAAAGTGGAAGGTAATTTATGAGAGTCTTCCTGTAAGCTGGAAAGACCATGCAGCCTTCGGTATATGTGATAACGTTACCTGCTATGACAAAACCGTTTTTTCAGGTGCTACATTAACTACCGACACAATTGGCGCCGGCAAAAATATGCCTTTCAAAATGCAGATTGATGTTAGTTCGTCTTCTGTAACCTCCACCTCAGCCGGTAACCCAATTTACGTTTCTTTTGAATTGTCAGAAGGTACTACTATTGATACTGTTACTTTTGGTGTATATAAATGGAATACCAACAATGTAAGCAAGGTGGCCATTAATCGCGATGAAGTGGTAGTATATCCCAACCCCGCTTACAATGAAGTTAACGTTACTTTCAATAAAGAACTGGGTGTAAAAAATGTAGCGATTTACAACCTGGTAGGCAAGCAGGTGAGCAATTACCGCGTAAATGGTACCAGCGCAAAGCTGGATATCGAAAAAATACCGGCTGGTATTTATTTCCTGCGTATGGTAGATAGCAATGGCAGGGTGGTAGCTACCCGCAGGTTTACACACCAATAATTTGTTTGCATCAATAATATATTCTAAAAAGCCCCGCAAAACGGGGCTTTTTTACTTTCTGTATATTCCATTTGTGTAGCTTTTCCGTAAGATCATATGTAAAGAAAGCGGCTAATGGGTATACCTTGTTCGATATATTTTAAGTGTAATCTCATGGTTTGAATATCACGACGCTATATGTGTAGGATTGTTTCGGAGCATTCCCTATATCAGTTATCGTCACGGTGTAAGTGAGATCGTAAATGCCGGGCTCAGATATAGCCTGTTGAGGCTCCCATACTATTGTATTATCTGCTATTTTCTCCGTTCTTGATACGACCTGCACAGGCACATCTATACCTTTATGCAACATAGTAACATTAGCATTGGTAAAATCGGCACCCGGTATAGAAAATGACCAGCGATGATATACAATAGGATAAGGCACGAATGTAGCAGGTGGATATGCAATGAATTCCGGCACCTTCGTATTCTCAGCCTTTACTAATACATGTATCACTGCAGTATTGTGGGTTGAGCCATGGCTGAAAGCGCTTTGTTTGGAGTATAACAGCCACCTCCTGTGGCCTACAGCCTGGTTATACTCTTCTTCATCGTTCATAAAAGCAACTACTGCATCGGTTGCTGCTGAACCCAGCCTCAGGTTACTTTTTTTTGCACCATCTGCACCATCTGCAGTATAGCATGGCCAGATAGGGTCAGGGTCATGGCTGAGGTCCCCTGCAGCTGCCATCATCAGGGCCGTTCTTTGCTGCGCTGGTATCAGCGAGGCATCTAAAGTGCAATCGTAGTTGAGCCCTGTAATTTTTCTGAAATAATTAATGCGTTTGATAACTGCATCGTGTACGGACTGTGGCACGCTACCAGGATCACAGTTTGCCGTACTACCTGTCCATCCGGTATTTAATACTTCCGTAGCCAGGAACATCTGTTGGTAATCTTTGATAGCTGAATCACGCGTGTACTTAACCACGTGAGTGGTGGTATCGGTTGTGTCAACAGTACCCGGACCGGGGACGGGAGTAGTTACGGGGTCTTTACCACAGCTGTATGACAGTAATACTACTGTACAGGCACATATTGATAGTAAGGTATTGATTTTCATAAACGTTTGATTGATAGTTAATAGAAGAGCATTGGTCTGATAAAAATATGGATAATACCAATAGGCAGGAATTAAAATCGTCATGAACCTGCTATTTCTAAAAGCACACATTCCCACTATACACGAATTGTCATTTTAAAAATACCTCCGACTATGTTAAAAAGTTTGATGTTTCGATTAATTTCTCTAATTTGAAATGTTAATTATTAATTTTTAAACACAAAAAAATAATATAGCATGAAAAAACTACTACTCAGCGTATTGGCGTTATCTGCTTTCGCTGCTAATGCACAGGTTAAAAAAGTTCTGCTACATGACTACACCGGCGTTAACTGCCAGTTTTGTACAGACGGCACGGTTAAAATCGAAACAATCCATGCTGCTAATCCAAATAACTTCATCCCTGTACAAGTGCACACTTCCGGTTACACACCGGCCAGCAGCCCTTTGAAGACAGCGCAAGGGGATTCGATAAACGCTATTGTGCAACCACCGGGCTATCCCTGTGGCACAGTGGATATGGTTAAGTACGCTCCTTCTGGTTCTGCAGGACTCGCGATGAGTCGCACAGCTTGGGACCCTGCTTTTCAGGCGCGTAAGTCAATGACGGCCATCGCTTCCGTGAGTATCAATAACCGTAAAAAAGTTGGCCCTGCTACCTACGAGGCTGATATCGTGGTGCAATTTAACACAGCGCCAACGGCTGGTCAGCCTGTGTCAGTGAACGTTTTTATTCTGGAGGATAGCATCAAGGCTACTAAGACCAATACCGCATTACGGCAAATTAATTTTGGGGGTGGCCCATATGGCGGTGCAAGTCCCCTAAGCTACGAAGACCATGGCTACATGCACAACAACGTGTTGAGAAAGGTGTTGCTCAATACATGGGGCAAGGACATCCCCGGACCAATAACTGCAACTACCAAGCACGTTGAAAAAGTTACCTGGACAGTGGACACCACTGCTTCGCCAGTAGGAATCAACAGGGCTAATATGCGTATCGTAGCTTTCGTTGCTTACAACAGTACCTTAAATAAAGAAGTACTGAATGCTGA
This sequence comes from uncultured Bacteroidota bacterium, assembly GCA_937928385.1. Classification (GTDB taxonomy): domain Bacteria; phylum Bacteroidota; class Bacteroidia; order Chitinophagales; family Chitinophagaceae; genus UBA5543. The sequence continues at coordinate 5,356 of CALEZD010000019.1, forward strand.
GATGCTCAGCGTAAGCAAAACATTCTTCCCTTCAGGTGTAAACGAGATAACTAACAATGTTGAAATTATGTCTGCTTATCCTAACCCTGCTAAATTGGGCAGCGTGGTAAACATAGAATACAACATCACAACTCCGCAAGTGGTAACAATGAACGTGTACAATATGGCGGGCCAGAAAGTGGCTACACCATACGTTAGCAACGAGGTAGAAGGCGGCCACACTATTATGTGGAAGACCGGCCTGACTCCTAACCTGGTACCAGGTACGTACATTGTAGAAGTTGCTACTACCGAAGGCAGGCAGACTCAAAGGGTTACACTGCAATAATTCTCTTATTTCTTTCAATATAAAAAGGATGGCAATTGCCATCCTTTTTATATTTGTATTGTTTTCAATAGCTACAATTGCGCTAATACCACATTCACCCTCTTCCCTACTGCCTCTTTCCCAATCATTTCCGCAATATCAAACACACCGGGGCCGTATTTGCCACCTACCAGCATAATGCGCAGGGGCAGCATCAGCTCTCCTTTCTTCAGCCCCGCGTCGGTAGCATGTTGGTTAAAGTTATCTTCCAGGGTATGGGCGGTCCATTCTGCCACTGTATCCAATTGCTGTACCCATCCGGCAAAAAAAGCCTGTTTCTGCTCGTTCCATTTACCTTTTATGGCTTCTATATCCATGGTGGGTGGCTCGATAAAAAAGAAGTGCCCCTGCAACCAGAAATCGGTCAGCAAATGGCAACGCTCTTTTACCAGTGCTATTACGCGCAACAGGTAATCGTCCGCTATCTGCACACCATGTTCTTCCATAAAAGGCTTCACCAACGGTAACAGTTCAGCATCAGTTTTCTTCATGATGTACTGGTGGTTATACCATTTAGCCTTATCATAGTCAAACTTGGCACCACCCTTATGCACCCTGTCAATAGTGAATTTCTGCACCAGTTCATCCAGGGAGAATACCTCCTGCTCAGTAGTGTCATTCCAGCCCAGCATAGCCAGGATATTGATAAAGGCCTCCGGCAGGAAACCCTGTTCTTTAAAACCATCCAGCACCTCCTCAGTGGCAGCATCTTTCCACCTCATAGCAAATACCGGGAAACCTAACCTCTGTCCGTCGCGTTTGCTGAGCTTTCCATGCCCGTCGGGCTTCAGTATCAGGGGCAGGTGCGCCCATTGGGGCATGGCATCTTGCCAGCCCAGGTATCGCCACAGCAGTATATGCACTGGTGCACTGGGCAACCACTCTTCTCCACGGAAGGCGTGGGTTATTTTCATCAGGTAGTCGTCTACCACTACCGCCAGGTGGTAGGTAGGCATACCATCTGCTTTCAACAGCACTTTATCATCTACCAGGTCCGAGCTGTTGGAGATTTCCCCCCGAATCATATCTGTAAAGCTGATAGTTTCACCGGCAGGCATTTTTATCCTTATTACATGGGCGGTGCCTTTGTCCAGCAACTCTTTCACCTCAGCTTCATCAATAGTCAGCGAGTTGCGCATCTGCATGCGTGTCTTACTGTCATACTGCGGTGTGGGGTTAGTGTCAGTTTTCAGGCTGCTGCGCATCTGCTCCAGTTCTTCGGGCGTGTCAAATGCATAGTAAGCGTTGCCCTGCGCTACCAGTTGCTCAGCATATTTGCGGTACAACTCTTTACGTTCGCTCTGCCTGTATGGCCCATAAGGCCCGCCCTTCAGGGGGCTTTCGTCCGGACTGAGCCCGCACCATTCCAGGCAATCGTATATATATTGTTCAGCTCCTGCTACATAGCGGCTCTGGTCTGTATCTTCTATGCGCAATACAAAATCGCCGCCATGATGGCGGGCAAATAAATAATTATATAATACAGTGCGGACACCTCCCAGGTGCAACCCCCCTGTGGGACTGGGGGCAAACCTAACACGAACTTTGTTACTCATACTGTAGCAAAGTTAGCGCTAATCAGCTTGTTAAAAAAGCCTGCTGCCGGCGCCTGGCAGCCTAATAACTTATATTTTCGTACACATCCAGTATCTTTCCTATATTATACTGTTTGTCCTCAATACGCTGCACCCATTTTATGCGGCGGATAGCATTGGTGGTGAAAACAGCATCTGCAGATTCAAGAAAGCCCGGTACAAACGACTCCTCTTTTACTGTAAATTTTTTGGCCAGCAATTGCCCCATTACATACTTACGCATTACGCCGGCTATACAACCTTCTGTAAGCGGCGGGGTATAAATAGTATCGCCTTTTATGCAAAAAATATTTGACAAAGTAGTCTCCATGGGGTTCCCGTACACATTCTTAATGATTGCGTTATCTGCCTTTCTGGCTGTAGCTTGCCGGGCAGCCATGGCATACAGCATTGCGTTGGTAGTTTTGAGGTTCGATATACTGTTAGGGCTTTTGTCCAACCCTTCGGCATATATTAGTGACAGCCCTTTTTCATTGAGTTGAATAATGCTGGGGTCTATGGGGTGACAATCAATAATAAACTCAGTCCACGCTGCTTGTCCTTCAAACAACCCTCCCCTGCCGGCATATACCTGGAAACGTACCCGGCACAGTTTTTCCAGCTGATTTTTTCTGACAGTTCGCAATAATTCTTCCTCCATCCATTCGTTGGTCATCAACTCCGGCATCACCAGCCCCAACTGTTCTATGCCTGCAAATAACCTTCCCCAATGCAGATCTTTCAATTGTATTTTGCCATCAATAACCAGCATAGTTTCGAACAGCCCGAAACCATAACGCACCACCCTGCTATCGTAGGGAACACCTGCAGATGTACCGGTTTGCAGTTTCCCATTAATATTTACATATCTCAATTCTTATCAGTTTTAGGGGGTTTATAATTATACAATGCTTGTTTCAGAATACTCAGATGATGATGGCTGCCGGTTGTGTTGTACATTTGCGGAAATACTTATTCATGAAATTTGAACAGGCAGTTTCCGTGCAATGGATAGCTGAATATATAGGCGCAACTATCATAGGCGACACAAACCGGACGGCAACCGGTATCAATGAGATACATAAAGTTACTCCAGGGGATATATCTTTTGTAGACAACGAGAAGTATTTTAATAACTGTTTAATGTCTGCAGCTACAGTAATCATCATTAATAAAGAAGTATCATGCCCCGAAGGTAAGACATTGCTGCTACACAATGACCCCTTCAGCGCGTATGTAAAACTGGTAAAGCATTTCCGCCCGTTCGAACCTGCTCATAAAATGATAAATGACACTGCTGTGATAGGTGAAGGTACACATTTGCAACCCGGTGTATTTGTAGGTAATCATGTGCGCATTGGCAGCAACTGTCTGATACATCCTAATGTTACCATATACGACCACACCATCATCGGCGATAATGTAATCATCCATTCAGGCACAGTACTGGGTGCTGATGCATTTTATTTTAAACGGAGGAAAGAGCGGGAAGTGCATTATGATAAAATGGAGAGCTGCGGCAGAGTAATAATTGAAGATGATGTGGAGATAGGAGCAGGCTGTGCGATAGATAAAGGTGTGAGCGGCGATACCATTATAGGCCGTGGCACCAAACTGGATAACCATATTCATATAGGGCATGGTGCTGTAATTGGCAAAAACTGCCTGTTTGCAGGACAAGTAGGAATAGGCGGTAAAGCTATAATAGAAGATGAAGTAATACTATGGGGACAGGTAGGCGTAAGTAAGGATCTGACAATAGGCAAAGGTGCCGTAGTATATGCACAAAGCGGGGTGAGCCAGTCGATAGAAGGCGGTAAAATATACTTCGGCAGCCCGGTAGAAGATGCAAAAACAAAAATGCGCGAGCTGAACTGGGTGAAGCGCATACCCGAAATATGGGAAAAACTTACTGCTAAGTAGGCTTAAATTTCTGTCCCTCACTTAGGGGTAACCCGGGCCATTCTTTTTTCAGCAACCCTGTTATTGCTATATCATGATAGATACCGTTCATCAGGTAACTCTGGCGGATGATGCCTTCTACTTTAAAACCTGCCTGTTCAGCTACCCTTGCACTGCGTTGGTTATTCACCATAAAATGTATTTCCACTTTATTTAACCCCGCCTTGTTAAAAAGAAAATCAACAAAAGCCGCCAGGCATTTTTGTATGATGCCCTTACCTTCATATTCTTTAGCTACCCAATAGCCCAACTGGGCTTTTTTCAGCGTATGGTCCCAGTTGTGCATCCCCATGCTACCGATGATATGGTGGTTGTAGATAATACCTAATGAAATACCTTCCTGGTTGCGCTGCTGTATTTTCGATTGCTGTATGAATTGTAAGGAATGTTCTGGTTTGGTGGACATATCCACCCAGGGCAACCAGGGGCGCAGATGTTCGCGCGATGCCTCAACAACACGAAACAATTCCTGCGCGTCTTCGGGTTCGAAGCTACGCAGAAGCAGTTCATCGTCTATGAGTATGGAAACCATAGACTGAAAATAATCATTAGTGTTTAAAATGCCTTATACCGGTCATCACCAGGGCTATATTATTTTCCTTGCAATATTGTATGGTGTCCTTATCCCTTACAGAGCCACCGGGTTGTATCATGGCTGTGATGCCCGCCTCGTGCCCCATACGTGCACAGTCGTCAAAGGGGAAAAAAGCGTCTGAAGCCATCACCGCACCCTGAAGGTCAAAGCCAGATTGCTTTGCCTTGTCTAAGGCGTGGCGCAATGCGTCTATGCGACTGGTTTGCCCGCAACCTTTGCCTACCAGTTGTTTATTTTTTACTAATGCTATAGCGTTCGACTTCAGGTGCTTGCACAGCAGGTTGGCAAATACCATATCTTCTTTTTCGGCAGCAGAGCTATCGCGTCCACCTGCTTCGGTCCACTCAGCGTAGTTGCCTTTATCAGACTTTTGTGTCAGCACGCCATTCAGTATACGTTTGTATTCCCTTTCAGGATAGAAGCTCTGTTTTTGTTGCAGCAGTATTCTATTCTTCTTAGCCTTCAGCAATTCCAGTGCATCTGCATCAAAGGCGGGTGCTATCAGTATTTCAAAAAACAGTTCACTGATTTTCTGCGCCACTGCCAGGTTGATGGTTTGATTGGTAACCAACACGCCGCCAAATGCACTTTCAGGGTCACCTGCCAGTGCGGCATCCCATGCTTCAGATACATTATCGCGCAGGGCCACGCCACATACATTGGTATGTTTGATAACCGCGAAGGCGGGCTGTGTAAATTCTGCTATTACCTGGCAGGCGGCATCTACATCTACCAGGTTGTTATAAGAAAGTTCTTTGCCATTCAGTTTTTCAAACAGGGCATCAATATCTCCGTAGAACGCAGCTTCCTGGTGCGGGTTTTCACCATAGCGCAGCGATTGTTTGTTGCCAACAGAAAGTTGGAAACTGTTTTGTTCTGTAGCGCCAACAAAGTAATCTGCAATAGCCACATCGTAATGCGCACATTCAGCAAATGCAGCGGCGGCAAATGCTTTACGGTCTGCCATGTCTGTCACACCGTTTTTCCCGTTCAGCAGGTCCAGCAAGTCGCCATATTTATCACGGCTGGCTACTATGCACACATCGTTGTAGTTTTTAGCCGCAGCCCGTATCAGCGATACGCCGCCTATGTCTATTTTTTCAATGATGGCCTTTTCTTCACTGGTACTCTTTACTGTTTCCTCAAAAGGATAGAGGTCAACTATCACCAGGTCGTACAGGGGTATTGCAAATTCAGCCACATGCTTTTTGTCATCTTCAAAATCTCGGCGGGCCAGTATACCGCCAAACACTTTAGGGTGCAAGGTTTTCACCCTTCCACCCAGTATGGACGGATAGCCTGTTACACTTTCTACAGATACGCAAGGAATACCTGCCTGCTCTATAAACGACTGTGTGCCGCCCGTTGAGTAAATAGTCACACCCAACTCATGCAGCTTACGCACAATGGGCTCCAGCCCGTCTTTATAAAATACCGAAATCAGCGCCGCTCCAATTTTGCGTTCCATACGTTTTTATTTGAATATAACAGGAAAATGAAGTGCAAAGATACTACCCTTACAGGACTTTTTCTTATTACCGAAAAACCTATTGCTAATAGTAATAGCCATGTAAGCAAAATAAAACCATGTATATACAACATAAGTATAGTTTTGTAGCATGGCGATATACAGGCTGATACGCAGGCAGCATATACCTGCAACGATAAGTGAGGTGTGGGATTTTTTCAGCAACCCGGCCAACCTGGCTAATATTACCCCTGGATACATGAAGTTCGTGGTCACCTCCCCACCGCACGAAGGAGATATATACCCCGGGCAAATCATTACTTACAAAGTGTCACCCCTGTTAGGCATTCCACTATCGTGGATGACGGAAATAACGCAAGTAGTACCGGGAAAATTGTTTGTTGACGAACAAAGGCAAGGGCCGTACAGCTTGTGGCACCATCAACACCTGTTTGAGCCTGATGGCAATGGAACTCTCATGACAGATATCGTCCATTATAAACTTCCTCTTGGCCCGCTGGGCGCGTTGGCTAAATCATTGTTTGTAGGCAGGCAATTAGAAAGTATTTTCGACTACAGGAAAAAAGTAGTGGAAGAGAAGTTCAGGTAGTGTTATTACTTCAATACAAAAGCGCCGTCTTTATAAACATTATGCACTTCAAAACCATGTTGTGCCGCTTCTATTGCAATTGATTCAGCCTTCCTCCTTGAAACAGTTGCAGGTATCACCAACGTTTCAGGTTGAAATACCTTTTTTATTTCTGCCACATCAGCATACCTGCTATTAAGTATCACCACATCCGCAGGTATCAGTGTATCTCTTATGGGTTGATTAACTATAAAAACAATTCTGCCTGCTACCCGCACCAGGTTATCTTTTTCAGATTTGCGTACTTCATCTATATGCAGATTAATATGCGCTGGTTCCAACACAAATTTACGGGTAGCTTCGGTTACGCTGTCCTTACCTACTAATACAGTTGCGGTAGTACCCGTTATCAATTCAATCCTGTTCTCTTTGCTGATGTTATACACTATCAGCATTTCCTGTTGCAGGGTACGGGCATAGCGAACACTGGCAGATACTAAAAACAGGACAATACCTATAACACCTGTAAACAAAGCCTTCCTGTTTTTTTTCAGCAAGTATATGGCTACACCTGCAATAACTATGTATACCAATACCAGTTGCAATTCAGTAAGTGTAAGCCGATGCAATGAATCAAAATTGACGTGCTGCAATGCATACACCAACCTGTTGAACAAATTCGATAAAATGGTAGTGACCTCAGCCATAAAATGTGCTACAGGATAAACCGAAGACACGGCTATCAGCAGCATACCCATTACCAATATCACACCCATAAACATATACGCCAGCACATTGGCAACAATAAACTGCAAGGGGAACAAGTGAAAATAATATATCACTAACGGCGCTACAAAAATCTCGGCGGCTATACTCACGGCTACCGCACCCCACAGCATACGCGCTATCCTATTCACCGGCGACCACCACTTATACACCGGCCTGTAAAAAAGCATGATGGACAGTACCGCTACAAATGACAACTGAAAACCTATTGAGTACAGCCACATTGGTTCCGCCATCAGCAACAGAAATGCTGTAGCCAGTAGCTGGTTGATGCCATTAGGGGTTTTCTGTAATGCAAACCCGATGCCCAATATGGAAAACATTGTAGCTGCTCGTACTGCTGATGGCGGCGCTCCTGCCACTACTACATATACCCATATCAGCGGTATGGCGGCTATGTATTTCACCCAGCGGTATTTCTTATGCCTGATCCACCCCAGCAGGAAGGCAACTAGTAAGAAGAAGATAGTGATATGCCCGCCCGATATAGCTATGATATGTACAATCCCCGTCTGCGCATAAGCATCTGTCAGTTCACCATCCAGCATATCCCTGTCATCAAAGAGCATAGCCTTGAGCAGGCCCAGCGTAGCACGGTCTATTATATGCCATTCCAACTGCCGCACACACCAGTGGTGTATCCTTCTTATCCATGGCAATGACGATTCATCCGCATATTGATGAATGACTATATCCCTACCAGGAATAAACTGCTGGTAATAAATATTATTCCTGGCGCAGTAAGTAGCATAGTCTAATTCAAAAGGATTGCCACGGTTAGTTATCCGTTGCCATTTATTGGGCAATACTACCACATCCCCTTCTTTCAATGCCGGTGCGTCATACTTATACACATATACAAACGCCTTTCCTGTAGCTGCATGTACCCTGTCATTATCCACAGCATGAGTTATGTCCACCTCCAGTTTCCATGTCTTTTCTTTTTCTGCGGGTGCTTTTATCAGCTTAGCAACATACCCGTTAGCAGTACTGATATTATTACCCATCCAATCCCTGTCATTACGCACATCGTTATAATAACAACTCAGCCATGCGCAGGAAAAAATACACAAGTACAGGCTGGCAAATACTATGGCGCGCATAAATACCTGCTGTTGCCGGACAAATGACACTGCTACAAAAACAAGGAATGAAACAACTGCTGTGGCTATAGCCCAAGTAGAATAGTTAGCCGCTTGCGAGGTGTATAAAACGATACCTGCCACCAACGGCGGCAACAACCTTAAGAATGGTGCAATCTCCCAGGAATAAGCTGTATTAAGCGGCCAGCGTTTCATGTATAGCTGTTACCTGCTTAAAATAATATTTTATTGGCTAATGGTGGTTATAATGTCACCGTAGGCTGTAATTCTTTTACTTTTTTGCGCGCCAGTTGCACATATGTACTGCCGGGATATTCAATAATGAGTTGAGCGTATAGTTTGCCCGCCTCTTCTTTTTTATTCAAATATTTCTCGTTGATTTCGGCCATGGTAAACAGGGCATCATCCGCCAGTACGTCTTTACCATGCTCCTTATGTATCTGTTGCAGGTAGGCGAGGGCTTTGGTATAATCAGTCTGCTTCTGTGCAATCCTGGCACGCTGCATCATAATATCATCAGCCAGCGGATGGTCAGGGAAGGCTTTGGCCACACTGTCTAATATCTGTTCTGCTTCGCTGTATTTGTTTCGGAACATCAACAGGTCCGCATGAGAAAAACGCTCTAATGGCACATAATTACTATCGGCGGGTACATTCTCTGTAATCAGTACCGACAGGTACAGCGCATCATTCGCTATCAGTTCTGAGGTAGAAGCCTTGAGCACTGATGCCTGTATATTCGCCCAATCAAAATCACCACGGTAGTAGGCCAGTTTCGCATCCCGGAAACGTGCTTCCTCGCCCAGTACATCTTCCCTGAATTCTTTCTGCACCTGTGTATAGATGAGTGATGCCTCCCATACTTTGTCAGTCAGTATATAGTAGTCGCCCAGTTGCAATTTGCTGCGCCCTACAAAATCCCTGCGGGCTGCAGGTTCTTTTATCGCTTTTTCAAGCAGATTGATTGCCTCTTGTGGCTGGTCTGCAAACCTCGCCAGCAATGTGGCATAATCCTGTACTACATGAAAAGTATAGTAATCAGGAAAACTATCTAAGAATTGCTGGTACTCTGCAGCCAATGCACTTACTTCTTCTTTTGTGAAAGCTGGTTTTGCCGCCAGCAAGGTAAACTTCACCTGCAGCATCTCATTAATTACCGATGAATAGAACGGATATTCTTTCCCTTTCGCCAGCACTTCATCATAAGCCTTGAGTGCAAAATCGTTTTCACCTTCTCTTACCGCATAACGGGCGAATTCCAGTATTCGTTCACCTTGTTCCTTATATCTTTCGTCCAATGCGCGCACCTGTATCAGTGCTCCCTCCCAGTCATCCTTTTGCGTGTACAGCCATGTCAGCAGTTCAGAGTAGTAAGGATTGTCGGGCTCTTCATTTATCTTTTTTATCAGCGCCTTTTGCGCTTTCACCATGCTCTTCCTGTCGGTACCAATGTATTCCAGCATGGTGGTTTTTACATCATCTATGCCACCGTTGTAAAAGCTGCGGCTGGCGTGCAGCAGTGTAGATACCGCATTATCCATATCCCCGGCTTTGAAGTACAACCTGGACATAGGCCCGCTGTACAGGAACTGGTTGTGCAATATCTCTCCCGCGCGCTGGTAGGTTTTTAAGGCATAGTCATCCCTTTCCATGTCCGTGAATTTCTTTGCCACGTATTGTGTCAGCAGGTCGTCCCCATTCAGGAAGGTCAGGGCCAGGTCAAATTGCTCTTCCGCTTTTTTGTCTTTGCCTGATTCTTTATATACCCTTCCCATATCTACCGCCAGTGCGGGATTGGTGGGGTTTTTCTGTAGCTGCGCACTTACCAGTTTTTCAGCGTCTTTATATTCTTTGGCTGCCAGCAGTGCTTCTAAGTAGCCATTGTATATTTCTGTATTCCTGTTGTCTTTTTTGTGCAGCTCCCCGTATAGTTCTATGGCTTTTTTATAATCTTTCATGTCCAGGTGCATACGCGCCTGGTCAATAGTTGCTGTTTGCGCAACCGTTGCTACTGAAAACAGCAGGGCTATACATAGGGTTATATATTGTTGCCAATGCTTCACTATTCCTTTACTCGGTTTTATCATATACAAATTTGCTGCCGTTAAAATTATACACCTCCATTTTACCTGTCATTTGCCCGCCTTCCACTTTGGGTATATACAGCTTCTTGCCGTTTTTGCTCATATACACCGTATGCACTTCCTTCATCTTCTCAAAGTCGTAGTTGGCCATATAGTCGTATATATAGGTAGCAAACTTGCCGGAAGACATACCGCCTTCAAACAACTCGTACGCCCTCAGTTGGTTATCCGCCACTGTATATGCCGTCATAATATTCAACACTTCTTTTTCAGACATCTTCACCCTTGCCTGGAATATATAATACCTGTCGCCTTTATCATTCGTTACACTCAGTACATCATAAAATTCCCCCGACACTTTTTCCAGCCCCTTCCTTTCCGATACATCAGCCAGCTTATACGCTTTTACCCCATTAGGTGTTTCGTACAACGCTACGGCATTATAAAAATCCAGCGTGCCCGCGTGCGAATTCCAGCAATAGATGGCCAGCTTCTTATCTTCTGTAGTTATAATTTTTATGTCCGCATTTTCAGCCAGCATCTGTTTGCGTTTTAACACACCCGGCTGCGATGGCACCACATTCACTATGTAATGCATCAGGCTGTCGTTCATGGCATATATAGAATCCTGTGCCGACACCTCGTGCCCGAAGCTGGTATCTTCAGCATTATACTGAAACCACCAGTAGCTGATACCATCCAGGTATTGCTGTATAGCGGATGTGCCTGCTGTCTGGGCGTTTGCTACGGCTGCAAAGCATAAAAAAAGTATGGATATTATGTATCTCATCTTAGTTCCTTAATGGTTTACCCGTTTGCAATATACTCTGCAAACGCTCTAAAGTTTTCTTTTGCCCGCACAGGCTCAAAAATGCTTCACGCTCCAGGTCCAGCAAATATTGTTCGCTCACTAATGTCGGTTGGGTCAAATCCCCGCCGCACATTACATGCGCCAGTTTTTCCGCTATCAGCCTGTCGTGGTCAGTAATATACTTGCCGCGCCACATACCGTGTATGCCGGCCAATAGCGGGCCCAGTCCGCCGCGACCCTGGACTTTCACATCTGTACGCTGCACAGGTTGTGTATAGCCGCCTTCGTACATATCCAGCACTTTTCTTTTGGCATCCGTCACCCGCCTGTCCCCGTTGATAGATATTCTATCTATTCCACTACGCAGGTAGTTCAGTTCAAAAGCTTCGTGTGCCGATGTACCCACCTTGGCTGTACCTATATTGATGAACAACTGTTGCAAATAGTTCAGCTCTATATCTTCTTTTAAATTCCTGTCCGCCGCGCGCACTACCATTTCTTTAGTACCCCCACCGCCGGGTATCAGTCCTGCTCCCATTTCCACCAGTCCTATATAGCTTTCAGCAGCCGCCTGCACTGCATCGGCATGCAGGCACATTTCGCAGCCGCCCCCCAATGTTAATCCATGCGGTGCCACCACTACCGGAATGCTACTGTACCGCAGCCGCATGGTGGTATTTTGAAACTGGCGAATGGCAAAATCCAGTTCGTCATATTCCTGTTCTACGGCAAACATAAATATCAAACCCACATTGGCACCCGCGCTGAAGTTGGCGCCGCTGTTGGCTATCACCAATCCTTTGTATTGTTCTTCAGCTATCGCTACCGCTTTGTTCACACCGGCCAGTACTTCGCCGCCAATCGTGTTCATTTTGCTGGTCCAGCTCAGTGCTACTACGCCATCACCTATATCCACCAGTTTGCAAGCGCTGTTCTGCCATACTATTTTTTCGTCTAAATGCTCCAGTATAATGACCGTACCGCTGCCCGGTATCTCTTTGTACGACTTACTCGGTATATCATAATACTTACGCCTGCCGTTTTCTGTTTTGTAGAAAGTGGTATTGCCCGCGGCCAGCATTTCCTTTACCCAGGGCGCTGCCTGTATGCCTTCCTGTCCCATTTGCTCCAATACCTTCTGCACACCCAGCACATCCCAGCTCTCAAACGCACCTATCTCCCAGCCGAAGCCCGCTTTCAGTGCATCATCTATTTTATATAGTTCGTCCGCTATCTCGGGTATGCGGTTACTCGCGTAGGCAAACAGCATATGATGAAACATACGGTAAAACTCCCCCGCCTTATCCTGCCCCTTGTACAATACCTTCAGCCTGCCTTTCAGGTCTTCTACTTGTTTAGCCGTTTCCAGTGTGGTAAACTTTGCTTTCTGCTTGGGGCCATATTCCATTGTAGCTGGGTCCAGCGTCAGTATTTCACTTTTACCGCCCTCGCCTTTTACTTTCTTATAAAAACCCTGCCCCGTTTTATCGCCATACCATTTGTTGGCCAACATCTGCTGTATAAACGGTGGTATCTTAAAAATGTCTTTCGCTTCGTCATTGGGTACGTTTTGCGGCAACGCTTCCGCCACGCGCACCAATGTATCCAGCCCCACCACATCGCCTGTGCGGAAGGTCGCAGATTTTGGCCTGCCCATGATGGTGCCTGTCAGTGAGTCTGTTTCGTCAATACTCAACTCCAACTGCTGCATGGCATGAAACACAGCCATAAAACCAAACACGCCCACGCGGTTGGCTATAAAAGCGGGTGTGTCTTTGCACAATACCGTAGTCTTACCCAGGAACCTGTCCCCATAGTCCACCAGGAAATCAATCACTTCCTGTTTAGTGCCTGGTGCAGGGATAATCTCCAGCAGCTTCAGGTAGCGCGGCGGATTGAAAAAGTGCGTGCCGCAAAAATGCTGCTGAAAATCTTCGCTCCGCCCCTCCGCCATCATGCGTATGGGTATGCCCGATGTATTGGTGGTAATCAGCGAACCCGGCTTGCGGTGCTGTTCTATTTTTTCAAAAACCTGTTGTTTGATGTCTAATCTTTCTATCACGGCTTCTATCACCCAGTCGCAGTCAGCTATTTTGTGCAGGTCGTCCTCTATATTTCCTATGCTTATGCGTTGGGCTACATCTTTGGTATATACAGCGCTGGGGCTGGCCTTAAGTGTGGCCTGCAATGCGTCGTTCACTATACGGTTGCGCCATCCGGGGTTGTCCACGGTTATGCCCTTTGCCTTATCCTCCTCTGTCAGTTCGCGTGGAATAATATCCAGCAGCAGCACCTGTACGCCTATGCCGGCAAAATGCGCGGCTATCCTGCTGCCCATTACTCCGCTGCCTACCACCGCCACCTTTCTTATTGGCCTGTTCATATATCCTGCCTGTTTTAGCTACACAATTTAACGAAAATCGCCCGGTATTGGAGGGGTTAGGAATATCTTAACAGGGAATACTTTTCACTCCCCCAAAGGAAACTGGAACGCCTTTTCCAATACTTCTTTTGTGGGATTGGTACTGATAAAATACTGTGTTTCCCTGTCTATGGTGTCCAGCTCCAGCCCGGCGTAGGCGCGCCAGTAGCCTATTACAGCAGTCTTTTCGCCGCCACACAGCGCCCTGTCCACCATAGTATCGTATACAGGGTAGCGGCCGGGGAAGTAAAACATCCTGCCCAGTATTTTTTCGTCCGAATAAAACATCACCTCCCAGGGCAGCATACAATCGGTAGCATACACATAACGTACACCCTGCTTATTAAGGTATTCCAGCGATTCTTCCAGCGCCTGCCTGTGGTACATGGTTTGCGTCCTCATCGGGTACATCAGCGTGGCAATAGCCGCCGCAATCACCAGGTAAGTTGCGCCCAAATGTACGGGTACAGACAGGTTCAGCCTGTTCATGTATATATACACCGCCAGCAGGGTATATCCCGTCAGCGGCAGCATATACCGGCCCTCCATCGTTTCGGTAAGCATACTGTAACCTACAACAAGGGGGATGAATAAAGTAGCTGCAATAAACAGGCCGAACCCCTTCCGGTTGAACAGCAAATGCAACAATCCAAGTAACCCCGTTAAGAAAATAAGCACGGTGAATATTTTAGCGAACGAGGTATAATATGAGTTCGTATCCTGGTGCCAGGCAAAAATATAATTACCCTGCAGAGATTTATAGACGTATTCTGGAAAGCGTATTATCGCTGCTTTAATAACGTCCATAGTCATAGCCGGCGGGTGTATTCCGTATATTTCCGTCACACCCGTTTTCGCCACCAGTAACAGCATCCAAACTACAACACTTGCCGCCATACAAGCCAGCGCTGGTCGCCAACTACCCCTTTCCACAATTCTGAATAATAGTAATGGCAGCAAACCTGCCAACCAAAAAGGCTGGCTCTCATATACCAGGCATACCAACAGCCCAATAGCGGCGAAACGTATATACTCATTTATCCTTCTCTGGTAGAAGAGCAAATACAATACGACAGATGAAAGTGTAAAAGACGTGAGGTAACCGCCCCTCGCCTTAATCGACCAGTTGACCCATGCCGGGCATAGTATGATGATGAGTGCAAATAACAGTGCCAGTACTTTATGCCTCCTGTTTATCTGCAGCATTGCCTTGTACAGGAAGGCCACACCCAGTCCCCAAAAACAAAGCATGGCCAGCTTTACAGCCAGTGTGTTGATACCCATTACAGCATAAAAAGGCAGGATAAATAAAACTTCTATCAGCGAAAACCCATAGTTCTGTCCCCAGAAGTACACAGGCAACTCTTTACCGAGATAAGCATGTTTGGCCATCAAGGCCACTACACACTCATCACCGTCCAACATCAGGCCGGGGTCAGTCAGCAGTGGCAGGCGGGTAGCTATGCACAACAAAAAAATGATAGCCGGTACAGGTATTTTATATAGTAGTTTCAAAGCAGGTTGTTGAGTATGGTGACTGTAATTTAACTACAATTCTGTTAACCATACAAATAATGAAAAAGAGGCCCTTACAGCCTCCTTTTGTGATACATGTACATCCCAAAAATATCTGCTAACAGTGATTGCGTACACCTTTTATCAGCAGCCACAGGCACAGTGCAAATTCTGTAATCACAGCCGTTGACACTACCAACATTTCACTCATACCTGTATATTCAGGTGCCAGGAAGTTCGTAAAGCAGTCAACAAGGTAGCTGACAGATGCAATCGTCATCATTACACCCAACACTTTTGGGAATAACCGCGATTTGCAGAACAGGTAGCCCAGCAGCATACAACTGAAACCAAAGAACACACCGCTTATTAAATAGCCATGGCTGTGCATCTGCAGGTAAAACATCACTTGTGCCTGTAATTGCTCGGGCTGAAATGCTGAAACATAAGCAGTGCTTTCCAATACGTTCAACACATTGTAATAGTTGAGTAGGTTCAACCCGATAATAGCCGCTTGCGCCAACCGCAGAAAAGCAGCACCTAAAGCCAGAGCCTTATTCACTGGCCTGAGCAGTATATAAAACAATACACCTACTCCTACATCACAAATTGCCATAATCATATCTGATGCGAAGCCCATGCGATACAAACCTTTTGCTGCGAATATATTCTGTACAGTAGCAGCGCTATCTCCGGGCACTATCAGCGAGCCACGTACAAACATTTCGCTGAACAGGCCGCAGATGATAATTACTAAATAGAGCAGCCCCGCTACCCTTGCATTTGCCTTAGCAGCAGAACCAGCCATTTCTGTCGTTGTTGTCATTGTTGTTTTTTTTTGAATATTGATAAACCATCAGGCAATACAGTATTGTAACACTGCCGGGGTATCTTCCCGACTGTGCTGCAATAGCATTACAGTAACTGTTTGCTGAATTACAGGTGCAAAAGTACATGTGGCCCTACCCGCCATTCATTGACTTTTGGTAAGAAATGGGGCTGAAGTGGAAAAGGATGTCTTAGCGTCAATTAGTTCTTACCTGTGCAATATGGAACGAGGTCTGTATTAAATTTGATATAATGACATAATTTACGTATATTTGTTATTATAAAAATGCCAGGAATAGGTATGCAGTTTTATAGCTAATGGAACCGAACTCATATAAAAACCCCATATTCTTACCTTTGTCAGTGCTGCTCGGCGAGCCAAAGAATTTTTAAACCATTTTTTCGGGAACATTTTGGAACATTTGTCCCGGGAAAATCTCAATGAGTTAATTGTCAATAACTTATAAAAAGGGGAACATGAAAACAATCTTTAAAAAACGAAAAATGGCAACCTTTTGGTAACACTTTTTGTTCCCTCGCACATTTTCGCCTCATTTTTGGCAACACTTGGGCAACACTTTGGAACCATTACATAAAACATATCAACATATTAACTAATTACCCCATTAACCTATTACCTTATTAACCATTTACCCCGACAACCAATTATCTTTGCTCCTTATGCAGTCTTTACAGGAACAGATAAAACAATACGAACAGGAAATAGCTGCCACCACGCCGGTCAATGTGGCTGAGCTGGAGGCATACCGCATCAAATTCCTGGGTACAAAGGGAATAGTGAAGGAGCTATTCAACGAGATGAAGAACGTACCCAAAGAGCAGAAAAAAGATGCCGGCCAGTTGCTGAATGCTTTCAAGCAGGCAGCAGAAGCTAAGTTTGAGGAATATAAACACCTGCAACAGGCGGACAATGATGATAACAGTGGTATAGATATATCCCTGCCGGGTACGCAGTTGCCGGTAGGCTCGCGCCACCCCCTGCGTATGGTTGAGAACCAGATTATTTCCATATTCGAGAAGATAGGCTTCAGCGTAGCCACCGGGCCCGAGATTGAGGACGATTGGCACAACTTCTCCTCGCTGAACATGCCGGAGAACCATACCGCCCGCGATATGCAGGATACTTTCTACGTATCGCAAAACCCTGATTGGGTATTGCGTACGCATACATCATCGGTACAGGCAAGGGTGTTGGAGCAGGGTAAACTACCGGTGCGCATTATATGCCCCGGCCGCGTGTACCGCAACGAAACAATATCAGCACGCGCACATTGTTTCTTCCACCAGTGCGAAGGGCTGTATGTGGACAAAGATGTTTCCTTTGCTGATTTGAAACAGACGTTATACTATTTCGTTACAGAGATGTTTGGCGAGAATACCAAACTACGTTTCCGCCCCTCTTACTTTCCCTTTACCGAGCCCAGTGCCGAAATGGATATCTCCTGTACAGTATGCGGCGGCAGCGGTTGCAGCCTGTGCAAGCATACCGGCTGGGTGGAGATTTTAGGCTGTGGCATGGTGCACCCAAATACACTGCGCAACTTCGGTATAGACCCTGAAGTGTACACCGGTTACGCCTTCGGTATGGGTGTGGAGCGTATTACGCAAATCAAATACCAGGTAAACGACCTGCGTCTCTATTCGCAAAACGATGTACGGTTCCTGAAACAATTCCAGTCATTATGACGCTAATATCAAAAATCTAAAATCCTATATCCGGCATTCAAAATATCGTCTTAGTAACCGGGGCCAGTGGCTTTGTGGGCAGCCACCTTACAAGGTATTTGTCAGGTATAGGCGAGCAGGTAAGAGCGCTGTATAACAGCCGTCCTCCGTCTTCAGAAATGAAGAACCTGCCCGGCGTCACCTGGCATCAGTGCGACCTGTTGGACATATACGATGTAGAGGAAGTGATGCAGGATGTGACGGAAGTATATCACTGCGCGGCAATCGTATCCTTCCGCGGCAGCGATAGAGAACGGTTGAAACATTTCAACATAGAAGCTACAGCCAATATAGTCAACGAAGCTTTGGAACGTGGGGTACGTAAGATGATATATGTAAGCTCCATAGCCTCGCTGGGCCGCAGCAAAGAGGGTGCGGAAATAACTGAAGAAGAGCAGTGGGAAGAGAGCAGGTACAACTCGGTATACGCAGAAAGCAAGCACCTGGCAGAGTTGGAAATATGGCGCGGCCAGGGTGAGGGGCTTAATGCCGCCATTATCAATCCCGGTATCATCATTGGCGAGGGTGATTGGGATAATGGCTCAGCGGCGTTGGTAAAAATAGTACACAGCGAATTTGCCTATTACACACAGGGTATCAATGCATGGGCAGATGTGCAGGACGTGACACGGGCCATGTATATGCTGATGAAAAGTGAAATTTCAGGCGAAAGGTTTATTCTCAGCGCGGGCAACTTTTCTTATAAAGAGATGTTTACCATGATGGCTGAAGCCATGGGCAAAAAACCACCACATAAACCGGCGGGCAAACTGATGAGTGCCATAGTATGGCGGCTAAGTGCACTAAAAAGCCTGTTGACAGGCAAGCCAGCTACCATTACTAAGGAAACAGCTATGGTAGCGCAACGTAAAGCATTGTATAATAATACCAAACTCACAGGTGCTTTACCTCAATTCAGCTATACCCCCGTCAGGCAGAGTGTAGAGCGTATAGCCAAAGCCTATTTGAATGAAAAAAGTTAAAATCTTAAAAAAATATTTGGATTATAAGAGAAAACATTTGTAATCTTGCATAACAGGAGTATCCTTATTCCAACAATTTAACTAAATCAGGTTACTGAGTATTTCCCATTTCTTACTATTTGAATTCCGGACAGGACAGAGGTCCGCAAGCAAATAAATAAGGTCAAGGCAAAACAGTACAAACTAAAATTCTTTATAGAAAAACAATTCGTATGCCATACGATATTTTACAACTTAACGACATGCTCGTTCCCGAGCTGATAGACATTGCTAATGAGCTGAATATTAAGGACACAAAGTCGTTAGATAAGCAGAAACTCATTTACAAAATATTGGACCAACAGGCATTGAAAGCAGGCGGAACAGATACTGCCGCCGATGATAAAAAATCAAAAGGCCGCAAGCCTCGCAAAGAAACTGCCGCAGCTGAAAAAAACGAGGGTGATGACAAAAAGCGCCGTGCCCGTAAACCCCGCAAAGAAGAAGAGGACGTAAAAGAAACTGCTGTTGCCACGGTTGAGGAAGAAGTAACTGAGGACCAGGAAGATGACAATTCAGAAGAATCGGATATAATTATGCCGAAAGCCGAAGATGAGCAAGGGCAGGACCAGACAGGGCAACCTGATGAGGAAGAGCAGGAAACTGAAGAGCGCGAAACCGAGCCACGCCGCCAGCACCAGGGAGGCGACAGGCGCCAGCAGGGAGGCGACAGGCGCCAGCAGCAACAACAACAACGCAGCAACTTCAACGTAGAGTTTGATGCGGCGGTAAGCAGCGAAGGCGTGCTGGAAATGATGCAAGATGGCTACGGCTTCCTGCGCAGCAGCGATTACAACTATTTAAGTTCACCCGATGATATTTATGTTTCTCCTTCGCAGATAAAACTTTTCGGGCTGAAGACAGGCGATACTGTAAAAGGTAGCGTACGCCCGCCCAAAGAAGGTGAGAAATACTTCGCATTGCTGAAGGTAGAAACCATCAATGGTAAACTGCCCGATGAGATTCGCGACCGTGTGCCATTTGATTACCTGACACCATTATTCCCTTTCGAAAAACTGAACCTCTATACTACTGCCGCCAACCTGGGTACACGTATTATGGATCTGTTTACCCCAATAGGTAAAGGCCAGCGCGGACTGATAGTGGCGCAGCCTAAAACAGGTAAAACCATGCTGCTGAAAGAGGTAGCCAACGCCATTGCAGCCAACCATCCTGAGTGCTACCTGATGATAGTGCTGGTAGATGAACGCCCTGAAGAGGTAACGGATATGATGCGTAGCGTCAATGCTGAGGTAATCGCATCTACATTTGACGAACCGGCTGACAAACACGTAAAAGTATCTACTATAGCACTGCAAAAAGCTAAACGCCTGGTAGAGGTAGGACACGATGTGGTAATCCTGCTCGACTCCATCACCCGCCTGGCACGTGCGCACAACACCGTAGCGCCTGCATCGGGCAAAGTACTGAGTGGTGGTGTGGAAGCTAACGCTATGCAGAAGCCCAAACAATTCTTCGGTGCTGCACGTAAAATAGAAAACGGTGGTTCTCTTACCATACTGGCTACGGCCCTGATAGACACCGGCAGCAAGATGGACGAGGTAATCTTTGAAGAATTCAAGGGTACCGGTAACATGGAACTGCAACTGGACCGCAGGCTGGCCAACAAACGTATATTCCCTGCTATTGATATCACTTCATCATCTACCCGCCGCGACGACCTGCTGCTGGGCAAAGAAGTGATGAACAAAATGTGGATCATACGCAATCACATAGCCGATATGCATACCGATGAGGCTATGAACTTCCTGATGGGACAAATGAAAGGAACTAAGAATAACGAAGAGTTCCTGATGCAGATGGGACGTTAATTAAATTTCAACTTATACAAAGGGGATAGCTGTGCTGCTATCCCCTTTTTTTATGCGTCTTGCTGTAAGGTTTCATGGCTTTTTGCTGTCTATACATTAATTTCATTACCGTAATGAGCAGGATATTCCATATTTCAATTGCTATTGTGCTTGTGGCGCTGCAACACATGGTGGGCCATGCGCAGGGCTGTAGTGATGCCGGTATATGCACAGCGCCCACCATCAGGCTTACAGATACTTCTGTATTATCCGGCAGTAATAAGAATACAATTACTGCGGGTACAGTATTCGGTACCGCACAATACAATGTCACCTCATTAGGCATTAATGCAGAGTATGTGCGCAGATTGGGTAAATTGACCATATCCGGAAAGGTGTTGTATGCTTTTGTCAACGGGCCGCTGGCCTCAAATTCAGGCCTGGCAGATGCCATGTTTACCATAGCCTATAGTTTCAACGATAGGTTTACGCCTATGTTGGGACTCAAGATACCGTTCAACAATGCCAATGTGATGCAGAATGGGTTGCCTCTGCCTATGGCCTACCAGACCAGCCTGGGTACTACCGACCTGCTGGCGGGGTTTACTTATACATACCACAACTGGGGTTTTGCCTTAGCGTGGCAACAGCCGCTGGCACAGAACAACAGTACTTTCTTTGTAACAGATTATCCTGCGGGTGGTATAGACAGCAGGTACAGGTCTACCAATGGGTTTGAGCGCAGGGCCGATGCATTGGCGCGTGTCTATTATAACTTCCGTTTTGGTGGTAGCAAGTGGTTATTTACACCGGGCATACTGCCAATTTACCATATAGGCGATGACTATTGGACTGACAAAACCGGAACGCGCACAAGCATACCCGGTTCTCAAGGCCTGACACTGAACACAAATGTTGCCTTGCGTTATACGTTAAACAAGAGCTCTTACCTCCGCTTTACCGTCGGTGCACCTGTAATGGCAAGAAAAGTACGCCCCGAGGGATTAACTAAGTTTGGTTTGATAGCGGAATACATTGTTCAATTTTAAAACAATTAGCAGAAACACGCTTACGAACTATGGTCGGCCACTATCAACCATTTGCCATTCATATTCCTGAATAACAAAGTAAAATATCCGTTAGGGTTATCTTTATCCCGCTGCAAGCTCCAGTTGCCGGTAACGTAGTAATATTCATCAGACAGCTTTTTAAATGTCAGTGCTGAAAAACTGAGCACACCCATCGCCTGCTTATCGGGATATGACTTTTTATAGCGCTCAAGAGTAGGTTGATAACCATATACAGGCCCTTTGCTACCTATAAACAACAGGCTGTCATGATTCCAGTATCCCTGCATATAGGTTTCAATATCACCCTTATTCCATGCTGCTGCCTGTTTATCTAATACATCATTTATCAGCATCATGTTGTTATCAGTTTTTTGTGCATAAGTACTCAGCATTATTGTGCACAACCCTGCCAGTATTAATATCTGCTTCATATTTATAAAAATACAAAAAGGCAACTGTATTCAGTTGCCAGTGTAGGGGGCTTAAAGGGGCCGGTTTCGTTCAGGGGTGTTTCAGGCTGGGGTTTATGGTTAGGGTTTACAGGTGGCTTATAGGTAGTGTAAAGAAAAAGATTATTCCGGCACAGAAATGTCACATCAAACGAATGGGCAGTTTCATTCAACGAATGAGCGGTTTCATTCAACCTGTGGAAACAGGCAGTTCACAAATATTGATAAATTCTAAAGGATAATTACTGTTCCTTCCAGGCGTTAATCAGTTCGGCAGGGGTAAATGCATCATCTGCATTAAACTCCCCTATTTTAGTACGGCGCAACTCCTGCAGGTAAGCACCGCATCCTAAAGCCTGCCCGAAATCATGCGCAAGAGAACGTATATAAGTACCCGTACTGCATGACACTCTGAAATGCACTTCAGGCAAGCTGATAGCGGTTATTTCAAATTCAGTGATTTGTACGGGGCGGGACTCCAGTTGTATTTCTTTGCCTGCACGGGCATATTCATAAGCGCGCTTACCTTCTTTTTTTATAGCGGAATGTATAGGGGGCAATTGCATGATATCACCTATAAACTGCTTTGTAGCCTCCACTATTTGTAGCTCCGATACAGCATGGTAATCGCCAAAGGGGCCGGGTTCACTTTCCAGGTCGTAAGTGGGGGTCACTTCTCCCAAATGAAAAATACCGGTGTATTCTTTAGGTTGCTTCTGGTATTCAGTTATTTTCTTGGTGAATTTTCCGGTACAGCATATCAACAGCCCTGTAGCCAGCGGGTCTAAAGTGCCTGCATGGCCTATTTTTACTTTTAACAGTTTCTTCAATTTGTTGACCGCATCAAAAGATGTCCATTCGTATGGTTTATCTACTAATATCACACCGCCATCCCTTAGTTCCGCCAGCAGGGGTATATGTTTCATGCGTGCAAAGATACCTGCATATGGTGAATAGAGCTATAAATAATTAGTAGCCAATGTTTCGCCGGCAGCCCATTATCTTTGCATTATGTCGTTTTTTACGCAAAAGGGGAAGCCATTTTTGGTAGCTGGTCCGTGCAGTGCGGAATCGAGAGAGCAGGTATTTGCTACGGCAGCAGCACTGCAGGAAATGCCCGTACAATTATTCAGGGCAGGTGTATGGAAGCCCCGCACACGCCCCGGCTCATTCGAAGGAATGGGGGAAGAAGCCCTGGCATGGCTCAAGGATTTAAAGGCTACCTATAATATCCCCGTAACAATAGAAGTGGCCACACCCAACCATGTAGAGCTGGCGCTGCAATATGGCATAGATGTCCTTTGGCTGGGTGCCCGTACAACGGTTAACCCTTTCCTGGTACAAAGAATAGCAGAAGCGCTGCGTGGAGTACAAATACCGGTAATGATAAAAAACCCGGTAAATCCCGATGTGGACCTCTGGCAGGGTGCTATTGAACGCATGGCCGCTGTGGGCATAACAGATATAGCGGCGGTACACCGGGGGTTCTCTACCTACAATGCTGCATCGCCCTATCGCAACCAGCCCAACTGGCCAATACCTATAGAGTTGAAACGCAGAATGCCCGACTTGCCCATCATATCCGACCCCAGCCATATTACCGGCAACAGGGCTATGGTGGCAGATATTGCCCAAAAAGCTATGGATATGGGCTTTGAAGGACTGATGATAGAAACCCATACTCAGCCTGATAAAGCGTTGAGTGACTCCGCCCAGCAAATAACACCTGCCGCCCTGGGCGAATTGCTGGCCCAGCTGGTAGTGCGGGATAACAAAGGAGAAGGCCTGAGCAAAGAACTGGGGCTGGAATACCTGCGCCAGGTAATGGACGGAATAGATGCAGAAATTATAGACCTGATAGCCCGCCGTATGGAGCTGAGCGACAAAATAGGACAGGTAAAGAAAGAGTGTAATATGACTGCCTACCAGCCCGACAGGTGGAATGAAATAGTGGAAACAAGAGGGAAACGGGCCGAGCAGGCGGGCATATCCAAACAATTCATCATTGAATTATACGAAAAGATACATCACCACAGCATCAGCAAACAATTAGAGATATTGCAGGGTTTGATAAAAGAGCTAAAAAGTTAACTTTACCTGTTCATTACAAAGCTGATACATTGGCGCTGAAACAACATAAAGACGACAGGGTACGATTTGAGCAACAGGTAGATAATTCCCGCTCTTATGTACTACCGTTTATTGCAGCAACTAAGAAACCCGGTACAGAGGTACGTGTGCTGGAGATTGGTTGCGGAGAAGGCGGGGTATTGGTGCCTTTTGCCGAAGCCGGCTGCCACTGTGTAGGCGTAGATCTGGACCCGAAGCGGATTGACCTGGCCAATGGGTTCCTGGAAAAATTTGTGCAGGCAGGCAATGCTGAATTCCTGTACAAAAATGTATATGATGACGATTTCCTGTCCAGGTTCAAAAATTATTTTGATGTCATTATACTCAAAGATGCTATTGAACATATTCCTGACCAGGAGCTATTCATCCCCTACCTGAAGAACCTGCTGAAACGCGACGGCCAGATATTTTTTGGCTTCCCGCCGTGGTATATGCCCTTTGGCGGGCACCAGCAGATAGCCTCCAGAAAAATAGCCATGATGCCCTACTACCATATACTGCCCAGGCCTATATATAAAAGATTGCTCAAAATTTTTGGCGAGGGTGATGGTGTCATTAAAGAACTATTGGAAATCTATGACACTCGTATCAGCATTGAAAGGTTTGAGCGCATCATCAGGAAAAGTGGGCTGCAGGTATTAAAGAAGCAACACTTCTTAATCAACCCCATATATAAATATAAGTTTGGGTGGAAACCGGTAAAGCAGTCCCGTATCATATCTGCGATACCCTTTGCACGAAACTTTCTTACCACCTGCGTGTATTATACAGTGGGTATATCATGAGTTCCATATAGCCCATGATGCTTCAGCCTGTATTTCCAGCATTTCCATACCGTTCTTAACCATAGCGCCTTGCTGTTTCCCCTTTTGCATAAAGGTTGTAAGCGCGGGATTATACACCAGGTCGTACAATAAATGTTCTGCAGACAATGCATCGTAAGGTATGGGCGGGTAGCTTTCGGCATAAGGGTACATGCCCAGGGGTGTAGTATTAATCACTAACTTGTGACTGTCCATAATTTCATGAGTCATTTCGCTGTAAGTAATTGCATCTTCTTTCCCCTCCCTCGAAACGCTTATATTGGGTATCTGGTTCTTATCCAATACATACCTTACCGCCCTGGCTGCACCGCCTGTCCCCAACACAATAGCCTTATCTATACATGCGCTTAGTAATGGCCGCAGGCTTTGTTCAAAACCAATAATGTCAGTATTATAGCCTTTAGTTTTACCATCAGTTATTTTAATACAGTTTACTGCACCTATTGTGGCAGCCACTTCATCGCATTCGTCCAGCAATGCAATAACCTGCTCTTTGTATGGCGTTGTTACATTGAGTCCCGACAGGTGAGGGTACAATTCCGGCAATTGCAATAATTCATTGACGGTTGAAAGCGGAAATGCTTTGTATTCTGCATCTGTTTCTTCACGTTCAAATTTGGCATTGAAATACCCGGGCGAAAAAGTATGCCCCAGCGGAAACCCAATTAAACCATATAGCCTTCTAGCCGACATCAGTCAAAATAACAGAATAAAAAAGGGTATGTTTGCAACATACCCTTTCATTCATTTTAATTTTTATCGAGGAACATGTGGAAAGTATCTCCTCTCAACCCGTTGCGCATCGCTTCCAGAGGCAACACTTCACTCGGCGGTATATTACCAAGGTTAACATTCGCACCCAACAACTCCAGGAAATAAACCTGCTGCGCTTTTTGCGGCGCTTCCCATATTATTTTCTCAGATGGTATCTGTGTAAGTATTTCCTGCACCAGGCCTTCGCGCACCTCGCCCGAGCCACGATAAATACCTACGTTACCGCTTTCGCGCGCTTCAGCTATTACATATTGTGCACCTGCACTCAGTTCAGCTTTCATCAGTTCTATCCATTTATAGGGCGGAATGATGTGTGTCGCGTCTTTCGAACCCACTTCAGATAACACAGTTACATGTTTTGCCAGTTCGGATATGTATTTGCATTTCTCCTCATGCGGTATAGTTATCGAGCCGTCTGATACTTCTACATATTTCAGGCCGTAATCTTTGATGACGTTGAGATAGTCGTCAAATTGCCCTCTTATCAGGAAGGCTTCAAACAAAGTACCACCAAAATATACCGGCATATCATGCTCCCTGTATATTTCTATCTTCTCACGCAAGCGGTTGGTAACGAACGCTGTGCCGAAACCGAATTTCACTATATCTACAAACGGTGAGGCCACCGACATAAAGTTCCTTACATCATCCAGCCCCAATCCTTTGTCCATAGCCATAGTAAGCCCGTACTGGCGTGGCTGTTGTGTGCGCTCAGGTATATTCTTCAGAAAAAAGTTCATGTAAACGGTTTGTGTTTCAGTTGGCAAAGGTAATTCTTTCAATATTGCCGTGCCAACGTTGGTAAAATGATTTTTTCACTTGTATATTAGCGTTATATTTAGCTGTTATGAAACGTAATGTATCGCTTTTGGGCCTGATAATAGGATTATTGCTGCCATTGGTAGGGGTATTCATTGTATATCTTATCATGTTTGGCGGCAAATCATTTGAGTCCTTTTACAATACGTTAAAGCATAATCTTGACACAGCAGCCTTGGTGCTCAGCCTGAGCATACTCATAAATATCATTCCGTTTATATATTATACCAACCGCAGGCTCGACCTCACAGCCAGGGGACTGTTGATTGCTACCATGTTATATGCAGTATTCATTGTATTACTAAAGTTTGTATGGTAAATGCGGTATTACATCATAGCGGGCGAAGCCAGTGGCGACCTGCACGGTGGTAACCTCATAAAAGCATTACACAAAAAAGACAATACTGCCGATATACGATGCTGGGGCGGCGATAAAATGGAAGCCGCCGGCGCTACCATTGTCAAACACTACCGCGACCTGGCCTTTATGGGCTTTGTAGAAGTACTGGCCAACCTGCGTACCATTCTCCGGAATATAGATTTCTGCAAGAAAGACATTCTGGCATATCAACCAGATGTATTGGTACTGGTTGATTACCCGGGCTTCAACCTGCGCATAGCCGAATGGGCCAGGCAGCAAGGGCTTAAAATTGTGTATTACATATCGCCACAAGTATGGGCGTGGAAGGCCAACAGGGTAAAGAAAATTAAGCGTGACGTAGATAAGATGCTGGTGATACTGCCCTTTGAAACGGAGTATTATAAAAGCAAATGGGACTACGATGTGACCTATGTGGGGCACCCGCTCACCGAAGTGATTCAATACGAAAAAGAGCAGGTGCATTTACAGAAGCTGTCTGACAAACCCATAATAGCACTACTGCCCGGCAGCAGGAAACAAGAGATAAGGGTAAAACTGCCCATCATGCTCAGCATGGTGGAGCGCTTCCCCCAATACCAGTTTGTAGTAGCACAAGCTCCGGCACAGCCCGATAGTTTGTATAAAGAGCTCATCGGTGCAAAAAATGTATTGATAGCCAATAACCAGACCTACAACCTGCTGAAACAAGCCACGGCAGCATTAGTTACCAGTGGTACCGCTACGTTAGAAACAGCACTTTTCGGCGTGCCTGAGGTGGTGTGCTACAAAGGCAACCCCCTATCGTTCTGGCTGGCTACCAAACTGGTGGATGTAAAATATATATCGCTGGTGAACCTGGTGATGGATAAGGAAGTAATAAAAGAACTGATACAGGACGACTTTAATGAAACCAAACTGGAAAGTGAGCTCAGAAAAATATTAGAAGACGGGAGTAATCTGCAACAAATGAAGCGTGATTATGCTGCATTGTGGGATAAACTGGGGACTTACTCTACCTCAGAACTGGCGGCAGACGAGATAATACAGTTACTTCGTAATTAGCCGTACTATCATCACGATTACCGCAACAAGAAACATTAATAAAGATATCCTGTTCATACCATGCATAAACTTAATATTAATATTCCGAGGCTCGTTAGAGTCACGTTTACGCAAGTAGAAATATGTCATTATCTGTTTCCACATAAGCTAAGCAGTGCATAATAAAGTTAACTAAATTTGGTTAAAAACCGGAATGCTGAGTATATTTGCACCCCGCTACGGAGGATTAGCTCAGCTGGCTAGAGCGTCCCGCCACGGCGGGATGGTCATCAGTTTAGTTGACACAGTTCTTTAAAACATTAATAGTATTTCTGAGGGGGGATTAGCTCAGCTGGCTAGAGCGCTTGCATGGCATGCAAGAGGTCATCGGTTCGACTCCGTTATCCTCCACAAGCTTTAAGTCGCCTTCGGGCGGCTTTTTTTATTGTATTAAGCTCAGTTGACCAGAGCGTCCCGCCACGGCGGGAAGGTCATCGGTTTCCCGTACGTACGGGATTATCCTCCACAAGCTTTAAGTCGCCTTCGGGCGGCTTTTTTATTGCCTAAAAACCAAAATTAAACCCTACCCTGATAGCGATGGTATTCCGATATGGGCTATACTCATTTTGCAGTACGTCGTACAAGGCCATAAATACAAACGAAGAACGCTGGCCAACGGGCTGGCGCAAGCCACCACCCAGCAACAGGCAGGGTACATTTATATTTAAATTTCTTATCTCATACGGTGGATCAACAAGTGTATTGTTTATATATTCTTTGTATGAAGAAATATTATGCTCATATTCCACATGCCCAAAGATATTGTTCCATATTATATGCCTTGCCCATACACTGGGAGAATAGATGTGCATGTTAAGTGGGCGTCCCTCGGTAGTTGTAAAACTTGTTGTTACCAGGAAATAATCTTTTACCCTCAGGTACTGATATCCGAACCCTATTCCTGCAGAAAAGTTATCCGTGATGCGATAACCAAATATAGGTGTAACACCAACATTTGTAACTCCTGAACCTATGCCAAACAATCCCCAGCCGCCTACTATTATCCGGCTCGGATCTATCAGCCTGTCGTCTTTTACATTTTTTTGTGTCCTGTTCAGTGGTTTACCAGAGCTGCTGTACACTTCTTCCTGCGCTACAGCGGTGCTTATTAAAAAAAGACTAAAAAAAAGAGTAGTCAATAGTTGTTTCATACCAATTCTTTTTGTTACAGGCTTGCACAAAGTTACTGTAAAACGTAGTTATAGCCTGTAATATTACGTATCGCATTTACATATTACTGTAAAAATTTTCACAAATAATCAGGGAATATCTTACCCGGATTCAGTATATCATTCGGGTCGAAGATATTCTTAATGGATTTCATCAGTCTAAGCTGTGTAGTATTAAACGCTGTATTCATATATCCCTTCTGCACCAGCCCTATACCATGCTCTCCTGACAATGTACCTCCCATTTTTACCACTTCTGCGAACAACTCCCTTATGGCAATGGATAATTTACTATTCCAGTCATCGTCACTCATATTACCCTTAATAATGTTTACATGCAGGTTGCCATCGCCTGCATGGCCATAGCATACTGACGTAAAACCATAAGCAGCGCCAATACTCTTCACTTTTGCCAGCAGTTGCGGCAGCTCCGCCCGAGGCACTACCGTATCTTCTTCTTTATATACCGAGTGGTTCTTTACTGCCTCACCTACCTTTCTGCGTAGTGCCCACAACGCTTCTTTTTGTTCATGGCTGTCTGCAAAAAGGATTTCCCCTGTCTCGAAACCGCCCAAAACGTTCGTTACCTGTTCCGACTGTTGCAATAATACATGCATATCATTACCATCCAGTTCTATCAGCAATTGAGCTTCTGTAGCGTCTGCCAATGGCAGCGATGTGTTTCCTGTATATTCCATAGCCAATAGTATGGCTTGTCGCTCCATAAACTCCAGCGCAGATGGTGTAATACCCGACAGTAATATCTCATTTACAGCCGTGCAAGCATCTATGGCCGAACGGAATGGCACCAGCATCAGCACATTGTGTTGTACTGCAGGTATTAACCTCAGCACAATCTTGGTCACTACACCCAATGTACCTTCGCTGCCTACTACCAGTTGAGTAAGGTTGTAACCAGTAGCGTTTTTCAGCACATTAGCCCCTGTCCATATTATTTCACCGCTAGCCAGCACTACTTCCAGGTTCAATACATAATCCTTCACCACACCATATTTCACCGCCCTGGGGCCGCCTGAGTTTTCAGCCACATTACCCCCGATAAAACATGAGCCCCGGCTGGACGGGTCAGGCGGGTAAAACAAGCCCTGCTCCTGTACATATTCCTGCAGCACCTGTGTGATAACGCCGGGCTCTGTTGTTACCTGGAAGTTTTGTGCATCCATGTTCAATATCCTGTTCATCCGGCTCATATCCAGCACTACACCGCCATATACAGCCAATGCCCCGCCGCTCAGTCCCGTACCTGCGCCACGTACTGTCACGGGTATTATATACTCATTGCAATATGCCAATATCCTGCTTATTTCTTCAGCAGTGTCCGGCTTTATCACCGCCTCAGGCATATACTCCAGGTCCTCTGTTTCGTCCGATGCAGCCTTTTTGAGCGCCTCCCCATCCGTCAGAACATAAGCCCTACCTACAATAGCAGCAAATACCTCCAGGTCAGCAGCTGTAATTTTCCTGTAGCTCATGTAACAAAGTTCTTAATCCTGCGATTGAATCAATACTGTACTTAACAAAATATTTTGCATTATTTTAGTACCTTGCTTTGCATAGTACTATATTTTTTATATTTTTGCATAGTAAATAAGCACAGATGAATATTGAGAATACGGAATCGCAGATGAAAAAAGGGCTTTTGGAGTTATGTATTATGGGCATCATCCAAAAGGAGCAGGAAGCATACCCCAGCGATATACTGGAGCAATTGAAAGCCAATAAGCTGGTAGTGCTGGAGGGTACCTTATATCCCCTGCTTACCCGGCTGAAAAATGCGGGGCTGCTGAGCTATCGTTGGGAAGAGTCGCCATCGGGCCCACCCAGGAAGTATTTTGCGTTGACGGAAGACGGCGGCAAAATATATGAACAGTTAAAAACCACCTGGACAGAACTAAGTACATCAGTAAATAATTTAACCACTACAAATAACTAAGACATGCAAAGAATCATACAAATAACCATCGGCGGGCAGGTAATACCCATAGAGGAACGCGCTTATGATGGCTTAAACAAATATATCACTTCGCTGGAGCTGCAGTTTGCAGGCGAAGCAGGCAAGGATGAAATCATACAGGACATCGAAAACCGTATAGCGGAGTTGTTCAACGCCAGGCTGCAAGCTGGCGCACAGGCTATCATCAGCAGCGACGTGCAAAAGGTGATAGAAACACTCGGCTATCCAAATGAGCTGAACGAAGACACACCACCCAAAAGCAAAACCAGCTACCAGCAGTATATACCAACTGATGCTGTAAGAAGAAGGCTGTACCGCAATCCGCATGACAAATGGGTAGGCGGTGTATGCAGTGGTATTGCCAGCTATTTTGATATTGACCCGGTACTGGTAAGGTTGATATTGCTGGTGGCGATACTGACATTCGGTATAGGCATAGTGGCATACCTGATAGCCTGGGCAATTATACCGGAGGCACGCACTCCACAGGAAATGTATTACATGACCGGCGTACCGCCCATGGATTTTAAGACTATGAAGAAAAATATGGACCACGAACTACAGGACCTGAAAAGGCGTGGTGAAGAAATGAGCCGCGACCTGAAGGATTTTTTCAGCAATAAGAAATAACTATTCTCACAAATTGTTATACCATGCCCGCTATCGTGCGGGCATTATTGTTGTAATAACTGCAGGCAACGGACTTCATTTTCAATTCGTGCAGGTTATTGAGTACATTAGCGGGAACAATCTGTACGCATGAACAACCTGAAAAAAAGAAGGATTCCCCTGCATTTTCAAATAATCATAGGCCTGGTATTGGGTGTGGCATGGACTTTTCTATCAGGTTATATCGGGCTGAAAGATTTCACCATGAACTGGATAGCCCCGTTTGGGGATATATTCATCAATCTTTTGAAACTGATAGCAGTGCCCCTGGTGCTGTTTTCCATCATATCCGGTATTTCCGGTTTATCAGACACCAAAAGCCTGGGAAGGTTGGGTGTCAAAACACTCAGCCTGTATTTAATCACCACTGTTACAGCGGTATGCCTGGGGTTAGTATTAGTGAATATAGTTAAGCCCGGAAACAGAATCAGCACCGAATTGCAGACCGTCAACAGGCTATCTTATGAAATATGGGCGGGCGATAATAACGTCAAAATAAAAGATGACAAGCGATATATAAGCAACCCACAATACACGCAATACCTTTCCGAAGCACAAAGCAAATTAGCGCAGGAAGAAAGTAATGCTACCATCGAAGAAAAGATGATGGCTGCAAAATCACAAAAAGATAAGGGGCCTTTGCAATTCCTGGTAGAGATGGTACCCAGCAATATATTCCTGTCCTTCAACGACAGCCTGATGCTGCAGGTGATATTCTTCGCTATATTTTTTGGCATCACCCTTATCTCATTGCCCAGGGCCAAGGTAGCGGGCATGGTTTCTTTTATAGAAGGGGGCAGTGAAATATTCATCAAAATGGTGGATATAGTGATGCGTGGCGCACCATTCTTTGTATTTGCTCTTATGGCCGGCAAGCTCACCCAGATGGCAAATGATAATACAGACCGCATTATCAATCTGCTGGGCGCTATTACTACCTATATGGCAGTAGTACTGGCAGGACTGGCCATTATGATATTCATATTGTACCCTCTCATTATTACACGTTTTGTAAAAAAGCTGAAGTACGGTGCATTTTTCAAAGCTATAGCACCTGCACAATTCCTGGCATTTTCATCCAGCAGCTCGGCAGCCACCCTGCCAGTTACTATGGATTGTGTGCATGACAACCTGGGTGTACGCGAAGAAGTAGGGAGCTTTGTATTGCCCATAGGCGCTACTGTAAATATGGATGGCACCAGCCTGTACCAGGCCGTAGCCGTGGTGTTCCTGGCGCAGTTGCATGGTGTCGACCTGAATATTACCCAACAACTCACCATCGTACTAACAGCTACGCTGGCATCAATAGGTACAGCAGCCGTACCCAGTGCCGGGCTGATTATGCTCATTATCGTATTACAATCCGTGGGACTCAATCCTGCCTGGATAGCATTGATATTCCCTGTTGATAGAATACTGGATATGTGCCGGACAGTAGTAAATGTAACAGGCGATGCTACTGTAGCTACTGTGGTAGCCAGCTCTGAAAATATGCTGGACTACCCGCCGGTGCGGGAAGAGTAGGTACAACTTCTATTTCTTCCTGCCGGTGAACCTCACTACCGCGCTTTTCCCATTGTGAAAAGCGCCTTCATGCAGCTCGGTATCCGTTTCGTACAGTTCTATGATGTCAAAATCTTTAAAGTACGTACGCAGTTCTTCTTCGCTGTACAGCATTGCCTCATCTCTGGGTCCGCCCGCGGCAGGATTTACTGAGCTGTACTCAAGCTGCTTTTTGCTAAAAGCCTCTAATATCACTACCCCGCCTTTCTTCAGGTAGCTATTCAACCGGCTGTGGTAGGCCGCTTTCTTATCCGCGGGGAAATGCGCGAAGATTAATACCATAGCGTCGTATGCCCCTTCTTCGTAAGACAGTTCAGATAGTTCGCCTATACGGTAGTTTATATGCACATTTTTCTTCTCTGCCAGTAACATGGCTTTCTTTCTCCCTTCAGCACTCATATCAAAGGCATCTGCCTGCCAACCTATACCTGCCGCATATACAGCATTGCGCCCCTCACCTTCCAGCGGGAACAATATTTTTCCCGGCGGGAACTTTCCCAATTGCTGCTTCAGATACTCGTTGGGCTCTTCGCCATATACATATTCTTCCCTGTTATATCGCTCGTTCCAGAAATCCTGCGTCATACATTCGATTTTGAGCCACAAAGGTAATCCTACACGTAAAATTGGCGTGGTACTTATGTTACGCTTCGCTATTAATATACATTTCTCTATTTTCACAGCTTATGAGTACTTCAGCCATACTGCTTATTATCATAGTATCCTATTTCGCATTGCTGCTGGGCATAGCTTTCTATACTTCACGGGGCTCTACCAACGAATCGTTTTTCATAGGCAACCGCAGCAGCAAGTGGTGGGTAGTGGCCTTTGGCATGATAGGCACTTCCCTATCGGGCATGACCTTTATATCAGTACCGGGAACGGTAGGCGCTGCCGGGTTCTCCTACTTCCAGGTAGTAATCGGCTACTGGCTGGGCTACTTTGCTGTGGCTTTTGTTCTGCTGCCTATCTATTACAAAATGCAGCTTACCTCTATATATACCTACCTCGACCACCGTTTGGGCACGGCATCTTACAAAACGGGGGCATTGTTCTTTATTCTGTCGCGCACGCTGGGGGCTACGCTCAGGTTATATCTCGTTATCAAGGTATTGGAATTCTTTGTATTGAAAGACCTGGGCGTGTCATTTGAATTTACCGCAGTACTGATACTCGTACTGATATTGCTATACACATACAAAGGCGGTGTAAAAACTATTGTATGGACCGATACCCTGCAAACCACCTTCATGATACTGGCACTGCTGGTATGTGTGGGTTATATCATGAACCAACTTGGCCTCAGCCTCACAGGCACCTGGGAAGCCATGACTGCCAAAGGCTATACCAAAATGGTAAATACCGATATTATGTCGGCAGGCAGCTTCTGGAAAAGTGTGTTGGGCGGTGCATTTATTACTATTGGTATGACCGGCCTAGACCAAGAAATGATGCAGAAGAACATCAGCGTGAGCAACCTGAAGGATTCTCAGAAGAACATGATTAGCTTCTGCTTCATACTGCTGGTGGCCAACTTCATATTCTTGCTGCTGGGTGGCCTGCTCTACCTGTATGCCGACGCACAGGGCATTTCTGCGGTGGGCGACGATATATTCCCATTTATAGCTTTAAAAAGCGGCTTACCGTTTATCATCACCGTTTGCTTTATGATAGGCCTGATATCAGCCCTGTTCCCCAGTGCAGACGGTGCCCTCACCGCCCTTACCTCCTCTTACTGTATAGATATACTGGGCATGAAACGCCGCAACGACTGGAGCGAAGAACGCAAAAAGCGGGTGCGCCTGGTGGTACACAATACCTTCGCAGTAGTATTCCTCGGTTGCATCTTCTTCTTCCGCGAGGTGGATAATGGCTCACTCATCACTACCCTATTGGCTGTAGCAGGCTATACCTACGGGCCGCTGCTGGCGCTTTTCGCGTTCGGTATTCTCACCAAACGCAATGTCAATAACAAGTTTGTGCCAATAATATGTATTGCTGCCCCCATTATTTCTTATTTCATTAAAGAACATGATGCCGCATTGTTAGGTGGTTATAAAATAGGTTTAGAATTGCTGCTCATCAATGCCATGATTGCCTATTTATTTCTTTGGTTATTTTCATCCAAACCCGCTGCCGAAGTCTCTCATTAGTTCAGTATTTTTGTGCTGATAAATACTTTTTCATCCCAAAACGAAGGGTTTTCATGGGGCATTTTCTGCATTCACTAAACATTAACAATTACATAGAAAACTATACATCGGCAGAAGATCCAGTTTTGGCGAAGCTGAATCGTGAAACAAATCTGAAAGCAGCATTGCCCGTGATGTTGTCAGGCCACCTGCAAGGCGCTGTTTTACAGGCTTTTAGCCAGATGCTCCGTCCGCGCAGAATTTTAGAGATTGGAACCTACACAGGATACTCAGCAATTTGCCTGGCGAAAGGTTTGGCGGAGGACGGGCATCTGCACACCATCGACATCAACGAGGAGTTGCAGGACATGTGTTTTCATTATATTTGTGAAGCGGGATTAGAGGGAAGAATCACGCAACATATTGGAAAAGCAGAGAAAATAATACCGGAACTGGACGAAGTGTTCGACCTGGTATTCATTGATGCAGACAAGATAAATTACGGCCGTTATTTCGACCAGGTATTTAGCAAAGTACGCATAGGCGGATTTATACTGGCGGATAATGTACTCTACGATGGTGAAGTGGTTTTGCCGCCGGAACAACAAAGCAAGAACGCGAAAGCGATACATGCATACAACGAGAAACTGCGCAATGACCCCAGGATAGAACATGTACTGTTGCCCATAAGGGATGGTATTATGATAGCAAGAAAAACAAAAGAATAATAAAACACAAAAAACACTGGTGTATGAAAAAAATGTTCGTAGTATTTGCCGCCCTTGTGCTGGCTTGTACGATAAACACAAATGCACAAAACCTGAAAAAAAATAATGTTCAAGACTATATTGAACGTTACCGCGCCCTTGCCATGAGCGAACAACAACGCACCGGCATACCTGCCGCCATCAAACTGGCACAGGGCATACACGAAACAGGAGCCGGCACCAGCAAATTAGCTACAGAAGCCAACAACCACTTCGGCCTGAAATGTAAAACAGGCTGGACAGGACAGACCTTCAACCATACCGACGACAGGGCCAATGAATGTTTTCGCAAATACAACCTTGATTTTGAATCGTACCAGGACCAGTCTAACTACCTGAGGTCGAATCCACGATACGCATCATTATTCTCACTGTCCGTAACAGACTATGCCGCATGGGCATTCGGACTGCACAAGGCCGGATATGCCACCAATCCTAAGTACCCGCAACTGCTGATAAAAATAATTGAAGACTACAGGCTGCAGGAATATACTTATGCCGCATTGGGCAGTAATGGCCCCGCCACCGGCAATATAGCAGCCGCACCCGTATATGACAATACAGGTGGCAGGCGTGATAATAACAGTTACGGACAACAATACAATCAACCCGTACAGCAACAGCAACCCGCCTACAACAACTACAATGCACAAAACAGCTATGGCAATAACAGCGGCACTCAGGCATATACGCCACCGGCAAACAGCTATGGTGCTTCGCAACCCATAAATAATACACCGCCCGAAAGGATTTCAAAATATATTGACACACGCCCCAGCGAAAGACAGACAGTAGTACGCTCTCGCCAAAACGGACGTACCGTTGAGCAACGTGTAGACAACACTCCACAGACAGTAGTTAAAATCAACAACCTGCGTGCCGTATATGGCAAGGCGGGAGACATGCCCCTGCAATATGCTGTGCGCAACGGTGTGCGGTATGAAAAATTCCTGGAGATGAACGACCTGGAAGAGAAACCGCTACCTACTGATATGCCTCTCTACCTGGAGCGCAAACACTTCTGGGGCATCAGGCCTATGCACCTGGTAAAGCCCGGGGAAACCATGCTGGTGATAGCACAGAAAGAAGGGGTTCAATTAAAATACCTGCGCGACCTGAACTATATGGAGCCGGGTGAAGAACCAATGCCGGGTGTAACACTGGAACTACAGGCACAGGCTGGCACGAAACCCGCTACACGCCCGCACACACCTGAGGATGATGGAAACTTTGCCAGGAATAACCAGGATAATAACTACAATAACAATGGCTATACCAATAACGAAAACTATGATGGTTATGGCGAAGACCCTGAGATAAACAACCCCCGCTACTACGACCCCAGTGCTGCCAACCAGGCACCACCTACACGTACATTTCCCAAAAACCCCGCACCTGTAGTGCAGGAAGAAAAAACCATATTTGAAAAAATAAAAGAAGCCAGGGAGATACGCAAAAAGGAAAAAGAAATACAGGCTGCAATAGAACAACAACAGCAACAAACTGCCGTTACAAGTTCACCCGCCGCTACACAACAGCCAAACACCAACTCGCAGCCGGCTCCAAGCAAATACCTGGAAACTCCTTCTCCGGCTACACAACCGGCCTATACACAGCCTGCTGATAACGGGGCTGATACAAAGGGGAATTTCAAACCCAATCCTGCCGGACAATATTATAATAGGAACACTTCTGCACAGGTACAAAACCAACAACCTGCAAGGCAGGAACAGGCCGGTAATAATACTTACCGTCAGCAGCAACAACCTGCATACCAGCAACCACAACAACCCGCGTACCAGCAGCCACAGCAACCTGCGTACCAGCAACCACAACAACCTGCATACCAGCAGCCACAGCAAAACGCTAATCAATATACTGCGGGCAATAATGTGAAACCCAATCCTGCTGCGCAAGTACAGGAAGAGGAATCATCAAAACGGGAGCGTAGGAAGAACAGGAAAGAAAGAGACGATGACAATAAAGCCGTGCAACCTGCCGTTGCCACGCCACAGCCGCAAAAACCCAGGACGGAACTGGATGCGTTGAAAGAGCAATTCGACAACGTCATCTATGCGGGAAATGATAACCAGCAACAAAAATATCAACAGCCTCAACAAAGGCAGCAAAGCTATCAGCAGCAACAACCACAACAGAACTATCAACAACAGCCTGCACAGAATCAACAACCTGCTTATAACCAACAGCAGGGTTATCAGCAACAACCTGCTTATAACCAACAGCAGAGTTATCAGCAGCCGGCATATAATCAACAACAAGGCTACAGCCAGCAACAGCCGGCATACAACCAACAGCAAGGTTATCAGCAGCAACAACAGTACGCACAACAAAATTATGGCCAACAACCCCAACAGAATGTTGCACCGCGCCAACAACAATTGGAACCGGGCAAATTCTACACGGTAAAAAAAGGCGACACAGCATATACCATCGCAAAGAAAAACGGCATAACTATCCGTCAGCTTATGGATTGGAACGGCCTGGATTTTGACGCGATACAGGAAGGACAGCAACTGCGCGTGAAGCCTTAGATGATAATATGCACGAGGTTACAATTGACGATAAGAGATTTGAACTGTTTATAGATGCCGCAACTATTGCGCAGAAAGTAAACGAAACAGGCAAATTAATCGCAGAGGAATACAGGGGTAAAAGCCCGGTATTCCTTTGTGTACTTAACGGGGCTTTTGTATTTGCCGCCGACCTGCTGAGGCAGATTGACATCCCGGCTGAAGTATCTTTTATCAAACTCAGTTCTTATGAAGGTACCAGCTCTACGGGCCATGTACAGACACTTATAGGCCTGAACAGTGAATTGAGCGGCAGGCATGTTGTAGTGATTGAAGATATAATTGATACAGGCAAAACCATACACGAGTTGCTGCCGCGCATTATAGAAAAATCGCCGGCATCACTAAAGCTGGTGTCTTTACTTTCAAAACCGGATGCACGTACACACGAAGTTGCAATTGATTATACCTGCTTCGAAATTCCTGACAGGTTTGTAATTGGTTACGGGCTTGACTGCAATGGCATGGGCAGAAACCTGCCGGATATTTACGCACTTGCAGACGAGGGGAAATCCTAACTACCCAATAGACGGGCACATTCTTCCATCAGCCGTTTTTTATTGATGGGTACCACGCCTACTTCTTCGCATACCAGGCCACCTGCTATGTTCGACACCTTAGCCATCAGTACGGGGTCTTTACTCAGGGTATATACCATGGCCGCAGTTGCTATCACAGTATCTCCGGCGCCCGATACATCAGCAATACTCCTGAGATGCGACGGGATAACTTCAGAACTGGAATTACCGTAATACACCCCTTTCTCAGATAGTGTTATGAATGTAATGTCGTGGTGCAGGGCCGCTTTCAATTCTTTGTGCACCTTGTCCATAGTCACTTTGTTGATGATATTCAGCGATATATTCAAGCCTTCTTTTACTTCTTTCAGGTTGGGTTTAAAAATAGTAACACCTTTATAAGCAAGAAAATTATCCCTCTTAGGGTCCACCGCTACTACCATGCCCAACTCGCGGCAATGCGCTATAGTGCGAGCTATAACATTTTCTTTAAGCACCCCTTTATTATAATCTTCGAATATCAGCACGTCCGGTTTCTGTATCTGCAGGTATTTCAGCAGTTTCTCCAGGAAGGGGTGTTCATCTTTAGTACTTAATTCGTCATTAACCTCATCATCCATACGCAGTATGTGCTGGCTACGGCTCATCACCCTTGTTTTGGTGGTAGTTATGCGTTCGCTGCTCAGCATCAGCAGGCCGGTGTCTATCCCTTCCTGCTCCGCCATATCGCGCAGTATATGCCCTTCATGGTCATTGCCCACCACGCTGGCCAGTGTTACCTTCGCCCCCAACGCTTTACAGTTCATGGCTACGTTGGCGGCACCTCCCATACGGGCCTCACGTTTTTTCAACCTTACTATCGGCACAGGTGCCTCCGGCGATATACGCTCCACATCACCCCACCAGTAATTGTCCAGCATCACATCGCCCACCACCACTACGTGCAGGCGGCTCATATTCTTAAACAGCTTTGTCAGTTCTTCTTTCTTCATCCGGTATCTATCCACGCTTTTTCACTATATAATAGATAGGTATGCCTATCAGCACTATTATCAATCCCGGCCAGGTAAATTCCGGCTTGAATATGATCAGCAAAATACAAAACGATAATCCCATAAGGATATACAATGCCGGCAGAAAGGGGTAGCCAAATGCCTTGTATGGCCTTTCTGCATCAGGTTTTTTCTTGCGCAGGATGAATATCCCGGCAATGGTGAGGACATAAAATATCACCACTACAAATGATATCATATCCAGCAAATCGCCATAGCGGCCACTCAGGCACAGTATAGATGCTACCAGGCATTGCGCCCATAATGCCCATTGAGGCACACCGTTCTTATTCAAATGTCCTGCTTTGCTGAAAAACAAACCATCTTTAGCCATAGTATAATATACCCTGGCACCGGATAGTATCAATCCATTATTGCAGCCAAAAGTGGAAATCATAATCAGTGCGGCAATAGCCAGTTTGCCGTTGTCACCAAATACCTGGTTGGCCGCAGCTACCGCCAGCCTGTCTTCTTCGGGGAAAGCGATTTCATTCAGCGGCAATACGTTCAGGTACATCAGGTTGGTGGTAACGTACAACAGTGTTACAATAAAGGTTCCCAAAAACAAACTGAGGCCGATATTCCTTTGGGGATTTTTCACCTCTCCTGCTACAAAGGTCACATTGTTCCAGGCATCGCTGCTGAACACAGAGCCTACCATAGCTGCAGCAATAGCCCCCAGCAGGGCGGTGCCTGTTATAGGCCCCCAGCCTGTAGGTATCAGCTGTCCGTTTTCATTACGTTCGCCCAGGTCCTTCATCGCATTAAAACCTGTTGCCCAGTTTTCTGCAAAAAAACTATGATCAACCAATATAAAACCAAATACCACCAGGCCAAACAAGGCGAGCATTTTAGAAAAAGTAAAAATCAGCTGTATGGTTTTACCCTCTTTTACCCCCCGCGAGTTGACGTAAGAGAGCAATACGATGATACCTATGGCTACCAGGTGGGCAGGATAAATATTTATATCGCCCGCAGTGAACAATATATTATCAGCAGTCAGGTTTAAGGCGGGGAAGAAATATCCGGAAAACTT
>CALEZD010000020.1 GCA_937928385.1 uncultured Bacteroidota bacterium
AGGAGGGCGTTTCAAAAAAATATTTCATTCAATTATTTTATCAGTGTTACATCTCCCCGCTCTTCCACTACATTGTCAGCGTTATCATCTTCGCAGCTATACCTGATATAATAGTAGTAGGTGCCCATACCCTGCGGCATACCGTTGTAAGTACCGTCCCAGCGGTCATTCTGGTTGGTAGTGTTGAACACTTCTCTTCCATACCTGTTCACCACCCTGAAGTTGTAAATCTTATAGTTGCCATTGGATATAATACCGAACTTATCATTCAGGCCATCGTTGTTGGGCGAGAACGCTGTCGGCAGTTGCGCCTTGCAGCACAGCTTAATAGCAATGTACATGCTGTCGGCACCCTTACAGCCATATGCGTCTTCTGCACTCAGCCTGATGTAACCCGAACTGCTGATATTAGCACTCACTTCCGCAGCATTGTTTGTCAGGAACCTTTCCGCAGGTGACCATTCAAACTTAGATACACCTGACAACTGCTGCGCCCTGAGCGTAATCGTACTATTGATACAGATTGAGTTGTTGCTTACAGGTTCTATCTTCACAACAGGGTAATTCCTTACGTTCACTGTATCAGCCCATTCGGGTGATAAGCATCCGTATTGAGAGAAAGTACGCAGCCTGAATGTATGCGCTCCCGGTTCATTCCATATAATAGTAAACCCTGTGCCGGAAGTATCGGTGTCCTTTACCCCTACCCTCGGGTCTAAAACCCAGTTGTACCCTACAGCATATTGCAGCATCGTATCCAGTTTGAATATCGTCTCCGCTCCTACGCATACTTCCGGCGGCATATTGAACCAGGACTCCGGTTGCGGCTGCACTTCCAAAGTAATTGTATCATTCGCTTTACAGCCGTTGTCCTCCACGTTCAGTGTTATGGTCTTGGTTCCTGCGGTATCCCACTTGATTACATAAGGCCCCGAACTATCTCCTGACAATACCATACCTCCATCCCATGTCCAGGTAAAGTTGCTGGTATCAGGCAGTTGGCCGGTTTGCGTTACCGTTATCGAGTCATATACGCAGAACGCAGAGTCGCTGAGAGATATCCTTGCAGTGATAGATGTGTCCACTATTACGGTCAGGGTATCCCGGTCACTTTCGCATCCATCTATAGTCTGCGATACATAATAGTTCGTAATGCCTACAGCAGATGTAACAGGGGTTGGCGCTATTG
>CALEZD010000021.1 GCA_937928385.1 uncultured Bacteroidota bacterium
ATCCAAACCCGGTATCAGGCATTTTGCATATCGAGGGTGTTGAGGCAGGCAGTACTATTGAGCTGATTGATGTGCTGGGGAGGAAATGCGCAACCCGCCAACTTGTTGGGGGCACGGTGGCTTTG
This sequence comes from uncultured Bacteroidota bacterium, assembly GCA_937928385.1. Taxonomy (GTDB): domain Bacteria; phylum Bacteroidota; class Bacteroidia; order Chitinophagales; family Chitinophagaceae; genus UBA5543. The sequence continues at coordinate 126 of CALEZD010000021.1, forward strand.
GTGGATGTGAGTATACTTGTGCCGGGTGTGTATGTGGTAAGGGTGAATGGTGTGGTTGCGGGCAGGGTGGTGAAGGAATGATACGCAATTTCTCAATAGCTCAGTGGCTCAACCTGTTTTCGACTAAATAGTCACGAGTCATTACTTACGATTCGCGACAAATAATATTCAACGACCCGTTAACACAACTTGTCCCGCTGTGGCGGGATTATCTTATCACCCCTATTAACGAATTACCCTATTAACCCATTTACGAATTACATTTGCACCATGCGTATAGCTTTTGATGCAAAAAGGGCTTTCCGGAATAATACTGGATTGGGGCAATACAGCCGCAACCTGTTGCAGGCATTATTTGCCGGCTATCCGCAGCATGAGTATTACCTGATGGCTACCAAAACAGGGCCTCTCTTTCAGCCGCCACAGCCAGGTAATATCCATATTGAGTTGCCCAAAGGGTGGTATAAACCATTCCCATCCCTCTGGCGCAGCAATGGTATGCGGCACGACCTGCGCCGCCTGAACATAGACTTATACCACGGCCTCAGTCACGAAATCCCTGTAGGCCTGCACAAGACCGGCATCAAAACCGTGGTCACCATGCACGACCTGATATTTGAACGCTACCCGCAGCAGTACAAAGCCGTGGACGTAGCTATATACCGTAAAAAGTTTCGCTACGCCGCCATGCATGCCGACAGGGTAATCGCCATCAGCAAGCAAACCAGTATGGACCTGCAACAGTATTACGGCGTACCCGAAAAAAAAATCAGGGTATGTTACCAAAGCTGCAACCCCGCCTTTGGCCAACCATTAAGTGAAGAACACTTGCAGGAGGTAAGAGCAAAATACAACCTGCCGCAGCAATACCTGCTGAGCGTTGGCAGCGTGATAGAACGCAAAAACCTGCTGACTGTTTGTAAAGCACTACATGCGTTAAAAGGCAAGCCGGATATACCCCTTGCCGTAATAGGCACCGGCGGAGAGTATATGCAAAAAGTGAAGGAATACATCCGTACCAACGGGCTGACGGATAAAGTACTGTGGCTGAGTGAAAGGCCGGGCGGAGTTGACAGCGCTGATATGCCCGCTATTTACAAGACAGCTACCCTCATGCTCTACCCCTCGGTGTTCGAAGGGTTTGGCATACCCATACTGGAAGCGTTGCAGAGCAGGCTGCCTGTTATCACCAGTAATGTATCCTGCATGCCCGAAACAGGTGGGGACGCCGCCCGTTATGTTGACCCGTATAATGTTGACGACATGGCGCAGGCGATACTGGAAGTAAGCACAGATGAACTACAGCGCAAAGAAATGACAGAGCGGGGTATCAGCCACGCCGCCAACTTCACACCGGAACTGTGCGCCGCCCATGTGATGAACGTTTACAAAGAATTAGCCTGATTACTTATCAGGGGTAAACTCTGCTTCCTTGGCAGGTGGTATTACCAGTTGCGAGCTGATAGCGGGAAATAATTGTTTCAGGTCGTTGAGCGTACGGCCTGCTACATCCAGGAAGTACCATGTTTTTCCCTTATCGGGAGAGATGCCGATAATAGTGGTTTCTGATTTTATCTTTCCTTCGGGCAGGCGGTATTCCATAAATTGCTGGATGGCGGTTTGCCACTCGCCGGCAGTATCTATAACCGTTTCAGGCATTTTGGGCCATACGGCAGTTATTATGTTGCCTGCTTCTTCAATGTCTTTTATTTGCTGGGCAATCTGTATGGCCATACCTGCGCGGCCACCTTTCACCTGCTCCAGCACTCGTGGGTGATTGTACACTACATAATCGTCATAATGCCTGTTGATAAGCGCCTCGTCCATAGTTTTAGCAGCCAGGAAAGCGGATTTTTTAGCAGCTTCCATATCTTCTATCTGCGCATCAGCATTGTGGGTAAGTGCTGCCGTACATAGCAGCAGCAATAGTTTTTTCATCATACCTGTCTGTTTCATTACGGGGGGTAAATATAGCCAAAAGCAGTAGTATAACCGGGTTTCGGCCTGTTAAAAAAATTGCACTTACAAATTGTAAAACGTCCACTATCCCCAAAATCCGCCCCTGAAATCTTACCTTTGCTGCCTGCTTTAAACGCATAGCTGTCTTATGAGCGAAGAAAAGTCACTCAATTTTCTTGAGGATATAATAGAACAACACCTGGCTGAAGGCCGGTACAAGCATATACACACCCGTTTCCCACCGGAGCCAAACGGCTACCTGCATATAGGGCACGCTTCGTCCATCTGCCTCAACTTTGGCCTGGCCAAAAAGTACGGCGGCAAGTGCAACTTGCGCTTCGACGACACCAACCCCGTAACGGAGGACACAGAATACGTGGACAGCATTATGAATGATATACGCTGGTTGGGTTTCGAATGGGAGGGCGAAACGCTATATACCAGTGATTACTTCGATACTTTATACAACTTCGCAGTTGACCTCATAAAAAAAGGGTTGGCTTATGTGGACGACAGTACCGCCGAAGAAATAGCCGCAACAAAAGGCAGCACCACTGAACCGGGCAAGAATAGCCCCTACCGCAACCGCAGCATAGAAGAAAACCTGCAATTGTTTGCCGAAATGAAAGAAGGCAAAAACAAAGACGGAGAGAAAGTGTTGCGCGCCAAAATAGATATGGCCCACCCCAACCTGTTGTTGCGCGACCCCCTGATGTACCGCATCAAACACGCGCACCACCACCGCACGGGCGACAAATGGTGCATCTACCCCATGTACGACTTTGCACACGGCCAAAGCGATAGCATCGAAAATATTACACATTCCATCTGCACCCTCGAGTTTATACACCACCGCCCGCTGTACGACTGGTTTATAGAGAAGCTGGGTATTTATCCATCCAAGCAATACGAGTTTGCCCGCCGAAACCTGAGTTATACGGTAATGAGCAAGCGCAAGCTGCTGCAATTAGTGAACGAGAAACACGTAACCGGATGGGACGACCCCCGCATGCCCACCATAAGTGGTATGCGCAGGCGTGGCTACCCCGCACAGGCCATTGTCAACTTCTGCGACACGGTAGGTATAGCCAAGCGCGAGAACGTGGTAGACCTGGGCGTGCTGGAGTTTCATGTGCGCGAGCAACTGAACAAAACCGCCCTGCGCATGATGGCCGTGCTCGACCCAGTGAAACTCATTATCACCAACTACCCCGAGGGACAGGCTGAAGAGCTGGACATGGAAAACAATCCTGAAGACGAAAACGGCGGCACGCGCAAAGTGCCGTTCAGCCGCGAGCTGTGGATAGAACGTGAAGATTTTATGGAAGAGCCGCCGAAAAAATTCTTCCGCCTGGGGCCCGGACTTACCGTGCGCCTCAAGGGTGCTTATATTATCGAATGTACAGGCTTTGCTAAAGACAATAACGGCAACGTAACCGAAATACACGCAACGTATATACCCGAAAGCAAGAGCGGCCACGATACTACAGGGCTGAAAGTGAAGGGCACAATACACTGGGTAAATGCACCTACTGCCCGCACTGCTGAAGTACGCCTGTACGACCGTTTGTTTAAAGTAGAGAACCCTGCAGCCGAAGAAGGCGATTTCAAAACATATATCAACGAACACTCTCTGGAAGTGCTACCTGCTGTATATGTAGAACCTGCACTGGCCGATGCACAACCGGGGCAGGAGTTCCAGTTTCTGCGCAAGGGGTATTTTGCCGTAGACAGTAAAGACAGCACACCAGGCAAGCCAGTATTTAATCGTACAGTGACTTTGAAAGATTCGTGGGCGAAAGAGCAGAAGAAGGACTAAAACATTATTCGAATCAATAATTATGACCTGGCAGGCCGTACCATATACCTAGCCACAACCAGTGCCATCAGCAGGAACATAGCGAACAACTGGTGCAGCTCAGCCAATATTTCAAATGTGCCGAACTTGCCAAAGGTTATTTTTGGGGCACTGATGACGGTAACTATACCAAGAATTACCTGTACCCATACCAATGCAAACGGCCACCAACGGGCTTGTTGCATGTATACAGATTTTGCCTTTGCAGTCGCTGTAGCCGCAGCGCCAAACCATAACATAACCAGGGTAAACAACAGGTAAGCCAGTTGGCGGTGCATAAAATGCACATTAATAGGATGGTTCATCCAACTCTCTGCCCATAACGTACCCGGCAGGTACATACCATTGATATCCGGCCAGGTAGGTGCGCTCATTGCGGCCTTAAGGCCTGCCATAAAGGCGCCGTACACCAACTGTACGCCTAATACTATTATTACAATATTGGTGAAATTCCTGAAACGGGTGTTATATACAATCTGTCCTTCAGGCACTAACAGCTTCAATGCAAACCAAAGGGTATAGCAGAGTAGTATCAATGCGGCTATAAAGTGAAGCGCGAGCTTAATATGGTTAACGTACAGGTTGGTATCATTCAGCCCGCTGGCTACCATTATCCAGCCTACCAGGCCCTGCGCCGCCCCCAGTATGAACAGGATGATGAGCGGTATAATCATATCCTTCTTGAAATAACCCCTTACCAGGAAGTAAACAAACCCGATGGCAAATACTACTCCCAGCAGCCTGGCCCACAGGCGGTGAAACCATTCCCAGAAGAAAATAAATTGAAAATCATCAAGGTCGAAGTGGGCGTTGAGGTATTTGTATTGGGCTATTTGCTTGTATTTTTCAAAAGCCGCAACCCAGTCAGCTTCATTCACGGGGGGTAATGCCCCCATTATGGGTTTCCATTCGGTAATAGATAGCCCGGAACCTGTAAGCCTTGTTACACCCCCCAGCAATACCTGCACCACTATCATTATTACCCCTGCCAGCAACCACCGGGCCACTGCCCTTCTCTTATAGTCTTCCTGCAAAACCTGAAATTTTTGAAGCAAAGCAAATGTACGTCAGCGGCACAATAATTTAACGGGATTATCCCGTGGACATGGGCCAGGTGCACTGCATTGTGCTTATAATTATTCGATTGAACTTATATGAGCCGCGATTGTCTTATTGATAATATATAACTGATTAGGGGTTTTTTATTATTCAACAGATATTTTGTTGGTAATTAATCAGTTATTTAATATTAGGATAATGAGGTACTATATATAAAAAAATGGATAGTTGTATTATATTTATATACCGAATTAAGGAAAAGACTTTGTAATTTGGCAGTAACTGTCGCCAAAACCTAAATAAATTTTTATACTTTTCTAAATAAGATATTATGAGAAAAGCCGATGTAGTAAACAGTATTGCTGAAAAGACAGGCATACCTAAGGTAGATATTCTTGTTGCACTGGAAGCTTTCTTCAAGGAAGTGAAATCTTCTTTGATAGAGGGTGAACCTGTTTACGTTCGCGGTTTTGGCAGTTTCATCCTCAAAAAAAGGGCTGCTAAAATAGGCCGGAATATTAAAAAGAACATTGCCGTTGAAATACCGGAGCACTTTATACCGGCCTTCAAGCCTGCTAAAGAATTTGTTCATGCTGTCAAGACCTCGACGCATGACTTATCTGAGAGCAAGGACGACGACGATGAATAATACAGGCCATTCTCAAGCCTTCTTCGTAGCTTTGCGCAAAAATTAATATTTCTTGCGCAAAAGTCATTATATAACATTACTTGCCGCAGCTGCGCTCATTGCCGCATTGTACTGGGGAGTGAATACTGTACCCCCTAAGCAGCCTGCTGAACAGCCACAGGCGGCCACCACAGAAGAAGCCGGGCAACATACTGCCGCAGCACCCGCATCTATCGATTCCATACTTGAAGCCGGAAAGGCTAATCTGCATGAACATGCTTTGACCGATATAGATGCTTTATTGGCTAAAACCAGCCAATCGGTAAATACATCAGCAAAAGCAGATATATATAAACAGGTGGCACAGATATGGCAGGAGCATAAACAAATGCCCCAGGCAGCATATTATTACACAGAAGCGGCAAAGTTGGAGAATTCAGAAAAAAGCCTCAACTTTGCAGCCCGATTAAATTCAGACCTGTTACGCAGTGCAGAATCGGCATCGGTAAGGGCATGGGCGGCTCAGCAGGCAATAGCAGCTTACGAGCAGTCACTGAAAGTTAACCCCGGTAACGATACGGTAAAAATGGCTTTGGCAGCCGCCTATATAGACGGAACCAGCCAGCCGATGCAGGGAATTCAGTTGTTGTTGGGTATCACGCGCGAGCAGCCCAACCATATTCAGGCCAACCTGATGCTGGGGCAACTGTCCATCCGTTCGGGACAAATGGACAAGGCGCAGGAGCGGTTTGAGAAGGTGTTGAGCATAGAGCCTGAAAATACGGAAGCACTATATTTTCTGGCAGAAGTATATAAGAGTAAAGGAAACAAAGAAAAAGCTATTGAATTGCTGGAAGAATGTAAAAGGATTATCAACAATCCTGACTTCAGCAAAGAGATTGATGAGTATATAAAATCATTTAAATAACTTAAAAAATTTAAACTTATGCCTTGCGGTAAAAAAAGGAAAAGACATAAAATAGCTACGCATAAGCGTAAAAAGCGTCTCAGGAAGAACCGTCATAAGAAGAAGAAATAAGAGCAGGGCATACCGGCCCGCGCCGGGTTTCCTGTCAACTTCTGCACATTTCCTTACATCTCTTAGTATGTACGAAAGTACATATTAACAGATGTAGGGTTTTGTTATTAATATTCCCCTTGTATAAAGAAGTGATGAGAAGGTGCCTGTATATAGCAGGTATGGTGCTGGTATGGCCGGATAAACGACGGACACATGAACAAAGAACTGATTATTAACTCTTCTGCAGAAGGTGTAGAAATAGCCCTGCTGGAAGATAAAAAGCTGGTTGAGCTCCATTATGAAAGGGGGCAAAACAACTTTGCCGTAGGCGACCTGTACCTGGGCAAAGTAAAGAAGCTTATGCCCGGCCTCAACGCCGCCTTCGTGGATGTTGGTTATGAAAAAGACGCTTTCCTGCATTATACCGACCTGAGCCCCTACTTCCGTTCATTGATGAAATTTTCAAAATTATCACTGGAAGGAAATACAAACTGGGGTACGGATTTCGGCAAGTTCAAAAACGAAGCCGAAATATTAAAAACAGGAAAGATAACCGAAGTAGTCAACCACAAACCCGAAATACTGGTACAGGTTTTAAAAGAGCCCATATCTAATAAGGGGCCGCGCCTCAGTTGCGAAATATCGCTACCCGGGCGTTTTGTCGTTATGACACCTTTTAACGACGTGGTGGCTATCTCCCGCAAAATACATTCTGCTGACGAGCGCAAACGCCTGCAGCGTACGGTAGAAGCCATCAAACCAAAGAACTTCGGTGTCATCGTTCGCACTGCTGCGGAAGGTAAGAATACTGCCGAGCTGCACAACGATGTGATGGAACTGACCAAAATGTGGCAGAACATCCAGGACAACCTGAAAGGGTCGAAAGCACCCAAGCTCATCATGGGCGAACAGGACAAAACCACATCTATACTGCGCGACTTGCTGAGCGAGAGTTTTCAGAAGGTAGTGGTGAACGATAAAAAGATGCACGCTGAAACTAAGGAGTATATAGCGCGCATCGCTCCTCAGCAAGAAGAAATAGTAAGCTTTCATAACAGCGGCACCAATGTATTTGACCAATATGGTATCACCAAGCAGGTAAAAGCTTCTTTCGGCAAAACAGTGAATTTGTCGAGCGGTGCCTACCTGATAATAGAACATACTGAAGCCCTGCACGTAATAGACGTGAACAGCGGAACCCGCAGCGCAGAAATGGGGCAGGAGCAAAACGCACTGGTGACCAACCTGGAGGCTGCTGAAGAAATAGCCCGACAGATGCGCCTGCGCGACCTGGGTGGCATTATCATCATCGACTTCATAGACATGAAGCTGCCTAATAATAAAAAGGCGCTTCACGAGGCGGTGGAAAAATTTATGAGCACCGATAGGGCCCGGCATACGGTATTGCCTGTGTCCAAATTCGGGTTGATGCAGATAACACGCCAGCGCCTGAGACCTGAGCTGAATATATCTACCGCAGAAATTTGTCCTACCTGTAAAGGAACAGGCAAAATCGGCCCATCCATATTACTTGCCGACGAGATTGAAAAAGACCTGAACTATTTAATTAACCAGGGCCACCGCCAATTGTCGCTGCACGTACACCCTATTATGAGCGCATACCTCACCAAAGGCAATTTCTTCAACTCGATACAATGGAAATGGTACTGGAAATATAAAGTGAAAGTGAAGATTGTTATTGATAACAACTCGCCTATTACAGAATATCATTTCTACGACCGAAGAACCGACGATATTATTAAGCTATAACAACGAAGAGGGCCCCGGAAGGAGCCCTCTTTTCGGATAAATCCACTATCCGTATTTCTACAAAATCAGATAGTGTATCTATACCCATGTACTATTTGATGGTTACTGATGCTACCATTGCAGTTTCCTTGATGGCTACAAATTGTTTGCCGCTGATTGTGGGCGTTTTGTAAGTAAAGGGAACTACTTCCAGGTAAGCTGAATTGTCAGATACAGCAGGCAATGTACCTAATTCTGAAGCAGTAATAGTAGCCTTGGCAGGGGCGGGGTTACCATTATATGCTTTGATGATTTGCTTGCTTGAAGTAACGATAACAATGTACACCGAATCCGCACCGGTTACTTTAGAGCCCAGGTCTATTTCCAAATCCTGCGACCTGTTGATTTCAGAAGGAAGTGTACCGCTGTATTCAGGGAAAGAACCTGTATGCGTGTAATTTATTGATGGAATTCCGTTTCCACCAGCTGCCTGCCACTGCACACCACTGCTATAATTCAATGAAGAAGGTGTCATACCTGTTGTAGCGCTGAGGTAGTAGCTGTTATTGGTTTGTTTTTCCAGGTTGTTGCTGTTTACCGATACGGTACCCGCATCTACCACTGTGCTTGAACCGGCACCATTGTAAAAATTAGCAACGGCCATATCATAATCCAGGCTAACGGGGAATGGCGCGCCCGTAACATTATACGAAAACTCCATCTTAAGCGCTACCATCACACCCCAGAAACTGCCACCTACCGATGGTGTTACAGGTGTAGGAGCAGAGGGCGTAGTAGGAGCAGGAGTAGTTGGCGTAGTTGGTGTGGTTGTAGTAGTGGCCTTATCGCAGGATGCTACACTCAACATGATAGCCAGCACCGGAATTGTGGTTTTGAATAGTTTTTTCATTTTCATAAATTTTATTGTAAAGAGAATTTATCCGTTTCAGGGACAAAAGTATCTATGAAACAAAAAAATTGCTATACAAGAGAGGGGGTATATTTCTGTACGTGCTGGTACGGATGTCAGATCAGTTGGTTTTCAATCGCGTATTTCAGCAGGCCAACTATAGTTTTGTTATTGGTCTTGCGCAGCATGTTTTTGCGGTGGGTTTCTACAGTCCGCTCGCTGATGAAGAGCATTTCAGCTATTTGGGCGTTGCTATGTTCGTTCGATATCAGTTTCAGTATTTCCAATTCGCGCTCGGTGAGTTTGGGTTTTGCCGGTTGTTCCAGCTTACGCTGTTGCTGCATCACAAGGCCGGTAAGCTTTTGTGATACTTCTGAAGAGAAATACATCTTACCCGCATTCACCTGTGTAATGGCATCTATCAGTTCCTTATCATTCACATTCTTCAGCAGGTAGCCGGACACGCCTGCTTCTATCATTTCCATGATATGGCCCGCATCGTCGTACATAGATAAGGTGATAACCTGTACAGAAGGGTTTAATTCCTTTATTTTTTGAGTAAGTTCAGGGCCTTTCATGCCGGGCATATTAATATCTACCAATGCCAGGTCGGGTTGTATTTTCTGCAATTCATCAAGCAATGCCTGCCCGTTGTCATATACAGCCAGCACCTGTATGTCCTGCTGTTTTTCCAGCATGGCCTTGAGCCCATCCAATAATATATGGTGGTCGTCTGCTATGACTATTTTAATCATGCCTGTATATGAGGGATAATATCAAATAAAAGTACACAAAGAGGGATATAAATCAAATATTTATGCCTTGTTGGCCTCCGGCTTCTGCGCCGCTTGTGTAGCCCTGTTCAGGAAGCTATGTACATCGGCCATACTCTTTACATTATCTACCACCAGCATAAAGTTTTTACCCACCTGTTTCAGCCGGGCATTGTTCACGCTCTTTTGTATAAAGTCCAGTATGGCATTGAAGGTTGCGGATTCGAAATAAGCTGAATCGGGGTCGCTGATGAAATACAGGCGCAGCTGTTTGTTCTTCAATATCAGTTTTTCAAAGCCCAGCTCTTTGGCCAGCCAGCGGCTGCTGATGGTAGTCAGCAGTTCCTGCACTTGTGGTGGTATAGGCCCGAAGCGGTCGGTCAGTTCGGTAGCAAACTGTTCCAGTTCCGCATCTTCTTCCAGGTCGTCCAACTGCGTATATAGTGACAGGCGTTCCGTGATATTATCTACATAGCTTTCAGGTATGAGTATCTCCAGGTCGGTATCAATGGTACAATCTGCTACGAAATCTTTCTTACGTTCCAGCTCTTCGGCAAAGACATCTTTAAAGTCGGTACGTTTCAACTCACGTATAGCTTCGGCCAGTATCTTCTGGTACATTTCAAAGCCTATCTCCGCTATAAAGCCGCTCTGCTCGCCGCCCAGCAGGTTGCCTGCTCCACGTATATCCAGGTCGCGCATAGCTATCTGGAAACCGCTGCCCAGTTCGTTGAACTGTTCCAGTGTCTCAAGCCTTTTGCGGCTGTCATCGGGCAGGGTACTCTTAGGTGGTGCAATCAGGTAGCAGAATGCTTTTTTATTGCTTCGCCCCACACGCCCGCGCAACTGGTGCAAATCGCTTAACCCGAACTGGTGAGCATTGTTGATGATAATGGTATTGGCATTGGGTATATCCACACCGCTTTCTACAATGTTGGTACAGCACAGCACATCGTAGCGCTGCTCTATAAAATCAAGCAATGCTTTCTCCAGTTTATGCCCTTCTAACTGGCCATGCGCCATGCCGATAGACAGGTCGGGACAGAGGTTGCGCAACAACGTAACCATCTCCGGCAGGCTCTGCACACGGTTGTGGATGAAATACACCTGGCCGCCACGCTCGGTTTCGTAATACAGTGCATCGCGTATGGCGTATTCGTCAAACACCATCACTTCCGTCTGTACCGGCTGGCGATTGGGCGGCGGAGTGTTCATAATGCTCAGGTCACGTGCATTCATCAGCGAGAACTGTAATGTGCGCGGTATAGGCGTAGCTGTAAGTGTGAGTGTATCCACATTGGCCCTCAGTTCACGGAGCTTTTCTTTGGCTGCTACACCGAATTTCTGTTCTTCATCTATCACAAGCAGTCCCAGGTCTTTGAACTTGACATTCTTGCCGAGTATGCCGTGTGTACCGATAATGATGTCAATCTTACCCTCTGCCAGTTTCTTCAGTGTTTCGGTTTTTTCTTTTGCCGATTTGAAACGGTTGAGGTAATCAATAGTACAAGGAAAATCCGCCAGCCTTTCTTTAAAGGTCTGGTAGTGCTGGAAAGCCAGTATGGTAGTAGGCACCAGTATGGCCACCTGCTTATTATCAGCCACTGCCTTAAATGCAGCACGTATGGCCACTTCTGTTTTACCAAAACCCACATCGCCGCACACTAACCTGTCCATGGGCGATGGTGCTTCCATATCGCGTTTCACATCTGCTGTCGCCTTGCTCTGGTCGGGAGTGTCTTCGTAAAAGAAAGATGCTTCGAGCTCTGTCTGCAAATAACTATCTGGGGTGAAAGTAAATCCTGAAGATGCTTTACGCCGGGCATAGAGTTTTATCAGGTCGGTGGCAATGTCTTTTACCTGCTTCTTGGTTTTATTCTTCAGCTTCTGCCATGCCTCGCTGCCCAGTTTGTTTACCTTGGGTTTGGTGCCTTCCTTACCTGTGTACTTGCTTATTTTATGCAAGGAGTTGATGTTCACATACAGCACATCATTGTCGCGGTATATAATGCGCACAGCCTCCTGCATATTGCCGTTCACATCTATTTTCTGCAGGCCGCTGTACACACCCACGCCGTGGTCTATATGTGTCACAAAATCTCCGGGCTGCAGCTCGCGCAGGGCACGCATGGTTATCGCCTTGCCCTTGGTATAAGCTTGCTTTACGTTGTACTTGTGGTAGCGCTGAAATATCTGGTGGTCGGTATAGCAGAGTATTTTCTTTTCATGGTCAACAAAACCATTGCTGATGGCACGGGGGATAGGTATGAAATTGATATTGGCATTCAGATCTTCAAATATACTCCGCAGCCTTTCCGTCTGCTTGGGGTTCTCTGCAAAAATGAAAGCCTCGTATTTCTGCCCTATGCGTTTTTGCAGGTCTTCTATCAGCAGGTTGAACTGCCTGTTGAATACCGGCTGCTCTTCGGTGGCAAACTGCAGGGCGGCGGTTACTTCATCACCTGTTAATTTTCCCAGAGAGTTATTGTACCACTCTATCAAATGCCTTTGCCTGAGTGCGGGCAACCAGGTCTCTGTAGTTTCAAAATCTTCTTTGGTCAGTTTTTTTAACCACGATTCTTCATGGTCTATGGCTACATCGCTCAGTTCTATCACATCGGGCAATTCATGTTCCATCTTGCCCAGCTTGCCGAGTGTGAAGTCAAAATCCTTCGCCCATATCACCGTATTTTCCGGCAGGAAATCCAGCAATGATATTTTTTCAGTGGTTTCAAACCTGGTTTCTACATTGGGTATAATAGATACCTGCAACAGCTTACGCTCCGATAGCTGCGTTTCAGGATTAAACAAACGTATGCTGTCCACCTCGTTGCCAAACAACTCTATGCGGTAAGGGTGTTCGTTGCCGAAAGAATATATATCCAGTATGCCGCCCCGCATGGCGAACTGCCCCGGCTCATACACAAAGTCTTCTTTGCGGAAACCCAGTTTTACAAAGCCTTGCAGCAGTTCATCAATAGCCAGGTTTTCACCCACTTTGATGCTGATCATATTGCCCGACAGTGTATTGGGGTTCACCACTTTTTCAAACAGTGCTTCCGGGTAGGTCACCAGTACCTTTTTCCGCGTCTCTTTCTTGCTGAATTTTGTCAGCGCCTCGGTGCGCAGCATTACGTGGCTGGCGTTCAGTTCGTTGTAGCTGCCAGCTTTTTTAAAGGAATCCGGGAAATAACAGATATCCAGCGCACCCGTCAGGTGTTCCAGGTCATTATGGAAATAAGCTGCTTCTTCACGGTCGTTGAGAATAAATACGTGGTTGGCATCGCTGAGCTGCCATACTGCGGTACCTATAAAGTTGATGGAAGACCCGCGCAGGTTAGACAATGTCACCCTTATCTTCGGTTCGGACAATGAGATGCCGGCCGCAATCTGTTTTATGCGGATATCATTCTGATATAAACCCTGCAGCACCTGCAAATTCATCGGGGTGCAAAAATAAGGGAAACAAAGCTAGCACGAACGGTTAAATGAAAATTATTGTTCCTTCCGCTTATGATTAACGATAGCTTCAGCAAACCATAAATATTCCTTAACAAACCTGTCCAGGTTGCTCGCCATTGTTTCGTTCTGTGGATTACCGTTCTCGTCCAGCGATTTGTCCAGCTCCGGCACCAGCAGCTTGCGGGGCATAGGGAAGGCACCGATTGCCAGCACCAGCAGTTGCAGCAGGTTAGATGCGTTGATACCGCCTTGTTTACCATTGGAAGCACAAACAATACCTATGGGTTTTTTACCCCATTCTTTGGTGTAGTAGTCAACCGTATTTTTCAATGGGCCACTGTAGCTGTTATTATACTCAGGAGTCACGAATATCAGGCCGTCTGCATCTTCAATCATTTTGCCCACCTTGGCCACATCGGGTATAGGGTCTTCCATATCCTTCAGCCTGTTCTCCATCAGCGGCAGGTTGTACTCTTTCACGTCTACAAAGGTTACCTCCGCTTTACCGCTATCGCGCAGGGCCTTATCGATTGCTTTGGCTGCACGTATACTTAACCTGCCTTCGCGGATGGCGCCATATAGTATCGTTATTTTAAGCATAAGTTGTAACTTTCATACAATCTAACAAAAATGGGGGACAATTGTTCCTGTATAATAAATGGACATTGTATGAAAAAGTATTTGTTGTTGATGATATTACTCCCCTTCCTGGCCTCATGCGAAAACACCTGGGACAGCGATGCAAGGGATATGTTTGTAAAGGCCTGCATGAACACGGCAAAAGATAACGGCACACCGGAAGACAAAGCGCAGAAGATGTGCGACTGCCGCCTGGAAAAAATTATGGAAAAGCACCCCAACTTTGCCGAGGCTATGGAAAACATTACTGATGTGATCAACGACCCGGAAGTGAAAAAATGCGACGAGCTGGCTCAGTAAGCCTTATCAGCTCATAAACTTCTTTTTGTCAGCGGCCATCCTGCGCAGCAATACGCTGGCGCGGTAGCGGTCTTCGTGGTACTGGTTATACAGGCCGTCCAGTATGTTCAGGCATTTGTCGGCACCCCACTCGTCGCACCATTGCAATAGCCCCTTAGGATAATTCACCCCTTTTGTCATAGCCTGTTCCAGGTCTTGTGCTGATGCGATATTCAGGTGCAGTGCATCTACCGCTTCGTTAATAAGCATCGCTACTATACGTTCTGTAATGCGGTTGCCCAGTCCTGTATCTTTATTCGCTTCGGGCTGTGCCGTGCCTTCGGCATAATTATAAAATCCGCGTCCCGACTTACGCCCCAGCCATCCCGCTTCCAGCAGGCGTTTTTGCGAGAAGGATGGTTTATAACGAGGGTCGTAAAAGAAGGATTGGAATACTGTTTCTGTCACCACATAGTTTACATCATGGCCGATATAGTCGGTCAGTGTAAAAGGCCCCATTTTAAAACCACCGATTTCAGTCATGGCCCAATCGATAGTAGCCATATCAGCTATGCCTTCTTCCATCATACGTATCGCCTCGCCATAAAACGGCCTTGCTACACGGTTGACGATAAAGCCCGGGGTGTCTTTAGCCACTACCGGCACTTTCTTCCAGGCCGCCATCAGCTCTTTGCATTCGGCTGTTATTGCAGCGTCTGTTTGCACCGCAGGCACTACCTCTACCAGTGCCATCAGCGGTGCAGGATTGAAAAAGTGCAATCCCAATACACGTTCAGCCTTTGTACAGGCAGCAGCAATAGAAGTGACAGATAAGGAAGATGTATTGGTAGCCAGCACACAATCAGCGCTCACTACCTTTTCTACATCGGCAAATACCTTTTTCTTAATGTCCAGGTTTTCAATGATAGCTTCGATAATCAGCCCGCAATCTTTAAAAGCCGCCAGGTCCGACGCATAAGTATATTTAGATGTAATGGACTCCACGCTTTCTATCTTGCCTTTCTCCACCAGCCTGGCCAATACCTTTTCCAGTGCCGCTTCCGACTTTTGCAATGCTGCTTCATTCGTATCAAATACAATCACCTTATGGCCTGCCATAGCAGCTACCTGCGCTATACCACTGCCCATAGCACCTGCACCTATCACACCTACTATACTGTCTTTTGAGAATCTACCCATGATGGTGCGAAAATAATGTTTTAGCTAATTAACCTTTTTAAAAATAATGAATATAAATTACGCAACAGTAATGATATATTTAGTGGATAATAGACAATGTCCAAATTACGTACTAATAAAAGTACACTTGTATGCAGTATTTAGAATAGAAATGTAGGGTATAATGGATATCATAAATAACGACGTCAAAAATAAATACCCCAAAATACTAACGCCACATTTTATAAAAGCGTTAGTCAAAAAAGAATTGCTGTTCGAAGAATATAACCCACGCGTCAAACGACCCACACCTCCAAAACGTCCAATAATTAAGGAAACCGCAAATTCCGAACTCGTCGTTTTCTTGGGCTTTGGTTTCCTTGCATTAATTGCGCAGTTTTTTCTTTTATTTTTTATTAGCATATTCATTGGAAATAATACGATCCACCCTATTGTAAGGACTATTGTGATTGCAATTTCGGTATTAATTGGAGCTGCTTTGGCATGGAGCGTAAGAAAAAATGGTGAGCAAGAAGCGGTAGAAAATCAACGACATTACGAAGAGAAGTATAAAAAATATGTTGATGAGTTGAATCATTATTCATTAACAAAAAAAGAGTTCCAATCACCCAGCTCCATCATTTACAAAAAGAGACAGATGCTCAAGACTATGCTATCAACAATAAAAAAGGCAATATTGGAACAGGCTGAAATTCTAGATGATAATACGGTGAGAAGAGGGTTGAGCGAAGACTTCTTTTATAGATACTTAAAAAAATATTCGCAATTCCAAGTGTATAAATCCCTGAAATATAAATTTTATTATCCTGATTTAGTTTTAATAAAAAATAATCTTGTAATTGATTTGGAAATAGATGAACCATATTCTTATGAAGAAAAAAAGCCAGTGCATAGTGATGGGCAAGATGAAAAAAGAGATAATTTTCTATTGAATGAAGGATTTGTTGTAATACGCTTCTCTGAAGAACAAATTATAGAAAATCCGGAAATTTGTTTAGAGATTATCAATAGTGTTATTGATACCTATTTAAACCTCACAGAAATGCCAATAAATAGTAAGTTCAAAAAAGTTCAAAAAGATGTATTTCAGATTGAGAACACTTTTAATCTAGCATATAACAATTCTAGGGTAAGTACAGCTTTGCAAATTGAAAAACTCATAAAAAAATTTGACTTATAGCCAGATCGTTGCAAACGAGGCCCTACCGGAACAGCGTTTGCAACGCTAAATATACCCCACATTAACAAAATATCACACCAATTTTACGTATATTTACATATAAAATGCAGTTGGTTGAACCCGCTGTATATGCTCTTTGAACTACCAGGCTCTATCGTCAACAGGCAAAAAAATGTTCCAAAATTTTATTCCATTTTTAGGCATCATTTTGGAACATATTCACTCGAAAGGCCGCATCATACAAGTCCCCCTCCGGGGGATTTAGGGGTTCACTCGTGCTGGAAAAACACAGAACATGGCAACAAAATGGAACATTTTTCCACAAGTCTTGATAAACAATAGTTTATGTAAACGATTCCGCCAATTTTTCCAAAATCAGGCATCAAAACGGAACATTTTGGGAACATTCCGCCCTTATTTTGTTCCCAACCGCACAAAAAAACGGATAATGCCTCCATAATCAACCTCTATCCCCTTTGTCCGAAAGAATCCCCATCTTTATAGTGCACAACAATTTTCTAACACATTAAAAAATTAGCCCCTTTAGGGGTTGGGGTATGGAATACAGGAGAATGGGTAAAACAGGGTTGCAACTGAGCGTATTGTCTTACGGCTCATGGGTCACCTTTGCCAAGCAGATTGACGACAATGTATCAGACAGGCTCATGGGCCTGGCCTACGACAACGGTATCAACTTTTTCGACAATGCGGAAATATACTCCCGTGGCGAGTCGGAAAAGATGATGGGCCGTGTGCTGAAAAAGAAAAACTGGGAACGCTCATCTTATGTGGTATCCAGCAAGGTATTTTTCGGCTGGAGGGGAGAAGCCAACAAGCCCAACCAGACCGGCCTCAGCCGCAAACATATAGTGGAAGCCTGCGACGAGGCCCTGGAGAGATTGCAGGTGGATTACCTGGATTTGTTTTACTGCCACCGGCCCGATAAGAATGTGCCCATAGAAGAAGTGGTATGGACCATGAACCAGCTGATACAAAGGGGCAAAATACTCTACTGGGGCACCAGCGAGTGGAGCGGCCCCGAAATAATGGAAGCCCATATGGTAGCCCGCGACCTGCGCCTGATAGGCCCGGCGGTAGAGCAGCCGGAGTACAACCTCTTTAAGCGGGATAAGATGGAAGTTGATTATTACACCATATTCAAAAATATAGGTATGGGCACCACCATCTGGAGCCCCCTGGCATCAGGACTCTTAACAGGTAAGTACAACGATGGTATTCCCGAGGGCTCCCGCCTGGGGCTTCAGGGCTTCGACTGGTTGAAAGACCGCGTAATGACGGACGAAAAGATTGCCCGTGTGCGCGACCTGTCTGCTGTGGCTAAAGACCTGGACACGTCACTGGCTACCTTGTCCATAGCATGGTGCATCCGCAACCCCAATGTGACGAGTGCCATACTGGGCGCTACTAAGGAAGAGCAACTGCTGGAAAACCTTAAGGCATTGGAAGTAGTACCCAAGCTGACACAGGAAGTAATGGACAGGATAGACCTGGTAATGGGTACCAGGCCGGTAATGCCATTGTACTAGTTGCCTGAAATGGCAAAAACACAGCCTTTTACGCTTATCGGTTAAATAATTGCCCCCTTATCAGCTATGCGGGGGGCTTTTTTTATATTTTTGCAACCTTTACAAGTATATCCCTACAATATTATATGATAGCACTGGGTGGCAAGCCATTAGATTTAGATGCATTTGAGCAGATTGTTCTGTACCAGAAGGAGGTCAACCTGACCGCGTCTGCCGTGAAGGAGGCTACCCGCAGTTATGAGTTTCTCAAAGCTTTCTCGCGGGATAAACTGATATACGGTATTAATACCGGCTTCGGCCCTATGGCCCAGTACCGTATTAACGATGAGGACAAGCGCCAGTTGCAGTACAACCTCATCCGCAGCCATGCCTCGGGTATGGGCGATAAGCTGAATACCCTGCAAAGCCGAGCTATGATGCTGGCCCGCCTGCATACATTGGTGCTGGGCTACTCGGGCGTTCATCCCGACCTGGTGCAGCTGATGACCGACCTCATCAACCACGAAGCCTACCCGGTAGTATATGCCCACGGTGGCGTAGGCGCCAGCGGCGACCTGGTACAATTGGCACACCTGGCTTTGGGCCTGATAGGCGAAGGAACATTCTGGTTCCAGGGGGATGTTGTTCCTGCACAGGACGTGTACCAGCAGTTAGGCTTACAACCCCTTCAGATAAACGGCCGCGAAGGGCTGGCGCTGATGAACGGCACCTCGTCTATGACGGGTATAGGCGGTATCAATGTCATACGCGCACACAGGTTAGTGGTATGGAGCATGTTGCTCTCGCTGATGGTGAATGAAATGATGGAGGCATACGACGACCACTTTTCCGCCGAGCTGAACAATGTGAAAAGGCACCACGGCCAGCGCGCCGTAGCAGAGTGGATGCGCATACTGGGCGATGACAGCCGCCTGATGCGTAAGCGCCATGAGCACTTGTACGATAAAAAGGTAACTGAAACAGTGGTAGAAGATAAAGTGCAGGAATACTATTCGCTGCGCTGCGTGCCGCAGATACTGGGGCCGATATTTGATACAGTGCTGAATGCGGAGAAGGTGATTGTAGACGAGCTGAACTCGGTAAACGACAACCCCGTAGTTGACTATAAAAATCAGAATATATTCCACGGCGGCAATTTCCACGGCGACTATGTGGCGCTGGAAATGGACAAACTGAAAATAGCGGTGACCAAACTGTCTATGCTGTCAGAGCGCCAGTTGAATTTCTTACTCAACCCCGCGCTCAACAAAAAACTTCCGGCTTTTGCCAATGCAGGTAAGTTGGGACTCAACTTCGGTATACAGGGTATGCAATACCCGGCTACCTCTACCACGGCGGAGAACCAGACCCTGAGCAACCCCGTGTACATACACAGCATACCCAACAACAACGACAACCAGGATATAGTGAGCATGGGCACCAACGCCGCTATGATGTGCGCACGTGTGATAGATAATACTTACGAAGTGCTGGCGGTAGAAGCAGCCGCACTGGTGCAGGCAGTGGACATTCGCGGCATAGCCGACAGGCTGGCACCCGCTACCCGCTGGATGTATGATGGTGTGCGCAACCATTTCCCTTTCTTCAAAGAGGATTTTTCAGCCTCATCGCACCTGCAGGCGGTTAAAACATGGATGAAGGACACGGATATAGTGGCTCATTTTAAAAAGAAGATTTAAGCAATTCGGCAATGAGGCAATTTGCCGATTCGACAATAATTTGCGGGATTGATTATTAGCTTTTGTCCCGATAGCTATCGGGATTTAATTTTGACTTTATGAAGAAGTACGCATTGGTTACAGGTGGTTCACGAGGGATAGGCAAAGCCTGCTGCATCAAGCTGGCAGAGATGGGTTATAATATATTGGTGAACTACAAGGGCAATAAAGAAGCTGCGGTGGAAACAGCATCACTGGTGCGGGAGTATGGTGTCAGCGCGCAAATACTGCAATTTGACGTAGCCAATAAAGAAGAAGTAAAACACGCCATCATCACATGGCAGGAGCAGCATGACGACTGTATGGTAGAAGTGCTGGTGAACAACGCCGGCATACGCCAGGATACGCTGATGATGAGCATGACCGACGAGCAGTGGGAAAGCGTAATAGACACGAGCCTCCAGGGTATGTACCATGTTACCAAACAGGTGCTCAACCAGATGCTGATGAACCGCTATGGCCGCATCATCAATATGGTGTCCCTCAGCGGACTGAAGGGGCAGCCGGGACAAGTAAACTACTCCGCCGCAAAAGCGGGTATGATAGGTGCTACCAAAGCACTGGCGCAGGAAATAGCCAAACGCAATGTAACTGTCAACGCCATAGCACCCGGCTTTATCAAAACCGATATGACCGAAGAGCTGAACGAAGCCGACCTGAAAAAAATGATACCCATGCAGCGTTTCGGCGAGGTGCTGGAAGTAGCCGACCTGGTAGGTTTCTTAGCCTCTAAAAACGCGGGCTACATCACCGGGCAGGTGGTGTCTATTAATGGAGGGTTGTATACGTAAGTGAGCGGTTCTTGCTATATTTATAGCTATGGGAATTGAACCACTTGTTGCACATTTTTCAAAATATTTACCGCTTGAAGAGCCGGAGCAAGAAGAACTCAGGAATAGAACAATTCACCGCAGTATAAAAAGGCGCCAGTTCATATTACAGGAGGGTGACGTCTGCAGGCATTATACATTTGTTGTAGCCGGGTTGTTTAAAATGTATATGGTTGATGATAATGGAAAGGAGCATAATCTGCAATTTGCAGTTGAAAACAACTGGATAGCCGATATTGGCAGTTTTCATTCTGAGTTGCCTAGCGAATTATATATTGAGGCGTTAGAACCATCGAATATCATACAAATTAATAAGCCGGATTTGTTATCGCTATACACCAGTTTTCCGGCATTCGACAGAAACTTTAGAGTATTAATAGAAAACGCCTTTGTCAGCTTGCAAAAAAGAATGTTGCAAAGTATAAGCTCTACCGCCGAAGAGCGTTATATAAATTTCATGGAAACATACCCGGATCTTTTAAATAGAATTTCCAGTGTACAGGTTGCCTCTTATCTTGGCGTTACACCTGAGTTTTTAAGTGCAATTCGCAAAAAAATATCTAAGTCTTAAAGTACATTAAGATGAATTCCTAAGATTGTTTATAGGTGTAATTACCCGCTACTATGGATTTTTGCATAAAATAAATTTAGCTATGCAAAAACAAGAAAAAGAAAAAATTGAACAGTTATTGAGTGTGTACAAAACAGCACTCAACACATCGGATGCTTTATTGGCAAAAGGTTTATATACAAAGGACGGGATATTTATGCCATCAAAGGCACCATCCGCAATAGGACATGATAATATATTGAATGCTTA
>CALEZD010000022.1 GCA_937928385.1 uncultured Bacteroidota bacterium
CACCTGCGTTAGCTTTAACGGCTACAGAAAAGTTTTTGTTAGAACGTACTTTCAGTTCCTGTGCGTCAGACTCAACACCATTGGCGTAGTCATTAACAGTAGTGAAAGGGATGGTTACATCAGCACCTGTAGCACTGTTGTTACCTGTAAAAGTGATTTCGATTGCGTTGCTCAGTACCAGGTTGGTAGTCTGAGAAGCAGAAGAATTCTGGTTAGCCTGGTTTTGAGCGTTAGCTGAGAAACCGATAGTTGCGAAGGCTGCGATTGCGATGATCTTTTTCATTTTGTTTGTTGTTTTAGTTGTTTTTAGTTTGGTTGATTTGTTGTTTGTGTTTGTTTGTGTCTCAATGACAACACAAAGATGCGACCGCGTTCAAAACATGGGAAATTTTCGCCTCCTGTTAACGCCCGGTTTGCAAGCGGTTAACCACCAATTAACAAATAAAACGATGATAAATAATTGATAATCATGAGCTTCTGTCATGCTTTGTAGCATCGATTGCCTTGTATCAGGTATTTTTACGGAGTGCAGTAATAGCCAGGTAATACCCTTATCAAATAACGGTTGCTCAGATAAAAGTGAAAAAAGATAATATTGACAATAGTTCCATAGGATATATAAACTCAAACACCCAACTGCAAACTCTTGACTATCTTTGCCCCGAAATAATATAATAATGCTTCCGATACAATTATTCAGGCAAAACAAGGATTTGATAGTCGCGGGACTGGAAAAAAGGAATTATAAGGAATTGGAGCTGGTAGACCGTATCATAGCGCTGGACGAGCAACGCCGCAATATCCAGGCAGAAAATGACGGACTGCTGGCTGCTACTAATGCCGCATCGAAAGAAATAGGTAAACTGATGGCTGCCGGCCATAAAGAGGAAGCAGAAAAGGCCAAATCAGCGGTAGCTCAAAACAAAGAAAAGACCAAAGAACTGGGGGAACAACTGGGTATAATGGAAAGCGAATTGCACGGCCTTTTAGTAAAATTGCCCAACCTACCCCACAGCAGTGTACCTTTTGGCAAAACACCTGAGGAAAATGAAGTAGTACGCCAGGTAGGCAGCACGCCGGACCTTTCCGCTCAAAAACTACCACACTGGGAGCTGACCGAAAAATACAACCTCATAGATTTTGAATTGGGGACGAAAATAACAGGTAGCGGTTTCCCAGTATACATAAATAAAGGAGCCAGGTTGCAACGTGCGCTCATCAGCCTGTTCCTCGACCATAACATTAACGCAGGCTATACAGAATATTACCCACCCTACCTGGTAAACGAGGACAGCGCTTATGGCACAGGCCAATTGCCCGATAAAGAGGGACAGATGTACCTGACACAGGATAATTATTACATGATACCTACAGCCGAGGTGCCGCTTACTAACATTCACAGGGATACTATCCTCAGCGAGTTGCCGGTAAAAATGACGGCATATTCCCCCTGCTTCCGCCGCGAGGCAGGTTCTTATGGCAAGGATGTACGCGGGCTGAACAGGGTACACCAGTTTGACAAAGTAGAAATAGTACAGATAGTGCATCCTGAGAAAAGCTATGATGCACTGGAAGAAATGGTGAGCCATGTAGAAAAACTATTGATAGAGCTGGGCCTGCAATACCGTATACTGCGCCTGTGTGGCGGAGATATGGGCTTCACGTCAGCGCTTACTTACGACTTTGAAGTGTACAGCGCAGCGCAGGAACGCTGGCTGGAGGTAAGCTCTGTTTCCAACTTTGAAACTTTTCAGAGTAACAGGATGAAAATACGCTACAGGGACGAAAACGGTAAAGCACAACTGGTGCATACGCTGAATGGCAGCTCATTGGCATTACCGCGCATCATGGCATGTTTGTTAGAGAACAACCAGGCGCCGGATGGTATTAAGCTGCCTGAAATATTACATACATACTTCGGCAGCCCGGTGATTAATTAAACAGTGCTTTGATATTTTACTTTTTTATTTTTGACTTATCATGATACAAAGAATACAATCAGTATGGTTACTTGTGGCGGCACTGCTGAGTGCGTGCTTATTTATGTTGAATATACTCAGCATCAATTATATTGACCCTACAACAGGCGAAGAAATAACCAAAGGTGTAAAACTGCTGGAGTATAGCTACATGCTGGCTTTGCTGGCCATAATATTGGTGGCATTGCCACTGGTGGCAATATTCATGTTTAAAAACAGGAAACGCCAGGTGAATATGTCTTTACTGTCTATAGTATTGAATATCGGCTTTATAGCATTCCACCTTACGTTTATAAAAGACCATTACCTCAATACATTAAAAATACCCGCGCAGAGCACCTCTTATGGTATAGCATCATTTATTCCTGTAGCAGCAATTGTATTTTTGGCGATGGCCATTAGCAATATTCGCAAGGACGAAAAGCTGGTGCGCTCTGCAGACAGGCTCCGGTAATTAATTCAGGTTGACCATTATGCCGGCATGTAAACCAATGTTGCTGTAAGGTACCTGGTAAGTGGGCATTACATTGCTCGTCCCCGATACTTCGGCCTCAAATTCGTAGTTGGTTATTCTCTCGTTTTGACTAAATGTATTTAGCGTGCTGATGCCATTTTGATCGTAAGATGTTAGTTCAGATTGCCTGAAATATAAATTCATAGATAGAAGATAAAGCTCGGCCCACAATGTTACACCTTTCTTAGCCTTGTATTTCATACCTATTGAACCCGATACGCCGGGGTTAAACCTCATGTTAAAATCTTCTGTCCAGTTATAGTTAAGGCGATACCATGAGCTGTCCTGTACATTATACCTATCCCTGGTATAGCCTACCGTTTGTGTCATGCCGGCCTTCACAGGTAAAACAATCCCCCCCCTCGCATAAGCGGTTATCTTGCTTCCGGTATCGCTTTGTATCACCAGCGATGGAGTGATGAAAATCGGCAAATCTGCCTTTTGAGCCGTTATAATCCATTGCCGCAGTTCCAGTGATTCCAAATATACGGATGACTCCATGTTAGACGTAGCCAGCCCCAGGTTGACAGCCATATCCACGCCTATGTTTTTACTGAACATGGCGCCCACAGCTAATACACCCTGTACGCCGGCGGAAAAGGAGTTTCGTTTTAAATCAAAAGATTGAGTATTTGTGCCCGATATTTGTGTACTGCTGAAGCTGCCATGTATAGGGAAGACACTACTCGTATTGCTGGTTATAGTGCTTTGTGCAACACCTCCGTGCGCAATAGAATAACCCAGCCCGCCCCTGAAATAAAATTGTTGGGCGTTGGCGAGGGTACTAAATGCGAGGGCAAAAAACGGTAGAAAGAGTTTGTTCATCATTCAGCAGTTTGTTATTCAAATATAAACTTAAAAGCGTGTTGAATGTTCAACACGCTTTTAAGTTCTACGTTACTTTTTCTGCTTTTTCATTACAGCTTCTATTTCTTCTACCGTAATAGGTATGTTCTTAAAGAGGTCTATATGCCCTGTTTTGGTCAGCCATATATTATTTTCTATGCGGATACCCGTTTGTTCCTCTTCTATATACAGCCCGGGCTCTACGGTGAACAACATGCCCGCATGTACAGGCTCAGTGCGGGTACCCAGGTCGTGTACATCTACACCCAGGTGGTGCGATATACCATGATATAAGTACTTGCGGTAGGCAGGATTAGCAGGATCCTGGTTTTTGATATCAGCTTTGCTGATAAGCCCCAGCTTCAGGCATTGCTTTTCTGTTTCTGCACCTACCTTATTAGTATAGTCCACCACAGATATACCAGGTTTCAAAATGCCCTTTGCATAGTTATGCAAGTGGAGTACAGCATTATATACATCCTTCTGGCGTTTGGTGAACTTACCATTTACCGGTATGGTACGCGTAAGGTCGGCAGCATAGTTGCCATAGTAGGCCCCAAAATCCATCAACAACAGTTCGCCGTCTTTACACTCCTGGTTATTCTCTACATAATGTAATACTCGCGCCCTGTCGCCCGATGCGATGATACAATCATAAGCATGCCTGGTAGCCCTGTTGCGCAAAAACTCATGTGTTATTTCCGCCTCAATTTCATACTCCATTACACCGGGTTTCACAAATCCCAATACGCGGAGGAATGCCTTATGCGTTATGTCAATCGCTTTTTTCACCACCTCTATTTCTTCGGCAGTTTTTATACCGCGCAGCTCTTTCATAATGCGCGCAGCGCGCTCATAATTATGTAGCGGGTAACGCTGCATAATGCTGTGTACAAAGTTCAAATCTGTGCGCAGGAGCGATGTATCCAGTCTATCGTTTTCATTGCTGTTCAGGTACACATTATCGGCATGGTGCATCATCACCTGTAGTGTTGCATCTATGCTGTCCAGCCATTGAATGTTTTCTATACCCGAAATTGCAGTCGCTTCTTCTTTGCGCAGTTTGTGGCCTTCCCACTTCTCCAGGTGCTCGTTGGGGCGTAGTAACACCAGCACTTCGCGGGCTGATTTGTCAGGATTGTCAGGATACAGGATAACCATAGTTTTTTCCTGCACAATACCCGATAGCCACAGTACGTCCGAGTTAGGTTGGTAAGTATATATAGCATCGCCATTAGTAGATAATACAGGATTGCCCGGGAATATGGCAACCGAGTTTGGTTTCATTTTTTTGATAAAACGCTTCCTGTTTTGTTCGTACAACTTTGACGGTATTGGTAAGTATTTCATATTGCTAATGATGTTTTTATTATGGTGTGTGAAGTTAGGAATAAATCAACAGAACAGTGGGCTGAGGCGGTTATCAAAATAGTTAAAAAGTAAAAGCCCCGTGCAATACGCACGGGGCTTTTAATATCGGTATTAGTATTAAAGTACTATTTCAGTTTCAGATCCATCACCACGCGGCGGTTCTTGGCACGTCCTGCAGCAGTTTTGTTGCTGGCAACAGGATTAGCTTCACCATAACCGTTTGATGTAAGCCTGCCTGCATCCACACCTTTGCTGATGAAGTAATCCCTTACCGCATTAGCACGCTGCTTAGACAATTCCAGGTTTCTTGCATCATCACCGGTATTGTCTGTATAACCATCTATGGTCATGTTGTAGTCTTTATACTCATTCAGTATAGTTACTACTTCATCCAGCAGTTTGTAAGATACTTTCTTAACTGTAGCCTTACCCAGGTCGAACTGGATAGCTGTAGCTGCGAAAGCAAGGCGCTTCTTCACTTCCACGCTTACCTCGGGGCAACCATAGTTGGTAGCAGTACCGGGCACTGTAGGACACTTATCCAGGTTGTCAGCTATACCATCGTTGTCCGTATCGGGGCAACCTTCGTTAGCTATTGGTCCTGCTGCGTTGGGGCATTTGTCTTCGTTGTCAGATATGCCATCATTATCCGTATCAGGGCAGCCTTTGTATTGTGCCAGGCCAGGTACATCAGGACAAGTATCATCCAGGTCAGCTACGCCATCGTTATCGCGGTCAGGGCAGCCTTGCAAGCCGGGAGCGCCTGCCTCTGTCGGGCAACGGTCTTCGGCATCAGCTACACCATCCAGGTCGGTATCAGGGCAACCCTCTGCTGTTTTAGAACCTGCTACGTCAGGGCACTTATCATCTTTATCCAGTATACCGTCACCATCTTTATCGGGGTTAGGGCATCCAAGTTCTTCCCAAACGCCTTTCTCGTTTTTACACTTGTCTTTTTTGTTAGACACTCCGTCACCATCGCTGTCTTTAGGCTTCTTGTTGTTGATAGGAATAGAAGCGCCCAGGTAGAAGTTGGCACCGTAGCCATTACCCAGTATACCTGTCAGGTCGTCGCTACCCAGGAAGAACCCGCCTACACGCAGGCCCAAACCATATTTCAGGCTCTTGGTCAGGAAGTCGTAAGTCAATGGTATGCCGGCACTGAATACGCGCGTATCCCAACGGGGAGTAACAGTCAGTTGATTGTAGAATGATGTACCGAAGTTTTCGCGGTTAGCCATGTTGCTCATGAACATTGCATTCACATACAGGCCTTTCACCGCATGGAAATCTACACCGAGAATAAACGTAGTAGGCAGGTACACTTTAGATACAGAAGTACCTGTGCCTGAGTCAACAGCCAGGTTGTGGTTAGATGTATAACGCACAAGCTTGTCGTAGCTGGTGAAGCTGTCAGCCAGTTCGCTTCCTTTCATTGTAGCCGATTGGCCTGTTTTGTTCCTTATGTTGGCTGTAAAGTTGCTGCCCTTGTATTTAATAGAGCCGAAGTCAACTACTGATGCAGATACACGCAGTTTGTATTTGTTTTTGCTGCGGTCAGATATCCCGGTTTTACCGTCCATATCGTACTTATACTTTTCGTTGTTTGGCCTCCACTCATACACAAAGCCCAGGTCGCCACCTATGCCGTTGCCGCCACCGCCTAAGAAGTCGCCGGGGCTGCTGCCGAATCCGTCATTACCGGCAATATTACTGCCAAAGCTCAGGTCGGTATTAGATATAATCAGCGAGTCGCTTAAAGGATATGCAGTAGCATTGATGCCGGAGCTAACGGTACTGATGTATGCAGCACCCATCAGGTAACGCAGTGTTAAACCACCTTTTACAAAGTGCTTGCCGCCATCGTATATCACGCCGGCATAGCTCAGGCCTATCTCACTCCATCCATGTGTAGTGTAGTTAAACTCATCTGTGTTTATTGATACTGGCGTATTGCTGGTAAAATCAACTTTGTATGTAGAGTCGGTAACAAAACGGTACAGGTCCTGGTTGAAGTTGTGAAACTGGTTCATAGCACGCACACGGGTACTAATGGCGAAGCTATGCTTGGAATTGATGCTCACCATCACACCAGGCCCGCGCAGCTCAAAGTACGGCGCCAACAGGCTGAACTCGCTTTGGTTTTGGAAAGTAAGGGCAGAGTTAACGCCATCGTCTCCGATGTTGGTCAGGCCGCTTACGCCTCCGTTAATTTGTGCCAGGTTGTTATTCACGCCCAGGTTCAGCGAAAACAGGTCAATCGTAAATTTATGACGGCTATCTGCAATGTTTGCCGGATTCAGGTACATGCCGTTAGTACCGCTCCAGTTGCTGGTGGCTATGCCAATATAACGTTGCGCTTGTGCAAGCACGGGCAACATCATCGCCAGCAGAGTAATTAGTCTAATTTTTCTCATACGGGTTGATTTTTCTGTTTTTTGATTGTTTTTAAGGGGTACTTTTTGAAATATATATGAGTAAGATTTATACTTCTTCCAAAATTCTCCGCAAAGAAATGAAATATTTACGATTAAAGAAAGTGCTTTATATGTTTTGTCTTTTAAGAGATAATTAACATTTTCCATTGCAAAAGTACTAATGTGTATGCAACTTTGTATACACTAAGCAAGGTATTATTTATACGTGCCGGTACGGACAACAAAAAAAGCCGCCCTGTATATCAGAACGGCTTTTTTTATATTGTATATCAAGCGATTAGCCTACTGCTACTCTCTTGAAAGCAGTGACAGTCAATCCGTTTTCTACGCTGTCTAAGTATTTGCCCACTGTTAAACCGGCGTCTTTTACAAAAGGCTGGTCCAGCAGCGTGTTTTCTTTGAAGAACTTGTTCAGCTTACCTACAGCTATTTTTTCAGCCATATCAGCTGGTTTGCCTTCAGCTTTTATTTGCTCTATAGCTATTTCTTTCTCGCGGTCTATAGTTTCCTGCGAAATACCATCGGCGTTTACAGCCAGGGGGTTCATGGCGGCAATCTGCATAGCAGCATCGCGGCCTGCGTCTATTACAGCGTCAGCTGCGGGCTTGTTCATGCTCACCAGTACACCTATCCGGTAGCCTGAGTGGATGTAAGGCACCACTGTTTCAGCAGACACCAGTTCATATTTAATGATGTCTATCTTCTCACCTATTTTAGCTACTACCTCCAGCAGTTTGTCGCCTACGGTAGCGCCGTCCATTGCAGCTGCTTTCAGCTCTTCTATAGAGCCGGCCTTTGTAGCCAGGGCTATGTCAGCTATTCCTTGAGCAAAAGTGATGAAGTCTGCGTTCTTAGCCACGAAGTCTGTTTCTGAGCTCAGGTTTACAATTACACCTGTTTTGTTGTCAGCAGATGTTTTTGCTATTACCACGCCTTCTTTTGCTTCCCTGTCCTCGCGTTTGGCAGCTACTTTCTGGCCTTGTTTGCGCAGCCAGTCAATTGCTTTTTCAAAATCGCCGCCGCTCTCAGCCAGTGCTTTGCGACAGTCCATCATACCGGCGCCTGTTTGCTGGCGCAGTTTGTTTACATCCGAAGCAGATATTGTAACACTCATTTTAGTATATCCGTTTTAAATAATTATAATTAAAGTGAAATTCTGAAACCATGTTTAAAGCCCCAAACCTGGGGCTTTAAAACTTTATTATCATTCTCAGGTGGCATTAGCGTTTAGCTGGTCCGCCGCCTGTAGTTTTACGTGTACCCCTGGCACCGCTTCCCTGGCGGCCACGGCCACCACCTGTTCCGGCACCGGCTGCACCACCTGTAGCGCCTTTCTTATTGCGTCCGCCGCGTGCGCCACCTTCCTCTTCTTCTGTCATCACCACGCCACGCTCTTTCGATGTATCTTCTTCTTCTTCGTTCTGCTCATCATCATCTTTAGATGTAGCGCGCTCTTCCAGGCCTTCCAGTATAGATGCTGTCAGGTATTGTGTAACGATGGCGATAGATTTTGTCGCATCGTCGTTAGAAGGAATAGCGAAGTCCACTTTAGTGGGGTCGCTGTTGGTATCTACCATCGCAAAGGTAGTGATACCCAGGCGCTTGGCTTCTGCCAGTGCAATGTGCTCATGAGAGATGTCTACAATGAACAGTGCAGCAGGTACACGGCCCATCTGGGAGATACCACCCAGCACTTTTTCCATTTTTTCTTTGCTACGGGTCAATGTAAGGCGCTCTTTTTTGGTAACGCTGTCCATTGTTCCGTCTTCCAGCATTTTTTCAATGCTCTGCATCTTCTTTACGCTCTTGCGTATAGTGCTGAAGTTGGTAAGCATACCACCCAGCCAACGCTCGGTAACGAAAGGCATATTTGCTTTGGCAGCAGCTTCCGCTACTATTTCCTTAGCTTGTTTTTTAGTAGCTACAAACATGATTTTCTTACCGCTCTTAGCGATAGATTTCAATGCTGCAGCAGCTTCATCAAGGCCTTCTATTGTTTTGTTCAGGTCTATGATGTGTATGCCGTTCTTCTCTGCAAAGATGTAAGGCAACATCTTGGGATTCCACTTTTTCTTCAGGTGGCCGAAGTGCACGCCGGCTTCGAGGAGCGACTGGTGCAGGCTTTTATTATCTTCCATTTTAAATTTTTCTTGACGGTTAATAAAATTGTTACAATCGCACGATTAACGTTTAGAGAACTGGAAGCTACGGCGAGCTTTGCGTTTACCAAACTTCTTACGCTCTACAGAACGCGGGTCGCGTGTCAGCAGGCTTTCTTTTTTCAGTGCGTCGTGATACTGCTCGGCGTTTTCCTGCATTAAAGCACGGGCAATACCCAGTTTTATTGCTTCGGCCTGGCCTTTAGGCCCACCGCCTGCTACTGTTACAGCCACATCATAGCTTTCCTGTGTGCCGGTTACCAGCAGAGAACGCTCTACCTGGTTTT
This sequence comes from uncultured Bacteroidota bacterium, assembly GCA_937928385.1. Classification (GTDB taxonomy): domain Bacteria; phylum Bacteroidota; class Bacteroidia; order Chitinophagales; family Chitinophagaceae; genus UBA5543. The sequence continues at coordinate 9,595 of CALEZD010000022.1, forward strand.
GCAGGTACATCAGTGGAAAGTAGTTTTTATAATCTTTTCCGTTTACCGTGATGTTGCCGGTACCTTTACCCAGGTACACCCTTGCAACAGCTTCTTTACGACGGCCAACGGTATTTTTACGCTTCTCCATTATATATCGGATGAGTTATTAATTATTGTTTATTTCCTTTTCAACCTCCGCAGGGGAGGCAGCGAGGGTTTATTTATTATCGAATTTCAGTTCTTTTGGCTGCTGTGCTTTGTGCGGATGCTCTGCTCCCTCATACACAAACAGTTTTTTGTACATAGCGCGTCCCAGGCGGTTTTTAGGCAGCATACCTTTTACGGCACGCTCTACTGCTACGTTAGGACGGCGAACCAGCAGCGATTTCGCTGTTTCTATCTTCTGGCCACCGGGATAACCTGAGAAAGTCTGGTATTCTTTGGTTTCCATTTTAGTGCCTGTCATTTGCACTTTAGCGCTGTTGATGATGATTACATAATCGCCGCAATCGAAGTGCGGAGTGTAATATGCTTTGTTCTTGCCTCGCAGGATAGTTGCTATCCTCGATGCCATACGGCCCATTGTCTGGTTAGTAGCATCTACTATATACCAGTCGCGTTTTACGATTTTCTCGTTAGCCGATTGTGTTTTAAAACTCAGATGTCTCATTATTTGTGTTAATTTACTCTAAATTGCCCGCCTGCACTGCTTTTCGCCGCATAAGGCACCCACAACTGTTTTTTGGGGACTGCAAAGTTAAACCTACCCTCCGATTGCACCAAAAAAATCATTAAGATTTTTTCATCGTTGTTTATAACTGATTGATTATCAGTAAAATTTTCGCAGATAAATTATTGATACCGGTTATTATAACTGTATTTTATTATTAAAATTTGCAGCTAAAGAGTTTAAGTATTATTTTTCCGTTAAATATATATAAACAGAAACCAAATTATATGAACAGAATATTACTAGCATTGGGTGTATTAGCCCTCACGTTTACTGCCTGCGACAAGAAAAAATCATCGATACTGCCGCCACCGGAAGTGGATACGGTATATATTGATACCACAACTGTTAAGCCGGTAGATACCAGCCTGACCATTGCCGGCATCAGCGATATCCGAACCACCCCCTGGAGTGAAGTGGTATTGCCGATAACAGTAATGCGCAACATTGGCTCTGAACAAAAAGTCAGCATGTCCATCAGCGGTGTGCCTGCAGGTGTAAAAGCTGAATTCAGCTCTGCTACAGGTTATACTACCTTTAATACTAACCTGATGCTGGATGTACGCTTTGCCACACCGGGTACTTATGAGATGACAATAAAGAGCCTGAGCGAAACCGGAAAAACAAAAGATTACGTTCTGCACCTGGTTATAGACACTTTGACAAACAGGGAAATAAATAATCTCTTCTTCTCAAAAGTGTTAAATAATGCTATGCCCACCACTGACTCTACAGATAGCACAGTTTATCAGCAAACATACCTGATGAATAATGCACTGGAAAATCAACTGTACCTCAGGAATATAGTATTGAATATAGGTACGACATTCTCTGAATCTTTCATCAGCTATATGACTGGTGCCAACGCTAATTATCATGTTAAGGTAATGGTGAACATGGCAGAAGGAACTGTTATCATACCCGACCAGATAATAGAAGGGCGCAGCATGCAGGGTGCCAACTACAGGGATTTCACTGTGGCAGGCCAGGGCAAAATAGACATAGACAACGGTACCTACTCAATCACGTACATTACCATTCACGATGATAATGGTTCATTCGTAATCAGGAATTATACAGTCAAAGGTGCGCTTAGAGACTAACAACTAATATAGATTATAAAAAAGTGCCGCAGCATCTGCGGCACTTTTTTATTGCCTCAATCATATAAAAACCCCGGCTAAAAATAACCGGGGTACGTAGTATATGTATTAAATGTAAACGCGCTTATCCGCTGATTTTAGCCAGCTTAATTATTTGGCCATCAGGTTTCAATTCGTACAACAGCATGCCGCCCTGCACCATGCATATCAGCATATCATTGTACGGTATCACATCGTAATAAGTATCGTCAAAGTAGCGTTTCTTCAACGATGGATAAAAACGGTTGCTGATATCATATATCGCCAGGCCGTTGCTGCCCTGGCATACAAACAATGTATTGCCCGACATGCCCAGCCCCCATGGGCTATCCATAGCAATGACATTCCTTTGCGAAGGGTTCAGCACATTCTTTACATCGTACACATACATGGCATTGGTGGTACCACCGCAACTGTTGCCGCCGCGTACCGTTACATACGCTACAGTATCGTTGGCCACCACGGGGTCGCAGGCGCGTATATGGCTGGCTGTGCCCAGTTTGTCAGGGTGCCCTGCATCTGATATAGAATACACGTACATCGCGCTTTGCGAACCGATAAACAACTTGTCCTTGTAGCTGTAAATGGTTTCTATACCTGCGCCTACCGGTTGTGTGCTGGTCAGTTTGGGCGAAGAGGGATTGGCCAGCGAGTAGGTATGCAGCTTCATATCATCTACAACATAAAGATGTTTTTGTGCTATGGTAAAACGTGCCAGCGAACCACCCTGCCCCGTACCCCCGGTATTGTCAAAACCCTGTGCTGCGGGCGCTGCTGTTTGGTTGCCTTTGTCGCAAGATGCCGCAAGGGCTGTCAACAGTATTAAGGCTATATATTTTAAAGACTTCATGACTTTTTATTTTTTTAGGGTTAATTTTTCCTGCAAACAGGCTTATACAATGTTTTCAATTCCCAACCTACCACTACACCTTTCGATTCATCTACACATTCAAACCATCCTGAGGCGGGCGGCAGTTCAGGGTCTACCAGGTGAAACATACCCGTCACCCTGTCTACCAGTTCTACATTATTGATGTCGGCAATATTCAATACTACCAGGTCATTAATATGGTTAGTGTACAGGTAATTGTCCATGATAGACATTTCCTGCGCGCCTGTTACTTGTATAAACTTAATCTTCTGCGGGTTGCTGCCATCGTTGATGTTGATGACGTGGATGCCCTTGCCCACCTCTACCTGGTACAGCATATTGCCTTTTACATAAATCTTTCCGCCTTTTTCAATAGGCCTTACATCGGTAGCGGTAATTTTCGCCGCATCTTCGGGCGAAGCATATACAGGTGCATATCCCTCTGTTTCATCGGGCGATTGCTGGGGTTGCGGGCGTGGATTGGTTCCAAACGGGTCGCAGGCGGCCAGCAACAGCACCAAAGGCAGCGCCGCCCATCTTACAGATAGCATTTTTTTCTTCATAAAAAGGGTTTTAAAAACAACTTGATTTTTGTCTCAACCTACCTACATGCAAATAGTGTGCTAATTTTTTCAACTTTAGCTAAGAATTAATATTCCGGTAATCATACCACCCGCTTACATAGTTATTTACTTTATTTAATTTTGGTATTCAAAAGTTCTATTTTTGCGAACAATGTCGGGATTTTTACATCT
>CALEZD010000023.1 GCA_937928385.1 uncultured Bacteroidota bacterium
TGCTTATATATAATGGTGTTACAGTAGGTTTTATTTTCACGTGGGTGCTGATAACATAATAGGTATAGGTACAGGCATAAGGAATACATATAAAGAACAACACCTCCTCTATTGGTAAATTATAAAGCCTGATGCCTGTTATATATGCTTCGTTAAAACCCCATACACCCATACCTGTAAACAGGGCATCCCACACCAGGAAGAAAGCAGCTACTAAGATGTTGGCAGGCAGGTAATATCTCCATTCTTTGTAGAAAGGAGACAACCTGTGAAAAGATGCCGCCAGCGGCACCGCTATACACAGTATATCTATCAGCAGGTATGTGTACTTCATATTCATCTCGCCTCTTTCCTTTTCAGTTCTTCCCTGAAGTATTTCATAGGCACCCACAACATGCCGAAACATTCTCCATCTTCTTTGCCGATGTGTTTATGGTGCATCTTATGTGCACGCCTTATAGCACGCAAATAGAAATTGTCTGTATGCCTGAATATTTTGAAACGCTGGTGAATGAATATGTCGTGTACAAAAAAGTAGGTAAACCCGTAAATAGTAATGCCGATACCGGCAAATAAGAGTATGCGTAGCGGCTCGACAAAAGTACCGACAGCCATCATCGTAATACCCGGCAGTGCGAATATGAGGAAGAAATAATCATTCTTTTCAAAAAAGGAAGGCGATGTTTTTTTATGATGGTCCTCGTGCAGGTTCCACAGGGTGCCATGCATCAGGTATTTGTGCGCCAGCCAGGCCACGCCCTCCATAGCAATAGCTGCTGCCAACGTTGTCAGTATGTATATGGCAACTATCATAACAGGTGCAAACTATGTTTGAAATATGAAGTAAATAATAAACCCAGTTTACTATAGTTCGGTATTCTTATTCTCCGCTGCATAATACTTTCTGAAGGAAGAGATTTTATCTTGGCGAACAGGCGCATATAATATACACATGCTACATATACGCCGAACCTTGAGCTCTCCGGCAACTGCCTGATGCCTTCCATCGCAGCTTCAAAATCCTTTTCTATTTCATATTCAATGCGTGTTTTATCTACAATATTGAAATACCGCATATCTATACCCGGGAAATAGGTACGTCCCAGCGCCTGGTAATCATCTTTCATATCGCGCAGGAAGTTTACTTTCTGAAATGCAGCGCCCAGACGCATAGCCGCAGGCTTCAGCTTTTGATACAACTGCTCATCACCTTCGGTAAATATGCGCAGGCACATAAGGCCTACCACTTCTGCCGAACCGAGTATATACTCTTCATACGAGAGTCTGTCATGGTCCGTCTTGCCCAGGTCCATCTCCATACTCTTCAGGAAACAGTCTATCAGTTCCCGCTCGATGTTATACTTGCGAACTGTGTGCTGAAAGCTGTTGAGTATCGGGTTGGTACTTATCCCTCGCTCAATGGCTTTGTAAGTATCCTGTTTGAATTCCTCCAGCAAAACATCTTTGTCATAGTCGTGAAAACTGTCCACTATCTCATCGGCAAAACGGACGAAGCCATATATATTATATATAGCACCACGCAGGCGTTTGTTGACACAAAATATGCCTAGCGAAAAGCTTGTGCTGTATGCCCTGGTTGTTACCCTGCTGGTAGTTTCAGATACCTTGTCAAACAACTGCTTCATAGTTCATTTTCTTTATCGTTTTTATTGCCTGTTCGGCAGCCAGCTTACCCGATATGAGCGAGGGTGGTACGCCGGGACCGGGCACTGTGAGCTGGCCGGTATATATCATGTTACTTAGTTTATTATTCCTGAGTGATGGCTTGAGTATAGCTGTCTGCGCCAGTGTATTAGCCAGGCCGTAGGCATTGCCCTTGTAGGCATGGTAGTCGCTGATGAAATTGTTAAGCGCATACGATTTATTGTAAACCACGTGTGGTGCTATCACCTCACCTGTATGCTTTTCTATCCTGCTGATGATTTCCGGGAAATATTTTCTGCGTATTTCTTCGCTATCTTCTATTCCCGTGGAGACAGGGATTAGTATAAACATATTTTCGTGGCCGGCGGGTGCCACACTATCATCTGTTTTAGACGGGCAGCATACATAAAACAATGGGTTCTCCGGCCATTCTTTGGTTTGATATATCTCGCGGGCGTGCTTGTCAAAGTCTGCATCAAAAAACAGGTTGTGGTGTTCAAGGTTCTTTATTCTTTTGTTGACACCTACATAGTATAGCAGGCATGACGGAGCAAAGGTTTTATTCTCCCAATACTTTTCCGTGTAGTTCCTGTATTGTGGTTCCAGCAGCTGCTCGGTATGATGATAGTCTGCCGATGATATTATTGCGCGAGTCCTTATAAATCCATAACTATCAATAATGCCCGTTACCTTACCATCGTTTACATCTATCTTTTGTATCTGCGAGCCGGTTTCAATGTTGACACCCAATTCCAATGCCAATTGCTCCATGGCAGATATTATTTTATTCATGCCGCCCATAGGGTACCAGGTGCCTTGTACAAGTGCAGAGTAATTCATGAGCGTGTACAATGCAGGTATGTCTTTTGCCATAGCACCCAGAAAGAGAATCGGGAACTCCATTAGCTGTATGAGGCGTTCATCTCTGAAGTATCGGTGTACATGACTGCTTACTGACCGGAACAAATTGCTACGCATTACCCCCTTCAACACATCCATGCTCATGAACTCCTTAACCGACAAAGCAGGCTTGTATACCAGGTCTGTCATGCCCACTTTGTATTTGTAGGCTGCATCCTGCAGGAAAGCCTTCAGTTTTTTGGCGCTACCCGCCTCTATTTCTTCAAATATGTCATATAGCTTGTTTACATCGGCGGGTACCAACAATGGCTCCGCATCCCGGAAGAATACTTTGAAACCGGGGTCAAGTTGCACCAGCTCATAGTAGTCTGCTACAGATTTGCCAAAGTCAGCGAAAAAGCGCTCAAAGACATCGGGCATCCAGTACCAACTTGGGCCCATGTCAAACGTAAACCCATCTTCAGTATAATGCCTGCACCTGCCGCCGATGGTACCATTCTTTTCATGAAGCTTTACGGCATACCCGTCCCGGGCCGCATAACAAGCCGCAGCCAACCCTGAAAACCCACCACCAATGACAGACACGTCAACCATCAACAACCCTTTGTAACGGACGTAATTATCCGATGCATATACACCGGCCTACAACGTAAAGTTTACTGAGAGATGTTTTGATTAAATATTTGTACTATTTATGATGTTACCGTTCAACAAAACCTACTGAGGGTTATGATTATAATCATTAATAAGTTTAGGATTAACAACTTATTAAGCCTGTTTTGTGACTTATGTTACATTTTGAATAGAGTCAGTGTAGTACTTTTGTACTGTTTTCATGGTGATAGGGTTTATAGGGGCTGAGCGTATCTACGCTCGGCTTTTTATTTAACTTACGGCATGACAAAAAAGTGGGCGTTCATATCTATGGTTTACATTGTAGGGCTGTTTCTGCTGTCCTACAGCATTATCTATTTGGATGATACCCTTCAAATGGCAGGGATGCTGTCTTCCGGTTTTCTATTTATTGCTTATTCCAGGCTTAGAGCTAACTATCAAAAGCAAGCAGAATGAATTAGCTGAAATTCTTACCCATTCTACAATTTATTGAATGTAATCGTTGAAAAATGAAGGTTGTCGAAAGACACTGTAAGAAAAATAGATTGTGCAGGTATACTTCCCGACAACGGTAGTTTATAGACACCGTTCATTACCTCGTTGACTGTGAAACTACCATGCACCAGGATGCGCCCATCTACTGAAGACAAATAGTAATCGGCATATTTGAAATCAGCATTCTGTAGCCTTATATTTATACTACCTTTCGCGGGATTAGGGTAGATATTTATACCATAAGCTTTCCTTCCTTCTATTACTTCCACATCAGTGTTAGTACCTTTTATCAACCACACTTCATATATAGTATTATCTGCCGCAGTGCTGCTTACACTGTTATTGGTAAACGCGTTCGGGTCCGTACTGCTGATGCCGCCTACGATATGTCCTATCATAACAGTATCTCCGGCGAACTTATGCATCTTGATAATTTCAGATTCGTAATGTGCTATTTGCGGGTTCAATATAAACTCAGCACTTGAGCCTTTGAGCCCCGGCATATCTACAGGCATTTGAAACTCTTGAAGGGTACCGTCTGATTTGCGCGTGAGGCGGCTGATTGTCTTTACAAAAGGCACATTATCGTCTTTTGTGAGTACCCCATTATCGTAGTAGTATTGGCTGATACCTCCGAAGAAAAGACTGTGCATAGAATAAGATGTGCTATCGTACAAACAGGCAGTAGCAGAATGATAGTTGCTCAGGTATTGGTTGAAGCCCGTGACAGGTATATGCCCACTGGCTTTAATATCCACAGGATATAAAAACGGCAGGTCGGCTGTTAGCTGAAATACACCTGATGATATAGTAAAGCCTTCTGTTCCATCAGGAAAAATCTGAGGAAGTAAATTGTAGTCTCTCCTCCTCAGATGAACAGGATCAGTAATGGTTGTATAATCAGCAATACTTAGTTGCGTACCACTGTTATTTACCCTGAAATTCCTGATTTGATTGGTGTATGCCTGGGTATAGGTAGGATTGCCCATGGGGTTGTACCTGCCAGTGAACTTATGCCCGCCCACCAGGTAAAACATATCACCCATCGCGTTGAGATGCCCACCGGTAACAGCGAATGCAGTGTCGGTTATTTGTTTGAAATAAGTGCCGATGATATTGTTGTTGACAATAGCCTGTATCAGTCCCGGCACGTCAACAGTCGTAAGGTAAGGAAAAGTGATATGGTCTGTTGCCGTGGGTGAATAAGCATACCCGCCAATGATATAGAGCGTGTCCGCTACCTGGTGAAAGTTCATGTTAGTAGATTGGAGCTGCTCTGCAAGCGCTGTTGGCAGTCCAGTTACTGATGCCGACCATTTTTGCCCTGATTGTATATCCACCACATATATATCCGTATTGTTTTGCGCGGTAGCGAAGGCATTGAATGGTTGACGAGGATGGATACCGTCTTTCCTGCCACCTATCAACAGCCATTTGCCGCCATGTTGTGCGAAAGCGTAAGAATGTAAGCCGGGCAGGCCATTTACGGAAACAGGTTTCAAATCAATCGTATAACCAAAATTGTTTTGTGCATTATTTGAGAAAGGCAACAAAACCAATACCATCAAAAACCCCAATAATCTATTCATAGTACAATATCAGGTAACGAAAGTATATGATACGATACAGTGGAATAGTGACTTATGTTACATTTTGAATTAGAAATATAAATACTTTTGTACTGTTTTCATGGTGATAGGTTTATAGGGGCTGAGCGTATCAACGCCCGGCTTTTTTTATTTCTCTTTGGCGAGGTAATTTTTTAATATTACATATATGCCGCATTGGGAACTGGCTTTTTTCTTTTTTGCTATTGCATTTGTCTATGCCTCAGTGGGTTTTGGCGGGGGGTCCAGCTACTTAGCTCTGTTATCTTTATATGCGCTTCCCTTCCAGGAGATGCGGTTGATAGCATTGGTGTGCAATGTTATAGTAGTGACGGGAGGTACAATCGTTTTCATTCGTAGCGGCCAGGTAGTATGGAAGAAAATATTGCCTATAGTGGTTGTTAGCATTCCGCTGGCTTATATTGGCGCTTCTTTACCTATCAGCCATAGCGTTTTCTTTATCTTACTTGGGTGCAGCCTTGTATTGGCTTCCATACTGCTTTGGGTGAAAACTCAATCCACTGTTCAGGACATTCCCGGCAAATACACGCACCCCGTTGCCAATAGTATTTTGGGCGGCTTTATAGGTTTTCTTTCGGGTATGGTGGGCATAGGCGGTGGCATATTCTTATCCCCTGTGCTGAACATTATGAGTTGGGATACCCCTAAAAGAATAGCTGCTACCGCCAGTGTGTTCATCCTGGTCAATTCATTGGCTGGTATCGCAGGGCAACTGTCGCATGTGCCGGCTGAAATGAACTATACCCGTGTCATCATACTGGCATGTTCCGTATTAGTGGGCGGGTTGCTGGGCTCTAACCTGGGTGCGGTCAAATTCAGCCCGGTGCTGATACGCAGGGTGACGGCATTACTGGTATTGGGTGCAGGCATAAATGTATTGCTGAAACATTTACCTTAACTAACTTGCAGCTATGGAAATAACAGTGCTGGCATTCGGCATAGCAAAAGATATATTCGGGGCGCAATCCATACAACTACAAACGGACGGTGTAACCATAGGCAATGTGAAAGCGATATTGGAACAACAATATCCTCAACTAAAAGAACTGGCATCGTACATGATAGCTGTGAACGATGAATATGCAGATGCAGATACGGTTATTCAGCCCGGTGATGAGATTGCTATTATTCCACCTGTAAGCGGGGGTTAGTATGATAGATATTCAACTTTCAACAGAACCATTGGATATAAGCCATTGCATCAACCTGGTACAATCGCCGGAGTGTGGTGGTATTGATGTATTTATAGGTACAGTACGTTCGCAGACGAAAGGTAAACAAGTAGTACAGCTTGAGTTTGAAGCTTATGAGCGCATGGCGGTGAAGGAGATGCGTAAGATAGCTGAAGAAGCTATGAGCAAATGGCCTGTACATAAGATAGCTGTCCATCACCGCACAGGTGTATTGCAAATAGGCGAAGTGCCGGTAGTGATTGCTGTATCAGCCGCACACCGCGATGCTGCTTTTCACGCCTGCCGTTATATCATCGATACATTGAAACAAACCGTACCCATCTGGAAGAAAGAAGTATTTGAAGATGGCGAAGTGTGGGTATCCGCTCATCCTTGATACTCAACAGGCCATGCATCGAGGCCGCCCTGCAATGAATACAGTTTTGCGCCTGGGTACCTGCCGGATAATATCTTCACCGCCTCGGCGCTACGCCTGCCCGAAGCGCAATAGCAGACTATAGGTTTGTCCGTTTGCATTTCAGCGACTTTTATTTCAGGCAATGGTATGTGCAGCCCACCTATATTATACAGGCTGTGCTCCTCAGTTGTGCGTACATCTACTAATTGATAGCCGGTCATTTTTTCTTTCAGTTCGTCGACTGAAATTTCCTGCGGTGTAACAGTAGCTGGTAAAGCATCAATAATAGTGCGTGAGGCAGCACCTAATTTGATAATGCGGCTCTGCATGGTCTGCGCGTTCAATACCAGCAACCTGCCTGCCAGCAATTCACCTGTGCCCCTTATATACTTTATCACTTCATTAGCCTGCATACAGCCTATGATGCCTGCTATAGTAGGGATAACACCGCCATCGGCGCAATTGGGTACAGCCGCTGCATTTACCTCAGGGTACAGGTCGCGGTAGTTAGGAGATAGTGTGCCATCTTCATTCCTGATATTCCATACTGCCACTTGTCCTTCGTATTGGTAGATGGCTCCGTACACCAATGGCTTGCCGGCCATTACACAGGCATCATTCAGCAGGTAGCGGGTGTCAAAATTATCTGTGCAGTCCAGTACGATGTCATAAGTATTAATCAACTCCTTTACATTCGCAACATTCACCTGCACATCATGGGCATGGAATTTAACTTCAGGGTTTTGTGCGGATAGCCTTTCTATGGCGATGATAATTTTCTTCATCCCCTCGTCAGCAGTGGTATATAATATTTGCCTGTGCAGGTTCTTTACAGACACTACATCATAATCGGCAATGCCGATAGTACCCACACCACTCGAAACAAGATATTGCAAAGCAGGGCAGCCCAAACCGCCCGCACCCACTACCAATATCCTGGCGGCAGCTAGCTTCTGCTGGGCTTCTTCATCAAAACCCGGCAAAGACATCTGGCAACTATATCTTGTCCAATCCGTCACTATACAATATTCATTTTCTTGTTTAATATCTCCCGCACACGTTCCGCTTCTTCAGGTGTATTGGTATTGATAAGTGCATCGGCATTCATTGGTTCCAGTATTAATGTATCACTATTAATCAGCGCCTTGCGGGGGCAGTTATATCCTTCCGCTTTGTACGACCATAATACTTCCCTGCCATAAGGCTCCCAAATGGTAATTAACGGCTCGGGCAATCCATCATGCGGGCTTTTGTATGTTGTGGCTACTTTATCGGTATCCCTGTTTTGTATGAGATAAGTAATTGTCGCTTCATCTATCAGGGGTAAATCGCAGGCTACAACCAGCCAGGCTACATTGTTATTTGTTTCAAAGGCAGAGAGTATGCCGACTATCGGCCCTTTGCCATCTGCACTGTCAATGATTGTTTTATACTGACTATTCGTTTCGTTTGCCTGTTCTTCATCGCGGCAAGAGATATATACTTCATCGCAAAACTTTTCCAGCAGGTCGGCTATATAATAACGCTGTTCCTTACCGTGCCACTTGATGAGCGATTTGTCGTGCCCCATGCGGACACTCTTACCACCCGCCAGCACCAGCCCGTATATTTTAGTCCCGTTTGAAATCACGTTTCCCTCCTGTTTTCTCCATCAGCTTTGTTTCCTTTATCACTATATCGTGGCTCATAGCCTTGCACATATCGTATATAGTCAGCGCAGCAACAGACGCGCCTGTAAGGGCTTCCATCTCAATGCCTGTTTTGGCGGTGATGGTAGCTGTGCAATCAATTACGACCTCGTTGTTATCATTTACACTGATATCTATATAGCAGTTGTCCATACCCAACGGATGGCAAAGCGGTATGAGTTCGCCAGTTTTCTTTGCCGCCATGATGCCCGCTATAATCGCGGTTTGAAACACCGGTCCTTTTTTACTGTGTATATCACCACCTGTTATCTGTGCCATCACTTCGTCCGGCAGCGATACAATACTTCTTGCCCTGGCCGTGCGTTTGGTTACTGCCTTATCGCTCACGTCCACCATGTTGGCACGGCCCTGTTCATCTATATGTGTCAGCTCACTCATGTATCCATGTTTTATAAGGCCATATTCTGTATGCCTCTCCTTTTTTGTAGTTGGTGGTCATTTCGGGCAGTTCCATAAAAGCATCGGCTGATAAGAGGTTGACAAAATCGCCTGAGCCGTTACCCTCGTGTGGTGTGGCCAGCAGCCTGCCATCGCTTTTATATTCCAATTTCACCTGCAGGAAGTAAGTAAGCTCGGGTTTGAAACTATAGTCCTCAGCCAGTATTGCATACATAGGCTGTGGTTGTTTGAGCCCCAGTGTGGCATAGAGCCAGGGTACAAAATACCTGTGCATACACATGAAAGCAGAAACAGGATTACCCGGAAAAGCAAATACCAGCTTCTGATCGACATCGGTGCCAAACCAGAACGGCTTGCCCGGCCGCTGCCTTACTTTATGAAAGAGTTGTGTCACCTCCAGTTCATCAAACACTTCGGGCAGGTAATCGAACTTACCCATAGATACACCTCCTGTCAGTATCAGCACGTCGCTCTCTTTCAGGCATTTGGCAAGGGCAGTGTGTATCAGTTCTTTTTCGTCGGGTATGTGGTACATAGATGCCTGTATGCGGTGCTGCAACAATATAGATGCTATGGCATAATTATTGGAGCGGCGCACTTCGTACTCAGTTGGGGTTTGCTCTACCGGTACCAACTCGTTGCCGGTGCTGAGTATGCACACCCGGGGCAGGCGCTTTACTTTTAGTTGCGCTTTGCCCACAGTGGCTGCTATGTTGATGAACGCCGGGCCTATTAACTGGCCGGCACCTGCCAGTAAAGTATTTTTCAGCTTATCTGTCCCCATGTAATGAATGTTCTGCCCATACTTTACATTTTCAGTAGTTATGGTGGCCATGCCATCAAACATATCCAGGTCTTCGTAGCGCACGATGGTATCGGTGCCAAGGGGAAGGGCTGCACCTGTCATTATCTCCACACATTCATCAGCAGCGTCTATTGTAATTGCAGTAGCCCCGGCGGCTTGTGTACCTTTTATTGTAAATGTCCTCGTGCCTTTTTTAAAGTCATCGTAACGGATGGCGATGCCGTCCATCGTTACCCTGTCGTAGGGGGGTATGTCGCGGTCGGCTATAATATCTTCAGCCAGCACCCTGCCCGTAACGTGCTCAAGCGGAATCAGCTCATCGCCAAATTCCCGCATCTCTTTCTGAATGATATATTCCGCACCGTCAACTGTTATCATAATCTATCCTCCTATTGCCGCCATTGATTCACTAATTGTACTTCTGTTGCGTTCCGCCTCCCAGCCGTCTTTAGCTTTCTTCTTTATTGCACTCGTTATAGCTTCCTGTATTGCTACCGTATCGCTACCCGCACGTACCAGGTCTTTGATGTTCATCACACCGTTGTCGTACAGGCAGGTTTTGAGTACGCCCTGCGGAGTAATGCGTATGCGGTTGCAACTGCCGCAGAACGAGCGTGTATACGCCGCTATGATACCCACCGTACCCCGGTGTTCCGGGATGCTGTAATTGTACGAGGTGGAATACAGCGGGTCCCTCATTTTCTCTATACCGGGGAAGCGTTCCTTAATGGTATTTAATATCCGCAGATGGTCCCAACTCAGGCCTTCGTAAGTACCATTACCGTTAAAGGGCATCTCTTCTATGAAACGCACACTCACAGGTAATTCTTTTGTTAACTCCACCAGCGGAATGATATCCTCTGTGTTCCTGCCCTCCATTACTACGGCATTGATCTTTACCTGTATATCGTGGCGCAATAGTTCGTGCAGGGTGTCTAATACCTTGGGCAATTCATCGCGGCGGGTGATTTGGGCGAAGCGTTCCCTGTCCAGTGTGTCCAGGCTGAGGTTTACCGATTTTATGCCCAGTTCCTTCAACTTCGGGATATAGGGTGCGGTTAGTACGCCGTTTGTCGTTAGTGTTATTTCCTTGAGACCCTCCAGCTTCGACAACTCCTCCAGGAAGTTGATAAAGTTCCTGCGGGCGAAGGGCTCTCCGCCGGTGAGGCGTATTTTCTCAATACCCATCTTGACCAATGCCGAGCATACGAACAACATCTCCTCCCAGGTCATCAGCTCTTTGCGCTCCAGCCACTCCAGCCCATGGGCGGGCATGCAGTAGAAGCAACGCAGGTTGCACCTGTCTGTCACCGCCAGCCTGAGGTAATTTACCGGCCTTCCGTGGTTGTCTGTAAGCATATTACAAAGTTAACTTTAAAGCGGCCGTTGCCCAAGAGATATATGCTAAAGTTGATTGATGTAATGGAAAATTACCGCCTTGGTGGGACAAGTGTTGCCAAAGTGTTGCCGGAATTCTTGTTTTTCGCGATGTTTTCTCTAAATCCCCGGGACGGGGTCTTAAACATCCGGGCTTGTACTGTCCAAATGTTCCATTTTTTTTTCCAAAAAATGGAATAGAAAAACGAACCGTCCTACCAGAGTACCAAAGAACTAATATACAAATATACGTAATATTGTTGTTATTTCAAAGGTATATAGCTGCTAATATTGTTCATGTAAATAGCCTTTTAATTAGCTATTAATCCCTGATTACCAGGAGGTTCAATAATTTCATATTCCAAAAACAAAGTCGCGTGAACAAAACGATACTGACACTCGGCCTGTTTCTATTTACAGGTTATAATACTATTGCTCAGTCACAGGAGGCCTTGCAATACTCTTCTTCTGAAAACGTGCAGAGTTTCAATTATAAGGAAGAACTGCATGACATAGCCTCCGGCACCCGTGTACTTGGGCTGGGCGAATGTACGCATGGCACAGTAGAATGTACGGATGTGCGCAGCGAGATAGTAAAAATGCTGGTACAGGAATACAACTGCCGGCATTTTATACTGGAAGGCGGATATATACCCTGCAAGGCTATCAATGAATACATAAGCAAAGGAACAGGTGACCCGCGTAAAATACTGCTGCTCCATATTGCATGGCCTTTCGCCATTGAAGAGTTTGCAGACCTGCTGGAATGGCTGAAGGCTTACAACATGGGTAAACCACTGGCTGAACAGGTGCAATTTTATGGCATGGATGTAACGGCTTACGTAATATCACGAGCACGACAATATGAACAACTGCTTGATAATAAGGTATCCTTTGATACAGACACTACACTGTTGGCGAAACTGGAATTGATAAAAAAGGATGAAAAAAGCCGGTTGAAAATTTATGACGCCATGCTGGAGCAAAATGCCGCAGAGGATATCACCACACACGACTCGATACTACGTAACAATATGATACAATCGTATAAATGCGCCGTAACTACGGGAGGAGATGGCAGGAAATGCAGGGAAGAAGCTATGTATCAATTCGCGAGGTATATTATTGACCGTATACCAGCAGGTGACAAGGCGGTGATATGGGGTCATAACGGTCACATGAGCAAAAAGTATTCAGGCAGGCCATCGGTAGGCGAAATGCTGCACAAGTATTACAGTGATGCTTACCGTGCAATAGGCTTTGGTTTTGAGGGTGGCAGTTTTCTGGCTAATACCTATGAAAACGGCAAACCCATGATGCATACCTATACGGCAGTGCACTACCCCGGCACTATAGAAGACCAGCTAAAAGATAAAAACAGGGGGCTGCTGGGTTTTAGTGCTATTAAGAACAAGGGACATGAGTTGGTTGCCAAAAAACAGATGATCAACGACTTGGGCGCGGAATATAATATGGAAAGTGCCGGCAAAAAGAACTTCTATACAGAGCAACTGAGACTATCAGCATCTTTCGACTACTTTTTTGTGATAAAAGAGATGCACCCGCCGACACGAATACAGTTGAAGAGAGAATAACACCTATTCATCGACATTTCAATTTCGGGGGATAAACCGGGGGATATTTTTCGTGTTTACAATGATTTGACTTGTAAGTGACATTCATTTTTCAGTAGGGGAAACATTAAAACTAATTTCATAGAAACTAACGTCTATGAAAAACTCCTGCATTTTGGTAGTGTTGGTATTAACAGCATTCTACCCTTTTAATAATTCAGCAGCACAAACTGCTTACGAAGTATTAGTGACCAGCCGCTCGGGGAATACCGTGCAGCGTTACGACGAAAACGGTAATTATATGGGTGATTTTGTAAAACAAGGTTCCGGTAGTTTGCAGTGGCCGCAAGATATTTTGTTTCATCCTGACGGCACTGTATTGGTAAGCGGGTTTGGCAATGGTGCCATAAAAAGGTACAACGGAAAAACCGGCTCTTTTATCGGCAACTTTTCGTCGGGCTATACGCTGATGCTACCGTCAAAAATGTCATTCGGGCCGGACAGCCTTATTTATGTAACGCAATGGGACTCCGTGCAGAATAAAGTAGTACGCTTTGACCTGCAGGGAAACTACGTGGACGAGTTTACGCAAACAGGTGCACCCAAAGGGTTGGGGCATGTATGGGACAGCAAGGGTAATTTCTACATTTCGCTGTACGGCAACGGTGGCGATGGCACGATACATAAATATGATGCGCAGGGTAATGACCAGGGAACGTTTATTAACTCGAACATTATACAAGGCCCTACCGACCTGTGGTGGGATGGCAGCGACCTGCTGGTGGCAGACTATACTACAGGCAAAGTGTGGCGGTTCGACTCAACAGGCCAGTATGTCAATACTTTTATCAGCGGCCTGACTAATCCTGAGGGCAGGGCATTTTTGCCTAATGGCAATATATTGATAGGTGACTGGGGAATAGACGGTGTGCACCTGGTGCAGCCTAATGGAACAATCACGGGATTATTCTGCTCAGGTAACGGGCTGACAGACCCGAACTGTGTGCGTGTGCGGCCATCGCCAACAGTATCGGTACAGGCTGTTGTTAAAGATGAATTATCAGTTGTGCCTGCAGCGGGACGAAGGTTTACGATTACCATACCAGGTGCAGACAGCAGGATTGACATTACCAATATGGCAGGCAGGGTCGTACACAGTACAGAGGTTAAGGGTTCGTATATATGGAATGCAGA
The DNA here is from genome assembly GCA_937928385.1 of uncultured Bacteroidota bacterium. Lineage (GTDB taxonomy): Bacteria > Bacteroidota > Bacteroidia > Chitinophagales > Chitinophagaceae > UBA5543. The sequence continues at coordinate 13,913 of CALEZD010000023.1, forward strand.
ATGCCAACCTGCGGGTATGTATATCATTAGTGTAAAAAGCAGAGATGCAACGCTGTATAAGAAGGTGATAGTAAAGGATTAGAGCCGGTACTATCCACTTAAGGATACATAGTAGCTACAAACCCTGCCCTGTAGCCCGATGGCATGGGGACAAACTTTGCGGCAGTACTATCATATCTCTCAGCATCTGTTTGCCAAACGATTTCCATTTCCCTGTTTACTTCTACCACCCTGTTGTTTGCACCCAGTGCAACTAAAAAGTTATCGCCGGGTGTTGGTATTACTCCGCCCATTTTAGGGACGTAATTATAATTGGTATCGCTGAAATTAAAGATGTATTCCCATTTTACCTGTGGAGGACGCTTGCCCTTTGGCTGCGATATACGCATTACCGAAGATGGTTTTATTTTTCCGGGGCCGTTGTTATTGAAGAACAGCAGGTTGCCATCTGCATCCAGGTTGATGGCATGTTGCTGGCTGAACCAATCGTTGTGGTAATAAGGGACATTATTCTTGTAATCGTAACCTATTGAATAGTCTATCCTGCCGGTTGCTACATCTACTCTTGCTATTGAATTCAAATCGCGGTGGGACAGGTACAGTTTATTTTGTTTTTCATCGAAATAAGCAGCGTTCATATGCGTGCCACGAAAATTTGTATCATGCGCATAATATTCTTTCTCATCCCAATACCATTTCACCTGATTATTTCGGTCAATCTCAAATACTATGGAGTAATGGTTTACATCATTTTCGCCATGCTTCACCCCCCTGGCCATGCACAGGTAATTACCGTTGTCCAGCTTCCTGAATTCGTGATGGTAGTCGGGCAGCTTGTATTTGGGGATGCTGTCGGGCGATTTCCATAATATATTTCCGCGCAGGTCAGTTTCGTATGCAGCGTTACCCCAAAGAAAGGTGAGCGTACCGTCTTTGGTGAGGTGCAGGTCGCGTACAGTTCCGAATTTGTCAGGCGGAAAAGTCCATACCACCTGTCCCTTGCGGTCGATGATGACACCATAGTCGAGCGTGATGTAGCCCGTGGCGTATTGCTCATCCTTATTAACCGTAATGACATTCCTGTACAGGTCAGCATCTCCGTGCCACGTACCCTGTATATATAAATCGTTGGGTTCTCCCGGCCATATCAATCGTCCTTTTTTATCGATGCAATTGTATTGCCAGCTGTAAGCAGTATTGAATACCAGGCCTGTCTGAACCAACACAAAATTGTTCCTCGACCTGCCTGTGATTAAATTTTTCTTTCCTAACGAAGTGAGCTGTACTTCGTACATCGCAGCATCTTTGTTATAGGGCAGTTCGAAAAGGACGTGGGTATAGTTGACCGTGTCTGCATTGCCGGGAATAACGGTATTGCGGCCCTGCGCTGATAAGGACAGGGTAAGCAGTAATAAAGAAAAGAGTTGTTTCATGTATCGCTAAAATACGGAATAAGGCGGTGGAAATGGTGGGTTGAGGTTGATACATTCTTTGGTGGTGTGGTGACAACACCGACTACAAGGGAAATGTTTTTGCAGGGTAAGCCTACTTAAGAAAAAATGTAGATTGAGTTTGTCTGTCACTAAATCCGATAATACCGTTCAAATTTGTAAGGTATATACGCCAAATATGCCTTTTATCAAAGTCAGACCAGCTACTCAATGTATCCAATGTTTGAACCCTGACATTCTCATAGGATTTCCCGTTGACATTAAGCGTATGTATGACACTGTCATGATAGAAATAGGAATTGGCATTTAACCCTGAAAAACTTGTACCATCACCTATAAAATCCAACACCTGAAATGCCATCATTTCGTCGGTTGCACCCGAGTAGGCTGTTGTTTGAAGTATAATATGGAGCCGTTTTGCATTATTTCTTGTTTCATCGGAATAAGCAATCATTTCAGCTTTTGTTGAACAAGCAGGACAATTGCGGCCAAGCCTGCCGTCTGGTACGCATTCACCCTTATATGCCTCAGAATATTCCTTATGTCCAACCGTGAATGAAATATCTTTTAGACCATCAGTAAAAGTAATAACATCATTTTCCTGGTATGGCATCAGTTTGAGATTATTTGTATCAAATCCAGGACATTCTATTTTTTTATCGCAGGCAGTCAATAATATCAATGAAGCAGCAAATAGGTATTTCACGTAATGTTTTTTAACTCTATGACCAAATAATATGCCAAACTTGCGCAGGTTTTCCGAAGGGCACCTCATATACTCCCTAAAAACAGATGAGGTGCTACACCGAGTAAAATAACCAGTGCGTGTGTCTCCCCCTATCCCCCTCCCGCCTATTGCGGGATAAATTCCGGGGAGACTAAGATAGCAGGTACTACTTAATTTTTAACTTCTTCAACCTCACCCGGGAAATATAGATGCAATAGGCGCTGATAATAATGTGGATGGTGAATACTGAACGGAACAGCCAGCCTTTGTGGAAGCTGATATACAATAGCGGAATAAATAGGAGCAGACCCAATATGCCGGCAACTATCCCGAAGATGTTCCCTATTCTGGCTTGTTTATAGTATTGCGGTTTCATGTTGTGTATGTGCTTTTATATACTCCCCAAAAACAAATGCGGAGCCACACCTAATAAAATCACTAATGCACAGGTAATGCCGAGCAGGATTTTGTCGCCGCTGTTGATCTCTACCGCCATTTCGGCTTCGCCTTGTTTGAAGTACATAGCGATGATGACACGGAAGTAATAGTACACACTGATAGCCGCCATCAACAATGCGAAGATGACTAACCACAGCAGTCCACCTTGCTGTACGGCTGCGTTCAGCACAAAGTACTTGGCCATAAAGCCGCCGGTAAGTGGTATGCCCGCCAGCGAGAGTAAGAATATGGTAGTAAAGAACGCCAGCGCGGGTTGTTTTTTAGCCAGCCCGTTGAAGCCGTCGTAGGTATAGTCTTTCATTTTTATCAGCACAGAGAACAGGCCGATAGTGGCTACGCTGTATGCCACAGCATAGATGATCATACCCTGCCAGGCCGATGCATTGACAGAGGCTATGGCGAAGAGCATAAAGCCTGCCTGCGCTATAGACGAGTAAGCCAGCATACGCTTCACGCTCTGCTGGAACACGGCGGTAAGGTTACCCACCAGCAGGGTAGCGGCGGTAATAAGGGCTACTATCAGCATCCAGTGTTCGCTAAGGCTGCCGAAAGCTATGTGGAACAAACGCAGGAAACCTACGAACGCACCCGCCTTAACGATAGTGGACATGAAAGCGGTAAACGCCGTAGGCGAACCGTCGTACACATCGGGCGTCCACATATGCATGGGCACTGCCGATACTTTGAAGACGAATGAAATGAGTATAAACAAGATACCCGCCAGCGCCATAGGATTGAGCGCGTCGGTACGCAGGAAAGTAAAGTCTGTAATGTAGAAACTACCCGTAGCGCCGTAGAGCAGGGTGATACCCATGAGCAGCAGGCCGGTAGTGAAGGCGCCCATCAGGAAGTATTTCAGCGAGGCTTCATTGCTCTTCAGGTTGCGCCTGTCGGCACCCGCCAGTATGTACTGGGGTATAGACATGATTTCGATACCGATAAAGAGCATCAGCAGGTTGTTGTAGCCTGTAAGCAGGAATATACCGCAGAGGATAAAGAGTATCAGGGTAAAGTATTCGGCCACGTGGTTGCCTACGCGCATGATGTCTTTGCCCATCAGCAGCACGTACAGAAAGGTACAACCCGCCATCATCATATTGAACCAGAGGGCGTAGCTGTCTATACGCAGCATGTTGTTGAACAACATAGCCGGCGCGGCGGAAGATGCATCCTGCACCTCCCATATAGTAATGCCCAGCAGTGCCAGGAATGCGATAACAGCTATCATCACCACCTGCCTTTTGTCTTTCACAAACAGCCCGGTGAACATCATGATAACACCTAATAACGTTGCAGCAATAATTGCCTTCATATTTCAGTACCGGGATAGCGTGTCGCACGCGCCACCCTGATTTTTTTATTTTAATAAATTAATACCCACCGTTAAGGCATCATTATTCCCGCTGTCAAGTCGAGCAGGGGCTTGGGGTATACACCCAAAAATATAATGAGTCCTATAATGATGGCTAAACCAATGTATTCGTTCATTGTAATATCTCCGCCGGCTTTCATGGCTACTGCCTCGCCATAAGCCGTGCGCTGCACCATGTTGAGCGTGTAGACCGCACCCAATATGATACCCAGACCTGCAATGACCATAAACGTAATATGGTATGGAGAGGCAGATGCAAACAGGCCGTTGAACAACATAAACTCGCCGATGAAACCATTAGTAAGCGGCAGGGCTATATTAGCCAGTGCTATTACTACCAATGCAATAGTCATGAGCGGTGCGGTATTGGCCATACCACCCAGTTGCCTCATATCGCGTGTACCCCAGCGCTGCTCTATCATGCTCACTATTACCCACATACCGGCAATGTTAATACCGTGGTTGAACATCTGGATAACCAGCCCATGCATAGCTACATCCGTATTCGCAAAAGCAGCTGCACTCATCAGCCCCATGTGGGCGATAGATGAATAAGCTACCAAGCGTTTTAAATCTGTTTGTACAATGGCCAGTAGTGATGCATATACTATACCTATTACAGATAAGGTAATCACCGTATCAGACCAGAAAGCAACTGCATCGGGCACCACAGGCAGCAACCAGCGTACCACGCCGTATATACCCATCTTCACCATCAGCGCACTGAGGATGATAGTAACCGGCGTAGGCGATTGTTCGTAAGCATCGGGCTGCCAGGTGTGCAGGGGAAATATCGGCATCTTGATAGCGAAGGCGATGAAGATGAGCCAGAACATCCACTGCTGCTGGTCGGCAGGCAGGGAAGCGCCCGCGCGAATGATATTCTCCAGAGCGAATGAATTGCCGCCGGGGTTTTGCAGGGATAAGTATATTAATGCAGCCAGCAACATCAGGCTACCCACAAATGTATAAACGAAGAACTTGAAGGTAACGGCAATGCGTTTTTCGCCGCCCCATATAGACGACAGGAAATACACGGGTATCAGCGCCAGCTCCCAGAAGAAGTAAAACAGCAGTGCGTCAGACGCCAGAAAGACACCAGTGATGCCAGCCTGTGCCAACAGCATCAGCCCGTAGAAAGAGCCGGGCCTTTCTACATCTTTATTCCAGTTGGTGATTACGACTATCGTCATTACAATGCCGGTAAGCAGGCAGAGTACAGCAGCCAGGCTATCGCCCATCAGGCTGATGTTGGAACCCAGCGATGGTATCCAGGGCATGCTCCATTCTACAAAACCATTAGGGCCGAATGAATTGATGCTCATGAGCACCAACAGTGAAGTAACTGTAACCGCTACAGAACTTAATAAGCTAATTCCTTTTGCAGCGCCCTTCATAGCCATAGCTGCTATGCCGGCCACCAATGGAATCAATATGAGTAATGTCAATATCATAATACTAATCGCAATACTGCTGTATAGTTATTGTATCCAAAAAAAGCTGATGGCGAAGAGTACCGTAATACCCAATACCATCGCGAAAATGTAAAAACCAACCTGGCCGCTCTGTACCAACCTTATTTTGCCGCTGCCCCAGTTCACCAATTTGCCTACACCATTCACGGCACCGTCTATGCCCAATCTTTCAATTATATTATTCAGCAATGCAGACAGCGCGCCTATGGGGCGAACGATGAGTGCATCGTAAATTTCATCCACATACCATTTGTTCTCCAACACTTTGGCGATACCTGTATTGGGCGCAAAGTTGGGTTTCTTGGTGGCCGAGTAGGCAACGATTATCATGATAATCACCAGCCCGGTTGACAGGCCCATCAGCATCCACTCGGTAGCATGCTCCAGGTGGTGCACATTGAAGTTGCTGACAACGGGTGCGAGATAACTATTCAATGTATGGTGCTCGCTGATAACAGGGGGCAGGCCAACATAACCACCCACGATGGACAATATCGCCAGCACTACCAGCGGAATAGTAATAGCCGCAGGGCTCTCGTGCAGGTGGTGTTTTTGATCTTCTGTTCCACGGAAGCTTCCGGTGAACGTGAGGAAGTAGAGGCGGAACATATAGAAGGCCGTCATAAGTGCTGCGCCCAATGCCAGGTAATACATTACAGGGCTGTGTGCATATACCGTTGCCAGTATTTCATCTTTGGAGAAGAAACCGGAGAAACCGGGAATACCTGCAATAGCGAGGCAGCCTATTAAGAAAGTAACGCCCGTAACACGCATCTGTTTGTTCAACCCACCCATTTTGCGGATGTCCTGCTCGCCACCCATAGCGTGTATCACGCTGCCTGAACCGAGGAACAATAATGCTTTAAAGAAGGCGTGCGTCATTACGTGGAACACAGCCGTAGTATAAGCACCCACACCCAGCGCCAGGAACATAAAGCCCAGTTGGCTAACCGTAGAGTATGCGAGTACTTTTTTAATATCGTATTGTTTGATAGCGATGGATGCTGCTACAATTGCCGTAGCCAAACCAATGACAGCTACCAGGTCCTGCGCCATAGGAGCGAGGTTGTATAGCACACTGCTGCGGGCTATCATATAGATACCGGCAGTCACCATCGTAGCGGCGTGTATCAGTGCTGATACCGGGGTGGGGCCCGCCATCGCATCGGGCAGCCATGTATATAATGGTATCTGCGCACTTTTACCCATCGCGCCTATAAAGAAGCATATAGCTATCCAGTTGTATGTTTCGGATGATACCGCTGCACTACCTGCATTGATTTGCCCGAAGAAATCGTTGTAAGACAGCGTGCCGAAGTTGTACAGCACCAGCAGCATACCTACCAGGAAACCGAGGTCACCGATACGGTTCATTACAAAGGCCTTCTTTGCCGCATTGGTGTAGTCACGTTTTTTGAACCAGAACCCGATGAGCAGGTAAGAGCAGAGGCCCACACCTTCCCAACCGATGAACATGATGAGGTAGTTGCCACCCAATACCAGCAGCAGCATAGAGAACACGAAGAGGTTGAGATAGGCGAAGTATTTCACCATGCCCTCATCGTCGTGCATATAAGAGGTAGAGTAAACGTGTATCAGGAAACCGACACCGGTAATAATCAGCAGGAACAAAGAAGACAAAGCATCCACCTGGAACACGAAAGGAATGTTCAGTGTGCCGGACTGGATGAAATCGTACAAGTGAACGGTTGTGGATGCGCCCGAAGATTTAACCTCGAAGAATATACCCAGCGATACAGCAAATGATGCCAGTACTGCCAGGCTGCCTATAACACCGCCCGCAGATTTCGGTATTTTCCTCCATCCGATACCATTGATAAGAAAACCTATCAACGGAAACAAGGGAACCAAGTAAACTAAGTTTGTCATTTTTATAATTCAAAATTCAAAAACCAAAATTCAAAAAAGGTACTTAACCCTTTGTTGAGATAATGATTTTTGCGATTATTTTCGAAATTTCATCTGCCTCGTCCAGCAATCCTTTTATCCTGTTCTTATCTATATCCAAAGTATCTCTTATCAAACAAAGCCAATATTTTGTTTCATTAGCTGATTTCAAAGCGATAGCATGATAATTCAAAAAATCTTTCTTTGTTGTGCCCGCTCTGCCCTCCACTAAATTCGCTCCTATTGATGTGGCACTCCTTACTAGTTGATCAAAAATTGAAAAGTATATCCTGTCAAACTTCACTTCGCCAATATAACCGACCAATTCCCTGGAAAAAATATACGCTCTGTGTTTTATGTCATATACCTTCTCAGGCTCAGCAATTATATTTTGTTCGTCATCCACTTTTGATTTTTGACTTTTGAATTTTTACTTTTTTTAATGTTTTAATCTGTTCAATATATTAATATCTACCGAATGCACCTTGCGGTACATCATAACAATAATAGCCAGTCCTACCGCTACCTCTGCCGCTGCCACCACCATACTGAAAAACACGAATATCTGTGCGGAAGGGTCGTTGTACATTTTTGAAAATGCCACCAGCAACAAGTTCACCGCATTCAGCATCAGCTCTATGCACATGAATATGATAATGGCATTGCGGCGCATGAGCGTACCCATGATACCAATGCTGAATAACGCCAGGCTTAAGAATAAATAATATTGTATCGGCATTTTTTAAAATTCAAAAGTCAAAAATCAAAATCCAAAAATCAGGCTCCCGCATCCTCACCCTTCTTTCCTAACACTACCGCACCAATCATCGCACTCAGGAAAAGGACACTCGCTATTTCGAAAGGCAATACAAACTGCGTGAACAGTGTCTTGCCCAGGTTCTTTATCAATCCTATATCTGTAGCTGTTTGCTCCAGCATATTGTTGGTAGATGATTTGAGCGCCGCCAGTATCACCAGGAATAATATGCCCCCGGATACCACGCCCGCCAGTTGTACCAACCTGTTCTTCTGCGGTTCGGTATCTGCGTTCAGGTTCATCAGCATGATGACAAACAGGAACAGCACCATGATAGCCCCTGCGTAAACTATAATATTCACTATAGCCAGAAACTGCGCGTTCATTAATATATAATGTCCCGATACCGCAAAGAAGGTGGCAATGAGAAACAATACACTGCTTACAGGATTGCGGCTGAGGATAACCCCCAGGGCACAACTTATAGCCATAACTGTAAGCAACCAGAATATGAGTTCGTATGCGTTCATTTCGTTATTGGCCCGCTTGCTTTTTAGGGTGAGGAATCAATAAATCTTCTTTCTTATATACCATCGTCTTGCGGCTGTAATGCGTGGGCATCAGCGTTTCGCTCAGGTATATGGCATCCTTCGGACAGGCTTCTTCACAATATCCGCAAAAGATGCAGCGCAGCATGTTGATTTCATACTTGGCAGCGTACTTTTCTTCGCGGTACAGGTCTTTCTCTTCCGGCTTGCGCTCGGCTGCTTCCATAGTTATGGCTTCAGCAGGGCAAGCCAAAGCACACAGTCCACATGCCGTACAACGTTCACGGCCTTCTTCGTCTCGATTCAATACGTGCAAGCCACGGAACACAGGGCTGAAAGGCCGCTTTTGTTCCGGGTATTGTACTGTAGCCTTCTTCTTAAATATATGCCCGATAGTTATCGTCAACCCCTTGAAGATGGCAGGAAGATATATCTTCTCGCCAAACGTCATCGGGCTGCGGTCTACCGCTACAGACCTGTTAGTTAGTTTTTCCATTTTTCATTCTCAATTTAGCGCGTACAATATCACCAGGCCTGTTACCAACATGTTGAACAATGCCAATGGTATCAGCGACCTCCACCCCAGTTTCATCAGTTGGTCGTACCTGAAACGCGGCAGCGTCCAACGGATAAACATGAAAAACAATATAAATCCAATAGCTTTTGTCAGCAGTACCAATACACAGATAATGGCGAACACCATTTGTCCCGTACCCGCCAGCACCTCATCCATGAAAGGGAAATTATACCCGCCAAAGAACAAGGTAGCTATTACCACAGAGCTGATGAACATATTGATATATTCAGCAAAGAGGTAAAAGCCCAGTTTCATAGATGAATATTCCTGGTGATAACCCATGTTCAATTCGCTTTCGCACTCTGCCATGTCAAAAGGCGCGCGGTTCAACTCAGCAAACGTACATATAAGGAATATAAGAAATCCTAACGGCTGCTTGAAGAAGTTCCAGGTGAAATAACCATCGGCCCAGAAACCATGTTGCTGCGCAACAATTTCCCTTAAGCTCAACGAACCGGTCATCATTAGCAAGGCCACCAGGCTGATACCCAACGCCAGCTCGTAAGAAACAGCCTGTGCCGCTGCGCGGATACTACTTAATAATGAGAATTTGTTGTTGGAAGCCCAGCCACCCAGCATGATGCCGTACACCCCCAGGCTCACCACACCAAAGATGAACAGGATGCCTATATTAATATCTGCTACCTGCAATGAGATTACCCTGCCGCTTTCTGTAACATAGTCCGGCCCCCAGGGTATTACCGCGCTGGTCATAGTAGCGGTAAGCATAGCCAGCGACGGGCCTAATATAAACAGGAAGCGCGTAGAGCTATCCGGTATAATTTCTTCTTTGAAAAACAGTTTTGCACCATCGGCCAATGGCTGCAACAGCCCCAACGGGCCCGCACGGTTGGGGCCTATACGGTCCTGCATGATGGCTGCTACCTTACGCTCGCCCCAGGTAGCGTACATGGCTATACCTAACGAGCCCAGCAGGATAACTGTAGCCAGTATGACTTTTTCTATTAAAAATGCTATATCAATCTGCAATAACAGCATAGTGGCGCAAAAGTAATTAGTTGTTTAATTTTTTATCGTCTTTCTTCTCAAAATCGTCGGAGTGAGCGGGGCCGGGTATTTCCGACAAATGCACGTTGGGCTTATTCACATCGCTTACATCATGTATGTTCAGCAGCAGCCTGGGCTCTTTGCCTATCACCTTATCAATAATCTTTGGCTGCGGCACTGTATTTACATAATGGCCCTGTGATATTACACTGTGGCGGTCAACCTTCGTCGGTCCTTCTATCACCCAGTCGCTTGCACTCTTCTTATGAAAACGGCATTCGTTACAAATCCATCCTTCCACTTCTCCCCATTGGTCTTTGCGCGCTGTTACACGATATACCTCATCACCACGCATCCACAGGCGGGCTTTACCACAGCACTTAGGATTATTACAGTCCCTATGGGCATCTACAGGTTTGGTAAACCACACCCTGTTTTTGAAACGGAATGTTTTATCCGTCAATGCACCCACCGGGCAAACATCTATTACGTTGCCTATAAATTCATTATTCAGGTTTTTGCCCAACAGGGTACTGATTTCTGCGTGGTCTCCACGCTCCAATATGCCATGCTCACGATTTTCAGTCAGCTGGTCGGCCACGTACACACAACGGTAACACAGTATGCAGCGTGTCATGTGCAGCGATATATATTCGCCAATATCTTCTTTCTCAAACGTACGGCGGTCAAATTCGTAGCGGGTACCTTCAGTACCATGCTCGTAACTCAGGTCCTGCAGGTGGCACTCACCAGCCTGGTCGCATACAGGGCAATCAAGCGGGTGATTGATGAGCAACATTTCCACTACTCCTTTACGTGCTTCTATCACACGAGGAGAAGTAATGTTCTTCACTTCCATACCATCCATCACACCCGTGCGGCAACTGGCCACCAGCTTGGGCATGGGGCGTGGGTCTTTTTCGCTACCCTTGCTCACCTCTACCAGGCAGGTGCGGCATTTACCGCCACTGCCTTCCAGCTTGCTGTAGTAGCACATAGCCGGAGGCGTTACATCACCGCCTATTTTACGCGCAGCTTCGAGTATCGACGTTCCCTGCGGAACCTCAATCGTTATATTGTCAATAGTGACCTTAATATTCTGAACCTCAGACATAATTTTTCATTTTTTCTTTAACCCGCAACCACCGTCAGCGGATCTGCATAATGCGCTAAACCATAGTTTCTTGTCTGCGACTCTTCGGGATTCAATACATGCCATTCAAACTCGTCGCGGAAGTGGCGGATAGCAGCTGCTACCGGCCACGCCGCGGCATCGCCCAGCGGACAGATAGTATTACCTTCTATCTTGCCCTGTATATCCCAAAGCAGGTCTATATCACTCATCTTTCCTTTTCCGTACTCGATGTTCTTCAATATTTTGTACATCCAGCCCGTACCCTCACGACAGGGGCTGCACTGGCCACAGCTTTCATGATTGTAAAAATGCGCCAGGCTCATAGTATGGCGTACCACGCATTGGTCTTCGTCCATTACAATAAAACCACCTGACCCCATCATACTGCCCGATGCGAAACCTCCGTCTGCTAAACTTTCATAGTTCATATAACGGGTTTCACCTTTAGCTGTTTTTAATAGCAAGTTAGCAGGGAGGATGGGTACGGATGAACCGCCCGGGATACAAGCCTTCAGGCGTTTGCCTTTAGCTATACCGCCGCAGTATTCGTCAGAGAAAATAAACTCTTCTACCGACTGCGTCATGTCTATCTCGTAGATGCCCGGTTTCTTTACATTACCACAAACGGATAACAGCTTGGTACCTGTTGAACGGCCTACACCTATCTTGGCATATTCGTCGCCACCCATATTGATGATAGGCACTACCGCCGCCAGTGTTTCTACATTGTTCACCACTGTTGGCCTGCCCCATACACCCTTTACTGCAGGGAAAGGTGGTTTGATACGCGGGTTGCCGCGCTTTCCTTCCAGGCTTTCTATCAGCGCTGTTTCTTCACCACATATATAAGCACCTGCGCCGCGCTGCACGTATATTTCGCAATCGAAGCCTGAACCCTGTATATTCTTACCCAGCCAGCCGTTGTTCTTAGCTTCTGCTATAGCCTGCTCCAGTATGTCTACAATCCACACGTATTCGCCGCGTATGTATATATAAGTAAGATTGCTACCCAGTGCATAGCTGCTCACTATCAGTCCCTCTACCAGCAGGTGAGGAATGAATTCCATCAGGTAGCGGTCCTTAAACGTACCGGGCTCCGACTCGTCGGCATTGCACACCAGGTGACGTGCCACGCCTTCAGGTTTAGCCAGGAAACTCCACTTCAAACCGGTAGGGAAGCCTGCACCACCACGGCCGCGCAGGCCGCTCTTCTTCACTTCTTCCGTAATATCATCGGGCGACATTTTCAGCGCCTTCTCTACGGAGCGGTAGCCCCCATGCTTACGGTAGGCATCGTAATAACGAATACCTTCAACATGCGCGTGTTCTAATAATAATTTCATTTATCAAGTCAAAAGTTATAAGTCAAAAATCAAAAGATGTCATTATTTGAATTTTGCCTTTTGAATTTTTAATTATTTTTTATTGCCCATGCTTTGCCTGTTCAACATCTGCCAGCGTCCATCCTCATATATCCATGTCTGCATCACGTGCAGGTCAAACATCATATGCTCAGTACCTTTGTAATCTACGTCATATAAACCATTGCCGCGTACCGTAGCCACATTGCCGTTCAATATCACTTGTAGTTCCGGCTGGTCTATCTTATGATAGTTGATCGTGCCATTGTACAGGTTCTCTATCTGCTCACCTCTCGTTTCTATCCAACCGTTGCTATGCCCGTAGCTTAGTTTTTCATGCAGCAACTTATTCAGCGTTGCCGTGTCTTTTGCTATGATGGCTGCATTGTAGTCCATTGCCGCCTGCTTAATATCTGCCTCATTATATACTACCTGCTCTGCGGGTGCCGGTTGCTGCACCTGTTCAGTTGCAGTGTTGCTGTTACCGCAACTGCAAACCAGGAATAATAATATGACAGATAATAACCTCATGCTCAAAAATCGTTTTCCAGTATATAGTTTTCCATAGGCCCGAAGAAGTATTCCATCCACCCGTTTTCGTGTTTGTTCATCTCTTCTTCGTTGGGCAATCCTGTATGATTCAGCTCAATCTTCGTAGCGCCATTCTCCTGTATCAGTTTATAACTTACTATCGAAGGCGGCACCTCTTCATCCCACTCTATCACAGTCCAGCTGTATTCTAACTCATCAGTTCCTGTCTTTATCACCTCACCACTCACCCAACTATCAAACAACTCTATTTTACCACCCTGCCTGTTTTCAAATATCGCAGCGTTCTCACTCCAGGCTTTTATCAGTTCCGGCTCTGTCATCATACGCATCACCTTGTGGGGTGGTACGGGCAAATAAAATTCCAGTGCCAGGTCGTAAGCCATAGTTTAGTTTTTAGCCGCTGCCCTCAGTTCATCTATTATCTCGTCTATTTTTTCTTTTGTCAAAAACTCACGGTATGTTTTACCCAGCTGCATCATAGGCGCATAACCGCACGCACCGAGGCACTCAGCCGGTTTCAGGGTAAACAAACCATCTTCCGTAGTTTCTCCCGGTTGTATATTCAGCTTCTCTTTTATATAGCTGATAATCTCATCACTCCCATTGAGCATACAAGGGCCGGTCTGGCATACTTCCAACAGGTATTTACCAACTGGTTTCAGGTTGAACATGGTATAGAATGTAGCCACTTCGTATACCTCAATAGGCTTGATACTCAGCAGTTCCGCCACATAGTCCATAACAGGTATCTGCAGCCAGCCGCCAAACTCTTCCTGTGCAATGTGCAATACAGGTATCAGCGCGCTCTTCTGTTTCCCCTCGGGGTAGCGCGCCATGATGGTCTGTACTTCTTTCAGTTTTTCTTCACTAAACTTTATCATTGACTATAATTCAAAAGTCAAAATTCAAAAGCCAAAAATGAATATTTTGACTTTTTAATTCATCACGCATCCAATTCGCCCGCTATCACATTCAGGCTGCTCAACGCAATAATCGCATCGCTTAGCAAACCGTCTTTTATCATTTCAGGAAATGCCTGGTAATAAATAAAACATGGCCTGCGGAAATGCAGACGATAGGCGCAACGCCCGCCATCGCTTATTAAATAATACCCAACTTCACCATTTGCACCTTCCACGGCATGATATACCTCGCCGGGTGGCACAGCAATTTCTCCCATTACCATTTTGAAGTGGTATATCAGGGCCTCCATTTTAGTATATACATCCTCTTTCGGCGGAAAGTGGTATTTATCCGACTCCGGTGCGTAGAAGACATCTTTCTGCGCAGGGTCGTTGCTTTCTATCTGTTTTATCTTCTCCACAGCCTGTTTCACGATGTTCAGGCTTTCCCATATCTCCATGTTACGCACCAGGTAACGGTCGTACACGTCGCCCGTAGTGCCGGTAGGTACTTTAAAATCAAAATCTTCGTAAGAAGAATAAGGCTCGGCTACACGCACATCATAATCCACACCGGCCGCCCGCAGGTTAGGGCCCGTGAAACCATAGTTAAGCGCCCGCTCTGCACTAATAGGCCCTGCACCGATACAGCGGTCCATAAATATCCGGTTGCGGGTCAGCAGGGCTTCAAACTCTTTCATCACTTTAGGGAAACCCTCGATGAACTTATCTATCTTCTGCCAGGCTACGTCAGAGAAATTGCGCTCGAAACCACCTACACGACCCATATTGGTAGTAAGGCGGGAGCCGCATATCTCTTCGTAAATTTCATATATCAATTCGCGCCACTGAAACACGTAGGTAAACCCTGTAAGCGCGCCTGTATCCACCGCCACTACCGAGTTGCAAATCAGGTGGTCGGATATACGTGCCAGCTCCATAATGAGCACACGCATATACTCTACCCGCTTGGGCAGTTTCAGCCCCAGCAGTTTTTCTATAGTCATATGCCAGCCCATATTGTTGATGGGGGCAGAGCAGTAATTCAGCCTATCTGTAAGCGGGGTAACCTGGTAGTATGGCCTGCGCTCTGCTATCTTCTCAAACGCCCTGTGTATATAGCCTACAGTTTGTTTGGCGCTCAGCACTTTTTCGCCGTCTATCTCCAGTATATTCTCAAACACACCATGCGTGGCAGGGTGCGTAGGCCCCAGGTTCAGCGTAGTGGTCTGTTTCCCTACCGACTCGTCAGAAAGCTGTATATGTTGGTTGTACTCAGACATTATTGCCTAAAATCAGTTTTTAAAAAATTATACAACAGTTCCTCCACGCCCGAACATCTCATCGTCTTTGTCGGCACGTGTCTGGTCTTCCAGAGGATATTCCTTCCTCATAGGGAAGTAATCCATTTCATCTACATTCAGTATCCTGCGCAAGTCAGGATGCCCTACGAAGTTCACACCAAAGAAATCATAAGTTTCGCGCTCCATCCAGTTGGCTGCAGAGTACAACTCTGTTACCGTAAACACATCAGGCTTTTCTACAGGCACATAAGTCTTTAACCTCAGCCTTATGCCATCCACCATATTATGCAGATGATATACTACACAAAGCTCTTCGCCCTTCCTGTCAGGGTAATGTACACCCGTCAGATCAGTAAGAAAACGGAAACGCAGTTGTTCATCCTCATTTAGAAATTGCAATACCTGCCTGTTGAGCCCGGCGGGCATAGTGCAGGTAAGCATACCATAAGGCTCTTCCCAGCCTGTAAGCTGGTCGCCAAATTTTTCGTTTAACCTGTTTTTTACTATCTCGTTGGTCAATGCCATGTTTTGTTCTAAGTGTTATTGTATGCCGTAGCTTTCGAGCAATGCTTTGTAGGGTTCGCTGTTGCGGCGGCGCAGGCTTTCATTATGCACCAGTTCCTGTACATGCATTACACCTTCCAGTATAGCCTCCGGCCGCGGCGGGCAGCCCGAAACATATACATCTACCGGTATCACCTGGTCAATACCCTGCAATACTGAATAGCTGTCGAATATACCACCACTGCTTGCACATGCGCCTATAGCTATTACCCAACGGGGCTCAGCCATTTGCAAATATACCTGGCGCAGTACAGGCCCCATTTTTTTTGCTATAGTGCCCGCCACCAGCAGCACATCGCACTGGCGGGGCGTAAAGCCCATACGCTCCGACCCGAAACGGGCCAGGTCGTAATTGGAACCCATGGTAGCCATGAATTCGATGCCGCAGCATGAGGTAGCAAATGGTAAAGGCCACAACGAATTTTTGCGTGCCAGGCCTATTATCTTATCAAAAGATGTAGCCATAAAACCCTCTCCGGAATAGCCCTCAGGCATTTCCGCCAACTTCACATTCGTATTATATTGTACAGGACGACCCATAACTATTAATTCATTTTTTGATTTGCGATTTGCTCACAAATAACTAATCTTCCCAATCCAATGCACCTTTCTTCACTATATATATAAATCCACAAAGGAAGAAAGACACAAACATTACCACGGCCCAAAAACCATCAGTACCCAACTCACGGAAATTAACTGCATACGGGTAGAAAAATATCACCTCCACATCAAACAACACAAATAATATCGCTACCAGGAAGTATTTGATAGCCATAGGCTGACGGGCGTTTCCAATAGAGGGGATACCACTTTCAAAGGTGGTCAGCTTATCGCTGGTACGCCTTTTGGGCCCCAACAGGTGGGTAGCGCCTATGGTTACGGCCACAAACCCTAAAGCTACAACCAGCTGAACCACAACGGGTAAGTAATTAATAGGTGTATTCTGCTCTATTGCCAGCATTAAAATATCCATAAATTCAGACGGACTTGTGCTTTTAATTACAATGCGAACAAAGTTAAGTGTATAGCGGGAAATAACAAGTTTCAGTGAGATGTAAGTCAAATATAATATTTGTCTAATAAGCGTTTCGCGGGATGTAGTGTAAACTGTATATTTGAAACAAAATCCTGTAATACACTTGCCCAGGTTATCCGCATTAATCGTATTCTTTCTCGCCCACATCCTGGTAGCCAAAGGGCAAAACCCGGCAGTATATAATATCAATAAATATAACGGGCTCTCAACCAACCATGTTTACGGTAGTCTTGTTGACCATTTAGGTTATTTATGGATTTATACAATAGACGGTGTTTACAGATACAATGGCTATACCCTCACCCGGTACGACTATAATAATGGGCTTCCTAATACAGATGTTTGGAACATGTATGAGGACAGGAATGGGCGGATATGGCTAAGAAGCATCGCTAAAGGTATTGGATACATAAAAAATAATCGTTACTACCCGGCAGTAGTAAAGCATGATAGTACTTATGAAACCATTTATCCTTCTGAGTTTATAGAACTGGAATCTTCTATTATCTTTTTGACACGAAACCCAGCTCCCAATACCCATTCGTGGGGCATCATTAAAGGCGATACTGTTGAGATCCAAAATGACAGCACGGATTATAATGTGATGTACATAACCCAAGATATAATGGCAGTTGCCAACAACCAGTTAATGCATTTTTATCCGATAGATGCCCTGGATAAAAGAAACAGGTCAAAGTATTCCCCTGAGATAAAGAAATCACCTATAAAGCACCTGGGCTATCTATCATCTCATAATATATCTTCTACGATAAATAATATAAAAAATTTTTCAAACCCGGGAATTGACAGCATCATCTTTTTTGATTTTGAAAAAAATAATGCCAAAATCGTCTTTACGCGGAGTGGCAATGGTGAGTTTATAGTCCATGTAGCCGCTTATCATAACATGATGTATGCTTTGACCAATCAAAACATATATACCATAACTATGGACGGTACGATAACTGATACCATCTCATACCGATCCTTATTCCCTTATGCCTCGGTTGGCAACTTCAATGCTACTTTCTATATGCCCGACAAGTTGTGGGGTAAGTGCCTGAGTACCAATAACCAAGGTTTATTCATAAATTTCCCCGTTCCGGATGCCCCCAAAGACCATGATATTCAATTAGCCAACTACAAATATATTTCGGGTCAGAATGATTCAGCGGGATTTTGGTGGAATACCTCCCAAAATAATATTTGCCATATTTCAGATGGTATCGTCAAAAATACAATCAGCATAAAAGATTGGCATACCATACAAAAAATTGTCTCTTACAGCCCTGAAAAAGCATTAATGATGACAACGAATGCACTGTATTGGCTCCACAATGATGGCTCAATGGTTAATTTTTTGAGCGGTATTGATTCATTGATTGGCATGGAATCGCCACCAGAGTCATTTCTCAGTACATTTTCGACGGTAAACGATGTTATCGTTATTGATAGCATAAATTTTATCTTTCAGGGATCCGGTTATGTAGGTACTGCACATGTAACAACTGATTATAAAGCAAAGAAAGTTTACGTAAACGTTATTGACCCTGAAAGATGCAGAGGCTCATTTTTCTATCCTGCGCTCAATTGCTATATTTTATATAGTTCAGACAAGATTATATTGTATAACATACATACAAAAACCAAGTCTGTCCTTTCGCCAAAGCTCTTAAAAGCATTAAAGGTTCAAAGAATAGAGTATATATCATCTGACCAATATGGTAATCTTATAATAAAAGATTACGACCGGTTACTAATCTTTAACCCCAAGTCGGGTAGGTTTTCAACATTGTTGGACAACTACAATTTTCAAAATAGTTTTCTTTCTGTTCGTGGCAATACATTATCTGTAGCCGGCATTTTCGGAGTGTTACAATGCAATACCACAGCCTTCGGACAAGTGACAAACATCCGGACATACCCCAACACTAAAACTTTATTCTACAGATACATTTACGATGTTCAATTCTCCCCACAAAACATATTATTGAAAACAGATAACGGGGCTTTTATGGTATGGCCTTCCGATAGCACAGGATTAACAGAAAATGAAAATTACCACTTCATTTTAGATATTGCCGGCAACCTATGCAACATACATGCAGGCGACACTTTTCAGATCAGTCAAAATACAACTGCATTAGGAACAGATGTGATAAAGCCGACCGGGTCGGGTAATCTTAGTATCAGGTATGCCGTTAATGACTATAGTTATGTTAACACCGGCTACCAGTTAATTCTCCCCACCCTTAAACCCGGAAGCTACAATACTGTTTCCATCATCGCTTCTGATGACTCATGGCGTAGCAAGGCATTGACATTTATCATCTATGTAAAGCCATACTGGTGGCAAACACAAACTGCCAGGCGAATTACCTTTGTATTCGTATTGCTTGCCTTCATCGGCTTTGTGTACCTGGTAATAGTTACAACGCGCCGCATTGTTAACAGAAACAATGAGCGAAAAAACCAGCGCCGCGAACTGGAACTTAAATCTATCTACTCCCAGATTAACCCGCATTTTATCTTCAATTCCTTAAGTACTGCACAATACTTCGTTAAGAAAAATAAAAACAAGGAAGCTTTTGAGCATATCAACCAGTTCTCAGATTTATTGAGGGCTTACATTAAATCTTCACGCGCCAAATACATCACCATTGCCGAAGAAATTGACAACCTGGAAAACTACCTGCAATTGCAGCTCACACGCTTCGAAGAAAAGTTTGATTATAACATCACTATTGATACATCCGTTAATCCTCAAAAAGTAAAGATACCCTCCCTGTTGTTGCAGCCTTTGGTAGAAAACGCACTCAACCACGGTATTTTTCACAGCGAAACAAAGGGCAACCTTCATGTCTCTTTCAAAGTAGATGAACAGGATAAAGATACCCTCGTATGTATGGTGGATGACAACGGTGTAGGCAGGCAAAGGTCTAAGGAACTGCGGGGTAAAATCATACGCAAGGCCGACTCTTATGGGACAATACTCATCAAAGAACTGATAGACACTTTTAATAAGTATGAGAAAATTAATATTGAAATTGAATATGTAGATAAACGGCCTCCTCAATCGGGCACGACTGTAACTGTGAGAATTAAAAACTATGCTCAGATACCCTGACATACCCTCAATAAGAATTTTGGTAATATCCTGTTGCCTTGTATTTCAGGCTGTACTATGCATGGGGCAGGAACCAGCTGTTTATAATATCAATAAATACAACGGACTTTCATCCAACCATGTGTATTGTACCCTGGTCGATAGATTAGGTTATTTATGGCTCGGCACTACGGATGGTGTATATAGATATAATGGCTACTCTTTAAGAAAATACGATTATACAGATGGTCTCCCAAATGTAGATGTATGGAATTTGTACGAAGACAGGCAAGGGCGTATATGGCTCAGGAGTATAGCGCAACATATAGGGTATATAAAAAATAATAAGTATCACAGGGTTTATAAAAAAACTAAAGACCCCAACTTTGAAATATATCCCGGTGATTTTACAGAAGCAAATGATACTATCGCCTTCTCGAATGTCACTTTAGATAATAAAGGTAATTTCCAGGTTTGTTTTATAAAAAACGATACTTTCTACCTCAGCCATATAGTGCCTAAAAAAAACATTAACCACATGGTTCCGGTTTATGTAGGGAGTTATGTATATCACTCATCAGATTCTTCACTGTTACAATATAGCCTCGCAAATCTGCTTTCAGACAAAAAATACGGGCAACCGCTAAATATAATCAGAAGCAATTTTAACTATGTCAATGAAGTCACAAACACAGTACTTATAAAGGCTTATGCGTATAAGTATCTCATATTTTATCAACCGTTAGGTGGCACGATGTATTGGGTTGATTTACAAAGCGGCTATGCCCGCAAATATTCGATACCTGATATATTAAATGACAAGCGCGAGCGATCCGTTTTCTACTTTATATCAGGTAATCACTTAAACTGTTTTACAAGCAATAACATTATAATATTTGACAGCAATGCAACCTTAAAATACAGATACGCACTCGATTCTTTATACCAAAATCCAGGCATTTCAGGATTCACAAGTACATTTTTTTCAAAAGACAATTTTTGGGGCAACGTCCTGTCAACAAAAAACAATGGGTGCTACCTGCAATACAATTCATCACAAAGTTTTAAACGCTGTAATATTGATTTATTAAATTATACATACTTAAACAATAAAAATGATACAGATGGCTATTGGTGGAATAATAATGAACGTATTCTGGCTGTAGTACGAAACGCGCAGATAATCAAAAAAATTCCACTACCGAATCTTTTTAACGTCAAAAGGGTTGTTCATTTTGACAGCTCACGTTCCCTGATTTCCAACGAATTCGTAACAAGTTGGCTATATACCGATAACACTATCAGCCCTGTTGCCAATAGTGGATACACAATCAGAAACACAAAAAATATTGGCACATATGATGATCTGGTTACAATAGGAGCTTTAGGACTTAGTAACGATATCGCTGTTACTGACAAAAAAGAGGTATATGTAATGGGTACGTCCCTTTTGGGCTTATACAAATTCCGGATTAACGAGGCTAATAAAACAATTACCATCGACCACATTAACGAACAACGATTTACTAATGTAGTTTTTAACAAAGGTACCAATACAATTATTTGTTATTCATCCGGCAAAGTACTCCTGTTAAATCCGAGCAATAAATCCCGTATACTACTCAACCAATCGCATCTGGAAGCCATCGGCATTAACGCAATCGAAAAAATAATGGCAGATAAATATGGCAACATATATGTTAAAGATTACAACAGCCTTAAACTTGTGGATATACGCCGGGGCACTGTTAAAACACTGCTTGTATCTTATACGTTAGAAAAGGCAGTAGTAGAAATCATTGATGATTACCTTTTTGTGGCAGGTAACTTTGGCATACTAAAAGCCGAAATACACCCCGATGGGAATATCAGAATAACCAATGCCTTTCAAAACACAAAGAACCTTTACTATAAGTATATTAATGATGTTCAGTTCTCCACCAACCATGCATTTCTGAAAACCGACAACGGATCATTCACTTACACATATCCTTCAACAACCCAAGTCAACCTGTCAGATTCTTTCAAAATTGTAGCAAATTATAAAGACAGTTTGTATGCACTGTCTTATAATGACACTTTAACTATCACTCAGGATGCACCTATAATTAACCTGGATGTAATAAAACCAACCGGCACCGGTAAGCTGCGTATCGACTATTCTTTAAACAAGTCACCCTATCAGTTTTCAGAAAATCAACTCATAGTACCTGTTCTTTCGCCAGGCAGTTATAATACCGTTTCCATCATCGCCTCCGACGACTCATGGCGTAGCAAGCCTCTCACTTTCACTATCTATATACAACCAAAGTGGTGGCAGACAAAAACAGCTCAAAGGGTCACCGTTGTTTTAGCCCTCCTCGCTTTCATCGGCTTAATATACCTTATCATTGTAATGACACGTCGTATCGTCAACCGCAACAACGAACGCCGAAACCAGCGCCGCGAACTGGAACTCAAGTCCATCTATTCGCAAATAAACCCACACTTCATATTTAACTCCCTGAGCACGGCACAGTACTTTGTAAAAAAGAACCAGAACAAAGAAGCCTTCGAACATATCAACCAGTTCTCAGATTTACTACGGGCATATATCAAATCTTCACGCGCCAAATACATCACCATTGCCGAAGAAATTGACAACCTGGAAAACTACCTGCAATTGCAGCTCACACGCTTCGAAGAAAAGTTTGATTATAACATCACTATTGATACATCCGTTAATCCTCAAAAAGTAAAGATACCCTCCCTGTTGTTGCAGCCTTTGGTAGAAAACGCACTCAACCACGGTATTTTTCACAGCGAAACAAAGGGCAACCTTCATGTCTCTTTCAAAGTAGATGAACAGGATAAAGATACCCTCGTATGTATGGTGGATGACAACGGTGTAGGCAGGCAAAGGTCTAAGGAACTGCGGGGTAAAATCATACGCAAGGCCGACTCTTATGGAACAATACTCATCAAAGAACTAATTGACACGTTTAACAAGTACGAGAAAATTAATATTGAAATTGAGTATATTGACAAACAGTTGCCTCAAACCGGAACGACTGTAATTATCAGGATTAAAAACTTTACCCATGCCCAATAACATTAGCTGCATCATTACCGATGATGAACCCAAAATGGTTGAATTGCTGGCCGATACATTGACTGATTTGTACCCTGAAATAGAGATAAAAGGTAAGTACACTGCCTGGAAGCAGGCATTGTCAGGTATACGTACACTCAATGCTGATATACTCTTCCTCGACATTTCTATGCCCGAAAAAACAGGGTTCGACCTGCTGGAGTTGATGCCCAATCTCACGGCAGAGGTCATTTTTGTAACAGCACATACAGAATTTGCAGTAGAGGCCTTCAACTTTGACGTATGCGGGTATGTATTAAAACCGATAAATGATAAAGCCCTGGTAAAAGCTGTTGACAGGGCAATTGCACGCACCTTATTAAAACGGAAAGCAGCTGCGTCTACCGAAAGTAAGGAAGCTAAAATAGGAATACCTGACGATGGGGGCATACGTTACGTAAATGTAAACGACATCATATACTGTGAATCGCAAAACAGGTACACCAAAGTAGTAACAACCGGGGAAGAGATAACCAGTTCATACAATTTAGGCCGGTACCAGGAAACACTTACCCAGGATTTCTTCTACCAGATACACAGGTCTTTCATAGTTAATCTCAACCATGTGGCCCGGTACGACACCTCAGGTTTTGCAGTAATGGATAACGGCACTGAAATACCCGTATCAAAAAGCCACAAAGATGTCTTCCTCCAAATCTTCCACCGGGTAGGCAGGTAGATAGGTTGGTGATTACTGGTTAGCTTTTAACATATCACCACATGACCCTATTCTCCTTAAACTATATCTTTGCGCAGTATGAAAAATTTGCTGACGCTAATATTATCATTATTTGTACTGGCTACATCTGCCCAGGAGCAGAAAAAATTGCTAAGCCCCAAAGCAAGCAGCGAGAATGAACATATTAAAATAACTTATGGACAGCCATCCAAAAGAGGCAGGGTTATCTTCGGGGGGTTAGTGCCGCTCGATTCCGTATGGCGTACCGGTGCCAACGAGGCTACGGAAATCACATTTAAACATGATGCCATATTTGGCGGCAAAAAAGTAAAGGCAGGAACATATACACTTTTTACGATACCATCGAAAGAGTATTGGGAGGTAATATTAAATAAACAACTGGGGCAATGGGGCGCTTATGAATATGAAAAATACCGCCGCAGGAATGTATTGCGCACTAAAGTACCCGTATACGAATTGGAAACAGAGCTGGAAAAGTTCACCATAACCGTAAAAAAGGAGGCTATATCCTTTGAATGGGACCGCACGGGGGCGGCTGTTCCCTACAAAATGGCTAAATAAATAATACTATACGCTCATGTTATTCCTGTTTCATCATATATTCTTCCCGTTTCGTCCCATTTCAGTTTTTATGGGGCTAATGAGGGGGTATATTTGTATCAGCTTCATAAAAGAAGCTTTATTCCAGGAGCATAGGAGTAAACATAGGTAAACGGCAAACCGCGGCGCACTGTTCAGTGCGCTGCGGTTATTTTATACCCCTACCTTTGCAAAACAGAGCTATAATAAGATATATTTGGGCTTATGAAGATTATACCCGGAGAGATTAAGACAGGACAATTGCATAGCTACCTGCTGGGGGCTGTGGCACCCAGGCCTATATGTTTTGCCAGCACACTCAATGCCGATGGCACCCCCAACTTGTCACCTTTCAGTTTTTTTAATGTATTTGGCAGCAAGCCGCCCATACTCATATTCTCCCCGGCACGCCGTGTCAGGGACAATACCACTAAACATACTTTGGAGAATGCCAGGGCTACAGGAGAAGTAGTTATAAATGTGGTAAACTATAATATAGTGCAGCAAATGAACCTGGCCAGCTGCGAGTACCCTGAAAGCGTGGACGAATTCGTAAAGTCGGGCCTCACACCCATAGCATCAGATATAGTAAAACCATATAGGGTAAAAGAATCCCCCGCCCAACTGGAGTGCAGGGTGAAGGAAATAATAGAAACAGGACAAGAAGGTGGTGCGGGTAACCTTATCATTTGCGAGGTGCTCTGCATGCATATAGATGACAATGTACTGGACGCTAATGGTAATATAGACCCGCACAAAATAGACCTGGTTGCCCGTATGGGTGGTAATTATTATTGCCGCGCCTCCGGCAATGCCGTGTTTGAAGTAAATAAGCCCAATATGGAACTGGGCGTAGGTGTAGATCAGCTGCCCGAATCCATTCGTACCAGCCATGTACTCTCCGGCAACGACCTGGGCATACTGGGCAACTGCACCGCTGTCCCTGCCAAAGACCCGGATTTCAGCGATAGCGCTATGTTCGACATAATTAAGGCTCACCCTGTAGATAAATCAACGCTACGGGCTGCCCTGCATAGCTACGCAAAACAGTTAATTGCCGCCGGCGAAATGAATAAGGCCTGGCAGGTGTTGCTCTTTATAGAAGCATAGATTGTTGATTATCATTGTTTTAGGTGCGTTTTGTTTGTTAATCGCCCGTTAACTGCTTGCAAATCGGGCGTTAACAGGAGGCGAAAATTTCCCATGTTTTGAACGCGGTCGCATCTTTG
>CALEZD010000024.1 GCA_937928385.1 uncultured Bacteroidota bacterium
ATTATAAAGGGTGGAACTTGATTAATTATTTATCAACTCCTGGAATAGTTGTGGTATGGACTTGTTTACAAGAAAATGGGGGCTATCTGGGTCATCTCGTTGTCTATCGTGGGCTTTCTTTAACTGAGGCAGTATATTTTGAATCTGAGGTTTTAAATCTCTGTTTACGATAGCATCTGCGTAATATAGTACCTTGTTGTATTCGTCAATATCACCATTAGGCACTGCCAGCATCCTGATGCTATCGTATGTGGATTTTACCTTTTTGTACAATTTAGCCCAGTTATCTTTATTCAATAAATCCCCCATGGTTGGATGCTTAAGCCCTAATATACTCCTTGTCATAGTAACGTTATGGTGGACTATCTCTATTCTTAATATATTCTCACGTAGTCCGATCTGTTTCCCTTTATCATAACACTTAACAGTATAATCTGTAAATGGGCAGAATTTGCCAAAAGGCTTCTTCCTACTGTTAAAATGTGCATAAAACGGATTAGTAGCAGTGGTAACAATTGACTGATATCGCTCGATAATATCCTTGAATGGCCTATAGCTATCTGTAGGTATGTTTAAGCCATATTCAAATCTACCCAGCAACCTCATTTCATTAGCAGGTCTGCCTATAGTATGTTCAAGTAGTGATATTACGGCTGCCAAATGAGTGTAAGTAAATTCGTCATGATTAAACCCACCTAGTCCTTTAATTGCTGCATTATAGAATTTATGTAGAGAGTTAATGACTTTTAATATCTGTGAATTGGGATAGTAAACAATACGTAGATTATACCAATTACACTTAAGTATATCATTTGTAACACTTACAGGTTCACCTATCCTCCCCACTAACTCTTCAAATTCTTCTATACTATAGTTGTTAACTTTAAAACTGACATTGTCAAACATAGGACTACGCGGCTTTTAAGTGTTTAACTACATACTCATCAATCTCATTTTTCGATTTTATTCGGTACTTTGTTATATAATACTCGAGGTCTTCTCGCTTAAAGTAATTTTTCTTACCTGTCTTATAGTAAGGGATGACTTTGTTGTGAGTTAACTTGTACAAGTGACTTTTTGAGACGCCTAGAAAAAGACATGTTTCACTCACATCCAAATGTTCCTTGTTAGGAATAAGCAGTTTGTTACTAAGAACACTTTCTAGTACTTGTACTAACTGTCGACTTTGCTGCTCTGTAACAGCAGCCATTTCTTTGATTAAATTGCGGATGGCTTGTTCTACTGCATACAACCTCTCCTCCATGGAATGCTCCATTGACTGATTTTTGTCGTTACTGGAAAGGATGCCGATCCGCTTGAATATTGCCTATTGGATTAGGCTACTGCTTTATCAAACATAGTTTGGCAGTACTTTGGTGAGCAAATGAAGAAAATTAACTCAACCAAGGGCAAAAATACATCGTTTATCTATACTACAATAAACAAAAGTGTAAAGGAATTGCCAAAATTATACTAGACCAGAACATGAGGTATTTTCCTCTTGTTTATCAGTACATAAATCATATACTATAGACTTATCTGTGGAAGTTTGTCTATTGCTGCAACCTTTGTCTGGTTAATGACCTTAGCATATATCTGCGTTGTCTTCAACTCCCTGTGACCCAGCATTTTTGATACAGTGAAAATGTCGACTCCCCCATTCAATAGAAGAACAGCGTTTGTATGTCTGGCACAATGGAATGTAATATGTTTCTTAATATCTGCATTGTTTACCCATGTTTGTAGGGCTACATTCAAGTACGCACTGTATTTCAAACCAACAAACACCTTCTCGCTATCATCTTTCGGGTGTCCTAAGAGCTTATAGGCAGATTCTGATATTGGCAGCACCTCCGCATTCCTTGTCTTTTTCTGTGTATATAGTATATGATATACTCCGTCAATCTCCCTTATCTCCCTCCACGTCAGTTTATTAATGTCCGACCAACGTAAGCCAGTCAGGCAACTGAACAGGAAAGCCCTCTTAAGTACATCGTACCTGCAAGGAGTATCTACCAGCTTCTTAACCTCATCAGTAGTCAAATATTCTCTCTTTGTATCAACCTCCTTTGGAGACTTTACAAGGTCAGCAGGGTTGTCAAGAATCAAACGCTCTCTGAATGCTCTGTGAATTGCGGCCTTTATCTTGCTAAAGTATGACAGTGCTGTGTTAGGCTTAACCTTGCTAAGTAAGTAGCTTTTGAACCCTTCAAGGAAATCAACCGTAATGTCTGAAAATGAGATGCTTGCATCGTATGCGTTGAGGTGTTTCATTGTACTGTCCCATCCATCAAAGTTTACACCTGTTTTTTTACGTTCATCCCAGATGCCTTTAACAAATTCATTGAATGTCTGATTTGTTCTCTTTACTGGCTTGAACCCGTGTCCGTTGTTCTGAATTTCAAGCAATCTTCGAGCCTGAACCTTTTTGGCGACCTCCATTGTCTGCTTGTTCATCTGCTTAACAACAGGATGGCCTTTCTCTGGCTCTATGTAGAGCTTTAATGTCTCTTGCCACTGCTTGCCATTTGCATAAATGTCAAGGTATAGGGAGTATCTACCCTCTACGGCTAACTTGTGTTTGCGAATTTTTACGTTCATTTTTTATTGAGTATTTATTGATTATTGATGCCTTAAAATTATGGTCAATAAATGCTCAATAAAACTTTTTCATTAATGAACTAAAGAAAGGAAACAAAAAGAAAATGAGAACCCTTGTGTATCAATGGGGACAGTAGTTTTAGCCTATTTTTTCTTTCTTATTTTTTCTCTTTTTATCCTCGACTATTTTCCGATACAAAACTTGCTAAATATGTAATCCAACTTATCCTCTGTCGTCACCTGCCCGGTGATTTCGCCCAGGTAGTGGAGGCAGCGGCGTACGTCGAGTGCTACCAGGTCGCCACTGATGTGGTTGTCTAATCCTGCTTTTATATCGTTGAGCGATTTTAGTACTTCCTGCAATGCGGCGTGGTGGCGTGCATTGGTCACGATAGTGCCCTCTGTGTTGATCCTGCCGCCTATCACATGGTCGTATAGCGACTGCCTGAGTGCCTGTATGTTCTCTTTATTCTTAGCAGAGATATACAATATATCATCACCAAACTTTTGAGTGCCAGCTATATCAGTTTTATTACCTACCAAAAGGTACTTCATGCCCTCCTGTTCAAACAAATTTTTCTGTTGTTGCAGTTCTTCTGCGCTTTCCTCATTCACATCAAACAGGTACACCACTATATCAGCCCGTTTCATGATATCGCGGCTGCGCTGTACGCCCATAGTTTCTATTATATCAGCAGTATGCTCGCGTATGCCGGCGGTATCTATCAGGCGGAATAATATACCGTTGATGTTCAGCACTTCTTCAATACTGTCGCGTGTGGTGCCCGCTATTTCGCTTACTATAGCGCGTTCTTCATTCAGCAGTGCGTTCAGCAAGGTGCTTTTGCCGGCATTGGGTTTGCCTATTATCGCTACGCTCACACCTTTCTTTATCACGTTGCCCAGGCTGAAGGAATTGATGAGCGCCTGCGTGGTAGCAGTTATCTGTTCTATCAGTTCGTAAAACTTTGTCCTGTCTGCAAATTCCACATCCTCTTCGCTGAAGTCCAGCTCCAGCTCCAGCAGTGCGCTGAACTGTATGAGCTGCTCGCGCAGGGCCTGTAGCTCGCTGCTGAAACCACCGCGCAGATTGTGTATGGCTGCCTTATGCGCCGCGCCGCTCTGGCTGGCTATCAGGTCGGCCACTGCTTCGGCCTGTGCCAGGTCCATTTTGCCATTCAGGTAGGCACGTTGGGTGAACTCGCCCGCCTTGGCTACATGCGCCCCATGTTGCAGGCAAAGCCCCAACACTCTTTCCAGCACATACTGCGAGCCATGGCAGCTTATCTCCACCACATCTTCGCCCGTGTAGCTCTTAGGCCCTTTGTATAGGGATACTACTACTTCATCCACAGTCTCGCTGCCATCCATTATCCTGCCGTAGTGGAGGGTATGAGCTGGTTGCTTCGCCAGTTGCTTGCCGGCAAATATTTTATCAGCTATGGCAATAGCATCAGCACCGCTGAGGCGGATGATGCCTATGGCGCCCTCGCCCGGTGGTGTAGCTATAGCCGCTATGGTTGAATTGATGTCGTACATTTCAAATGCAAAAGTAAAAAGTCAAAAGCCAAAATCGGGTTTAATCTTCCCACGGTTAGTACCGGGTTAGAAATTTTCCCTCATTATCCTGTAAAACAATCCCGGGTTTTCTTCCGTATCCAATACTTTCCAGTACTTCATGCCCAACTTTTCCAGTACCCTTATAGATGCTCCGTTATCTTTCAGTACCTGTGCTATTACCTGCTTAAGGTTCAACTTGTCAAATCCATATTGCAAACATGCGCTGCCTGCTTCAGTAGCATAGCCTTTCCCCCAATGTTTCTTTTTCCACCTGTAGCCCAGGTCCGTTTCGTAAATGTCTTCGAGGTACTTCAACCCGCAAAAACCTATCACTTCATTGGTGGCTTTCACGATTGTTGTCCACCTGCCATAGCCGTATTTTTCATAGTCCCTATAGTTCCGTATCAACTCCTCTGTTTCTTCTACAGATCTAAAAGCTGCATCACCTGTATACTTCAGTACCTCAGTGTCACTGTTCATTTCGAACAGGTCAGGCGCATCATCAATTATTGACTCCCTCAGTATTAATCGTTCTGTTTCACATATTATTTTCATCGAAACTGTGGCTTAAGATGCTCAATAAAGTTAGTGGTATTGTAGTAAAGTACTTAGCTTAGCAATTCAATAAACACATTTCCGCCCTGGGCGGAAGGAAAGGTATGCGCGCAGTCATTCAAAGAGTTTCTACAGCCAGTGTCACTATTCATGGCGATATGAAATCGGCCATCGGGCCGGGCTTTATGATATTGCTGGGTATTGAAACGGAAGACAACCGGGAAGATGCCGACTGGCTGTCGAAGAAAATAGCAGGACTAAGGGTATTTAGCGACGAAGCAGGATTAATGAATAAGGACCTTGCAGAAATAGATGGCGATATAATGGTGGTCAGCCAGTTCACGCTACATGCATCGTACAAAAAAGGCAACCGTCCGTCCTTTATCAAAGCAGCCAGGCCCGAGCAGGCTATTCCGCTGTATGAATATTTTGTGCAGCAACTACACGCTCTTACAGGAAAAGAAATAGCTACAGGCGAGTTTGGTGCGGATATGAAAGTTGCCCTGGTGAACGATGGCCCTGTGACGATAATAATGGATACTCAACAAAAAGAGTAAGGAGGCCCTTTTTTGAATTTTGACAGTTTACTTTTGAATTTTTATGCTCTTCGACGATAATTATTTCATGAAAGAAGCCCTTAGGCAGGCACAACTGGCTTATGATGCGGGGGAGATACCCATCGGCGCCGTGGTGACCTGGGGTACAAAAATCATTTCGCGCGGGCACAACCAGACCGAGCAACTTAACGACAGCACAGCACATGCTGAAATGATTGCACTTACTGCTGCCTTTAACGCACTGGGCAGTAAATACCTGCCCGAAGCTACAATTTATGTAACCATTGAGCCCTGCCTGATGTGTTGCGGAGCGTTGTATTGGAGTAAGATAGGGCGTGTGGTATTTGGTGGTGCTGATGAAAAAAACGGCTATAAAAGAATAACAAAAGAGAACTGGCCTTTTCATCCTAAAACAGAACTGGTAACAGGTGTACTGGCTGATGATTGTATCAAATTGATGAAAGATTTTTTTGCAGCGAGGAGATGATATACGACTGGCAAATTGTTAAATCTCATACTTATGCGACGTTTCCCGAAAACAAACTGACGGAAACAGTTGTTGGAAATAGGACAATAGCATTGCTGCGGACCGGCGATGAGATATTCGCCTTCGCAGCTACTTGTCCGCATGCAGGTGGAAGATTATGCGATGGTTGGGTGGACATAGAAGGAAGAATAGTGTGCCCCTTGCACAAATACAGGTTTGACCCTGCAAACGGCAGAAATACCAGCGGAGAAGGCTATAAATTGAAAACATACCCTGTGGAGATAAGGGAAAAAAATATTTATGTAGGTTTATGGTAAAGCACATGACAAATAATCCTCCATACCTTAACCGAGGCTCGGTAGTTGGCATTACCTGCCCATCGGGCTATGTGCCGGCAGAGCGTGTAAGTTTTGCCGCTGAAGTATTGAAGCTGTGGGGATTTGAGGTGTTGATAGGCAAAACAGTAGGCAGCGAACACCATTATTTTTCGGGTACGGACGAACATCGGCTGCAGGATTTACAACAGATGCTGGACAACCCCGACATCAATGCGATATTAATGGGGCGCGGAGGCTATGGACTCAGCAGGATAATTGACAGGCTGGACTGGACGAAATTTAAAATGAACCCCAAATGGATATGCGGTTTCAGTGATATTACTGTGTTGCACAGTCATATTCACAATATATTGGAAATACCAACCCTGCACAGCCCTATGTGCGGTGCCTTTACACCCGATACCGTAAATGCAGGACATATAAAAAGAATATACGCCTGCCTGATAGGCGAAAGCCAGCACTATCATACAACACCGCACCCCCTCAACAGGATGGGTAATGGCGAAGGGATATTGACCGGTGGAAACCTGGCCATATTGTCACATCTGGTTGGGTCAAAATCGGATATTGATACTTTTGGTAAAATATTGTTCATAGAAGATATAGGTGAACACCTGTACAAAATGGACCGTATGATGCTGACACTGAAACGTGCCGGCAAACTGGATAACCTGAAAGGATTAATAGTAGGTGGCCTGACTGAGATGGAAGATACGGAGCGCCCTTTTGGTAAGACCGTAGAAGAAATCATTTATGATAATGTAGCGGAGTATAATTATCCTGTATGTTTTAATTTCCCCGCAGGGCATATTGATGATAATCATACACTTGCACTGGGTATGATGCACAAACTGGCTGTAACGGATATGGGCGCCCACCTCGACTTGGAAAAAGAGCTAAATATTTCTTAATTCATGAACATTGTCATGAGTTTTACGTTGGTTAAGTAATAATTTAGCGTTTACTCACAAAATCTACTTTTATGAAGACAGTATCGGTATTTGTACTGGCGTTGGGTTTGTTAGCCACAGGCTGCGTCAGTCAGAAAAAGTATAAAGAACTGCAGGGCAGGTATAGCAACTCGCAGTCAAAAATTTCAGAATTGACTGCCAAAAACCAGGAATGCCAGTCAGACTTGTCGTCCGCACGCTCGCGCGTCGGCAGCCTGGAGGAGCAATTAGCATCAGAACGTTCCAGCTTGGCATCATTACAGTCTGCATTAGACAAATGCCTCACATCAGCAGGGCAGGGCAATGTAAACATCTCCAAACTGGTAGATGAAATCAACGCATCTAATAAATACATTCAGCATTTGGTCAACCTGAAGAACAAGAGCGACTCGCTCAACATGGTGCTGACCAACAACCTGACACGATCGCTGAGCCGCGAAGAATTGAAAGATGTAGATGTACAGGTGCTGAAAGGCGTGGTGTATATCTCCTTGTCCGACAATATGCTGTACAAATCGGGCGACTACCAGATATCCGAACGTGCAGGAGAAACGTTATCTAAAATCGCGAAAATCATTACCGATTATAAAGACTATGAAGTGCTGATAGAAGGTAATACGGACAACGTTCCTATCTCTCGCCCCAACATCCGCAACAATTGGGATTTGAGTACACTCAGGGCATCGTCGGTAGTACAGGCTTTGCAAAACGAATATGGTGTTGACCCCAAGCGTATGACAGCAGGGGGCCGTGGTGAGTACAACCCGGTGGCTGATAATGATACAGAAGCGGGCAGGATGAAGAACAGGCGTACACAAATCATCATCACGCCCAAGCTCGACCAGTTTATGGACCTGATAGAACAGGGGCCGGAAGAGAAGAAGAGTTAGATAAAAATATCTGAATAATAAATAAGCCCCGTCGTAACCGACGGGGCTTATTTATTGACTGAACCTAGCTTATTATTTTATCGGCACTTCAACAACACCGGTTATAGCCATGATGTCTTTATTCTGCTTGTAAGCCACTATATGATAGTTAGTCAGGTCAACATCCTGCGGCAACGGGAACCTGCCTTCGCCACGGGCGGTGTTTACCACACGCAGCTCGCGCACGATGTTAGAATGTTCCAGTTTTTTGCCTGCGTTGGCACCGGTGGTAACGTCGTTAGCGGCATATAGCTGTACAAGGGCTATGTTCAGCACTTCGTTGCTTTCCAGGTTGGTTTCGTAATTGACAACAATATCGCCGCCGTCCCTTTTGGCGGATAATGTTATTGGTTCATTTTTAGCTTTCCTCAATTCCTTTTCTACCAGGTTGCTCAGGTCTTTTTTATCAAAGCCCAGCACATTCACCGTACCATTTACCACTGCTTGCGGAGTATATATAGGCTTAACGCCGAGTAGCGCTCCATATTTTTCCTGACGGGCTGTAAATTCGGGGTTGCTGAATTCATCTTTCCAGCCTTCTTTATCATGATAATCAACATGATACTGCAACGTATACAGCCTGTCGCCATATTCTGTTTCCAGCTTGGGCAGTAATTTTTCCGCTTCGGGCGAACTGCCGCAACCTTCAGAGGTGAATAGTTCGACAACGGCAAAGCCCTCGTTTTCATTGGCTGTTTGTGCATCAGCAGATAGAGCCGATGCGGCTATAAACAGTGTAATGAAACCGTATTTAATATTATTGAGCACCATAGATCTACATTTTATCTATGGTTAACGATTTAAAACGGGTTTTGTTTAGCTTACCCTACAGCACGCACGTCTATTACTTTCATTTGTAATGAGGTTCTGCCATTGTAGTCATTTTCGTCCAGGGTATACACTACATCAAACGGCCCCTGCTGAACGATGGGAAATTTATCCGCCATGTTGAAGCCAATACCGTCTATGGTGATGCCATTGTGCTGGTGTACCACTATCCGCAGGTGTTGTTCTTTCACTACGCGCGAGTTGCCCCTGAAGTCGTATACATGGCGGGTAAGGAATACCGGCCGCATATTCGAAGGACCAAAGGGCTCAAATTGCTTGACAATATTGTAAAAAGGGAATTTTATATCGCTGAGTTTTAACTCTGCGTCTATTTCTATCTCAGGTACCAGCAGGTGCGGCGCAATAGAGCCTGAAACCACGTGTTCAAACTTCTGCACGAATGCACTTACATTATTTGGAAGCATGGTCATACCCGCGGCATAAAAGTGCCCCCCGTAGTTCTCCAGCAGGTCGCGGCACTCGTGTATGGCATCGTAAATATTGAAACCTGATACCGAACGGGCGGAGCCGGTTACCTTATCATTGCTTAAAGTCAGCACTATAGTAGGGCGGTAATAATGATCTATCAACCTTGAAGCTACTATGCCTACCACACCCTTGTGCCAGTGCGACTGGTATAACACGGTAGATTTACGTTCCTGCAACACCGTATCATTTTGCAGCATGGCCAATGCTTCTTCCGTAGTGGTCTTGTCCACTTCCTTGCGGTCGAAGTTATCTGAATGTAATGCCTCGGCCAGGTCAGGAATTTTTTCCGGGTCTTCTTCAATGAACAGGTCCACCGCCTTGCGCGCATCATCCATCCTGCCGGCTGCGTTTACGCGCGGGCCTATTACAAATACCAGGTCGGATACGGTGAGCTCTTTCTTTACATCGGCCAACTGTTTCAGTATCCTGATGCCGTGCGACGGGTTTTCGTTTACCTTTTTCAGCCCGTAATAGGCCAGTACCCGGTTTTCACCATCTATGGGCACTATATCTGCCGCTATGCTGGTAGCTACCAGGTCCAGGTATTCGTAAGCTGTTTCTTCCGGCAGCTTCCATTGCTGAGCCAATGCACATATAAGCTTGAAGCCGATACCGCAGCCCGAAAGTTCTTTATAAGGATAAGTACAATCCGCCTGCTTGGGATTGAGTATAGCAAAGGCCGGTGGTAGCGTGGCGTCAGGGGTGTGGTGGTCGCATACGATTACATCAATGCCCAGCGTTTTTGCGTATTTCACCAGTTCAACCGATTTTATACCACAGTCCAGCGTTATCATCAGGGTATAGCCATGTTCGTGTGCATAGTCTATTCCCGCTTTGGATACACCATATCCTTCGCGGTAGCGGTGCGGAATGTAGTAGGTGATATCGCCCTTATACTGGCTGCGCAGGAAAGAATACATACAGGCAACTGCTGTGGTACCGTCCACATCATAGTCGCCGTATACCATTATCTTCTCATGCCACTCTATGGCGTCTGTAATGCGGGTGACGGCCTCCTTCATGCCTTTCATCAGCAAAGGGTCGTGCAGTTGCGAAAGTTCGGGGCGGAAGAAGGTTTTAGCGCTGTCGTAATCTTTGATACCACGCACAGCCAGCAGCCGGCATAATATCGGGCTGATGTGTAATGTACTATGCAGTTCTTTTATCCATGACTCGTCAGCCTGCTTTAACGTCCACCTCTTGTCATTACCCATTCCCAAAGTCCAGTTGCTGTACAGACTGATGATAGTCCGCCACCCACTTATCTAATTGTTGTTGAAAATCCTTCTGTTCTATGTTCTTGAAAAAGTCACCCTTGCCCATAATTTTGCCGAGCAATTCATCCTGTGCTTCGGTGCAGCTTATTGCCGTTTTATACGGCGTATGGCTGAAAGATACCATTTCATATACCGAAATGAACTGTTGGGGATAACGTTTCACTAATTCCTTCTCTATCTTCTTGCGCTCCAGGAATTTCGCATCGGCCACCTTATCGCGCATTTCTATAAAGTTGTTCAGCGCCAATTGCGCCACGGCATCGCCATTGGGCTTGCGCATATCATCATATACCTTCAGTATAGTGGCCCAGTCGTCACCGTGTTTGTCCATCAGTCCCGCCAGTACGGTGCAGTCTTCAAAGCCCGCATTCATACCCTGCCCGTAAAAAGGTACTATGGCATGTGCCGCATCGCCTATCAGTGCGCTCTTGTCTTTATAATGCCAGGGCTCTGTCATGGTAGTGATGAGCGATGAGGTGGGGTTGGTAAAGAAATCCTCTATCAGCGTAGGCATTTTAGGCACGGCATCCGGGAAGTTTTCTTTGAAGAATGCCAATACTTTTTCCTCGGTGTCTAATTGTGCAAATGATGGCTCTCCTTCAAAAGGTAAAAATAAGGTACAGGTGAAATTGCCATCCGTATTAGGAAGGGCAATCATCATATAGTTTTTGCGCGGCCATATATGCAGCCCGTTTTCTTCCAGTTGCAGGTTTCCTGCGGCATCGGGTGGTATAGATAGTTCTTTATAACCATGCTTCAGGTAAAAATGGCGGGCATCCACCCTGTCCATATAAGTATAGCTGTTGCGCAGGGCAGAGAATGCACCGTCAGCGCCGAATAATAAATCAGCCTGTATGGTTTCAGTGCTGCCGTCCGTTTTTTCCATATACAACCTGTTCTCCTGCATATCTACTTTGGTGCACCTGTGTTCGAAGAATATTTTCACCCCCTGCTCTTCCGCCAGCGTCATCAGCTTCCTGTTCAGTTCGCCCCGGCTTACAGAATATATAGCCTGGTTATTGGTGCCGTATTGCTGAAAGGCTGAGCTGCCATCGGCCTGGTGCAGGTAGCGGCCATACATGGGTATCGCCAGTGCCTCTATATCTTTTCGCAATCCCGCCAGGTCCAGCGCGCGCCAGCCCCTGTCACTCATTGCCAGGTTAATCGACTTACCCGCCGACATCAGCAGCTTGCGCATATCGGGCCTGCGCTCGTATATCGTTACTTCGTACCCTCTTTTTTTCAGTAATATTGATAATAATGAGCCAACTAATCCTGCCCCTAATACCGTGATGTGGCGAGCCATATTTCCCTTTGTTTAGGGCTACAAAATACTAAAGTATTTACAAACCCTTCAACGCTGGCTGTTAATACTATTTAAGAAATCGTAATGTTAAAATTACACGCATGTATGCAGGCGTTCATTGTATTGAGGCGGAGTTTGTTACTTTTGAGCTTCTAAACACTACTTACCTTATGCGATTGGCATTCTGGAAAAAGAAAGACACAAAGGACAAAAAGAAGAAATCCATATTCCGCGAATGGTTTGACGCGGCGATATTTGCCATTGTGGCGGCCACTATCATCCGTACCTTTTTTATTGAGGCATATACCATACCTACCGGCTCTATGGAGGGCAGCCTGCTTGTAAACGACTACCTGTTTGTAAGCAAGGTAGCCTACGGGCCCAGGGTGCCCAATACGCCATTAGCTGTTCCGCTGGTACACAATACCATATTTGGCGGCGAGTCATATAGCAAATCGGTGCAGTGGGATTACCGCCGTTTTTGGGGTGTGGGCGATGTAGACCGCAATGATATAGTGGTATTCAACTTCCCCAATGGAGATACTGTAGTAAAAGAAGCACCCGAGCAGGATTATTACGCCCTGGCGCGTGAATATGGCAGGGAAACAGTGCTGGGGCTCAATACGATTGTGGTACGCCCTGTTGATAAAAAAGACAACTATATCAAGCGCTGCGTGGCCGTTGCGGGCGACAAGCTGGAAATACGCAATGGTGTAGTATTTATCAATGGCGAAAAAGGCAAGCTGTTCCCACATGCGCAGAGCACCTACAAAGTAGTGACCAACGGGCAGGGCTTGTCTTCCGACTTCATCGAGGAAAATAAAATAGAGCAGGTAGCATTCATGGGCAACAGCCAATACCTCTTCACGTTGGAAAACGAACAATTGAAACTGGTGAGCGACCAGCCGCAGGTAGTATCGGTATCGCCTTTTAACGACCCCGAGGGCTATATACCCCAGAGCCCCGGCGGATGGGTGTTTCCGCACGATACGGTGAACTATAAATGGAACAAAGACAACTTCGGCCCGCTGACGATACCTGCAAAAGGTACAACCGTTCAGCTCACACCGCAGAACATTGCCATCTACCGCCGTATTATTGATATATACGAGGGCAATGATTTCAGCGAACGCGATGGTAAGTTCTTTATTGACGGTAAAGAAATCAATTCTTACACTTTCAAAATGGACTACTACTGGATGATGGGTGACAACCGGCACAATTCCGCCGACTCACGTTACTGGGGTTTCGTACCCGAAGACCACGTAGTAGGCAAAGCATCATTTGTATGGCTCAGCCACGAAAACGGCCTGAGATGGAAACGCCTGTTCAGGAGCGTGTCGGCGTTGAGTGAGTAAGCAAGAATAAATATTCGATGATATATAAGCGGACGGGCCTAAAAGCTCGCCCGCTTTGCATGATTGAAAATCTATCCACTAACCCCGCCATTTATGGCGGGGTACATATGAAATACATATGACTTTAGTTATGGCTTATGAAGGCTAAAGCAATAAGCGTTGGGTTGGCTTTTTATTCCCGGTTCATGTTACGAAGGTGCGACGGCTAATGGAATAGCATTTTTTCAAGCTGGTGACGATAAACAGGACTAAGCCTATACCTGTTAGAGTTATAGAAAAATATAAAAAAAGCTATTCGGACTTAACAGTACCATGTTAATATGTTTTGTGAGCAAAACAGTTGAAGTAGTCTGTTAGTTATGTAAAGAATGCATCATTGACTTGGAAAGATATTATTTCAAGAACAATTGAACAGCTGTTTAACCGGTAAAATTGTCCATCCTAATACGTTATCATTCCATTTTCCGGGGTAAGGTATTGATAGAATTTTGCATCATTAATTTATAATCATAAAAACTTAAAAATGAGCAAATTTTCAGTTCCAACCAGAGACGAGGTATCTGCAGACAACCAGGTATTATTTGACAACCTTACCAAAGCACTTGGCTTTGTGCCTAACCTGTATGCTACAATAGCGTATTCAGATAATGCTCTGGGCAAGTATCTGGCCTTCCAGGGAGCCAAAACATCACTGGGTAATAAAGAGAAAGAAGCCGTGAACCTTGTGGTAAGTGAAGTGAACGGTTGTAAATATTGCCAGAGCGCACATACTGTGCTGGGTAAAATGAATGGTTTCTCCGAAGAAGAGATAATGAAAATACGCGGTGGCCAAAGCAGCGACCTGAAGCTGAATACACTGGTAGCGCTGGCGAAAGACATAACTGAAAACAAAGGGCGTGCTGCACAAACAAACCTGAATGCATTTTTCAATGCCGGCTACACTAATGCCCATCTTGTAGATGTGATCATGCAGGTGAGCGATAAGATAGCTATGAACTACCTGCACAATCTTACCCAGGTACCTATTGATTTCCCTGTAGCGGAACCAATACAAGAAATAGCTGCATAAATATTAAAGAACAGGAGAATGGACAAATAGTAATAGTTTGTCCATTCTTCATTAAACACATGACGTATGGAAAAAAGATACCCCATTCCGCCATTTACGCTGGAAACTGCTCAACAAAAAGTACAGGCTGCAGAAGATGCCTGGAATACTAAAGATCCCGAAAAAGTATGCATGGCATATACCATTGACACTGAATGGAGAAACCGAACAGAGTTTCTGAATGGCCGTGAAGAAGTAAAAGAGTTCCTTAAAGACAAATGGGCTAAGGAACAGGATTATAAACTAAAGAAGGAACTATGGGGCTTTCGTGAGAACAGGATGGCTGTGCGTTTTGAATATGAATGGCATGATGAATACGGGCAATGGTACCGCAGCTACGGAAATGAAATGTGGGAATTTGATGAGAACGGCTATATGCAGAAGCGATATGCCAGTATTAATGACATGCCTATAAATGAATCTGACAGAAAATTCAGGTAGAGGAATTTTGTCCATCAGAAAAAGAAAATCGTCCATCACTATATTCTGATAAACAAATCAAATTTGATTTCTCAAAAAAAACAAAAAGATGAAGATCAATTTAACGTTAAGCACATTATTGCTGGTGAGTAGCATTGTGCTGGTACAATGCAAAAAAGATGATAATAAGATTACCCCTGCAGTTACAGGTAAAGACCCTAATACTGCAGAAAAAGTTTCGGTAGACAGGTTCAGCAGTGCGGCAGGGCACCTGCAGGTAAGAGATGCAAGTAACGGGTTGCCTGCAGCAAATGCTCCGGTAAATTTTGATGTGGCACCTTTCATTACAAAGGGACTCAGCCCGTCAGGTCAGCCGGTTGAGTATTATAATTTTGATGTTCAGTCTACAGCACCTGCACCTATATATGTCCTGTTTAAAAAAGGTTCTTCAACACCTGTGCAGGGACAATTAAATATAATTGATAAAATACCCGGCGAGGCAGGCTATAATGATTTCTGGCTGATCAACAAAGTAGAAGTACCTGATGATTATGTAACTAACAGCATTACATCTCTCGGCGAGATACAATCAAAAGGCTATAGCATAACACCTACCAACATGATAGTGAATTGCCCGGTGGTACCTGACGGATCAACAGCTACAAAACGCGTTGGTGGCGGCAGTGCTTCGATCATAAGGGGATGGTATAAAGGGAAAGTCGTTACTTATTTCTCATTTGAAGAAAAAGCACTTACCACTACGGGTAATGGCATGGTGCCTACATCGCCTATATATGTGACATTTAATATTAACCCAGATCAGACTAATGGTGGTCCG
Organism: uncultured Bacteroidota bacterium; assembly: GCA_937928385.1. Taxonomy (GTDB): domain Bacteria; phylum Bacteroidota; class Bacteroidia; order Chitinophagales; family Chitinophagaceae; genus UBA5543. Next base: position 15,602 of record CALEZD010000024.1, read on the forward strand.
GCTTCAGGGTTTAAAACTGAAATGGGTAATATGCAGACACATAATGTAGTAGCAACATTACCTGCAGATGGAGGTTACTCGCCATTGTGGAGTGTGAATGTGTATGATAATATGGACTTTAGCACAGTAAATAATTTTAGTACAGTGCAGTCCGCAAAAATATTGGCACAGGGAGTTGCATTGGTTAACTGTCCTATAGTAAGCCAGTAGTTCTGTTTTATCCATGCAGGTTTGTCATGGTTGTGTAAAACCTGCATGGATAATTTCATTATTGTCGGATATCTTACAATTATATGCCCACATATAAGCTTCCTTTGTTTCGAGACAGCAAGACACAGATCTTTGCTGACATATCACATCATAACAAAATGGGTGGGAATACATCATATACCATAGTTAATCCGCAAAATGGTAACCTGGCTTTCAGGGTCTTCAGCTTTGATGATAACAGCCATTTCAACCATATACAGCGGCTTAGTTATTATTCTGTAATACTAATACTGAATGGAGCAGGACAACTGAAAGCAGATTTTTCAGAATACGGATTTACAGATGGTTCCCTGATGTTTTTCGCCCCTTACCAGCCATTCATGATTAATGAGCTGGAAGCTATTAACGGATTTGTGATAAATTTTCATGCTGACTTTTTTTGTATCCATAAACACCAAAAAGAAGTGGCTTGCAACGGAGTATTGTTCAACAACATATACGAACCACCATTTTTATCAGTTGATGATGATTCTATACCCGTGTTTCTTAACCTGATAGACCAGATGAAAACAGAAACACAAAATCCGGGACTGGCACAATACGACATACTTATATCCTACCTGAAAATATTTCTTATCAATGCATCAAGGCTAAAGCTGAATGACCTGCCAGAAACAGCATCTGCAGGCATGGATGCTAAAGAACCATTCATACTGCAGGGTTTGAAAAAAGCTATTGAAGATAACTACAGGACTGTGCATGCCCCTGCAGATTATGCAAACATGCTTAATATATCTCCTAAAGCATTGGCAAGGATCACAAAAACACATTTCAACAAAACGCTTACCAATCTTATCTCCGAGCGTATCATCATAGAAGCAAAACGTGAGTTGTATCTTACTAACAAGCCCATAAAAGCTATTGCATATGAGCTTGGCTTTGATGATGAATATTATTTCAGCCGCTTCTTTAAGAAAAATGCTGATATATCCCCTCAACTATATCGTGACACTGTAGGTTTTGCTCGTGTTTCTGCGTAATATTTTAAAGTTTAAACAATTATAGCTTTCTATCTTCGGGATCGCTTTCATACACAAATACGCCCTACTAAGTCGAAGCTTCTTTTAAAATTAGTCTACTGTAAGCTGGCACATATTAAAGATAATCCCGCTGTTCAAGATATTCTGCAAGGCATCTGTGCCTATTAAAGTCATCCGGTATTAGATCGGCATTCAAGGTGCCGAAGCTTCATGCACTAAAAGTCAGATAATATTTAATTAGATTTTTCATAATAATAGTTGTATATTTGTTATTCAAGTCCCGCCTGTGCGGGGTTATTAAAGTATGGCCTGTCCACACAATTTGGGACGAAAGATTATCATAAAACCACCACCATGCCCCCACCAATCAACCACCCACCACAAGACATTAATAGAACTACTATACAGCTACGCCCGCAAAGCGTGGCTTTTTCATATTTGTTAACTCACGAGACAATATGCCCGTGGTTAACAATAGTTAACAAACCACTTGCAAAGAGCTGTATATCAGTGACTTGTAAACACACGATATTGCCGTTGGTTAAACCTGCACTTTCCTCAGTTAACAAAATAAACCCCCTTTTAAACGTTTTCAGCTTTGCTGGTGGAGGGGCTGAACTATATCTTTGCAGCCTGATGATAAATAAGGATATACATATAGGGGTATTGGGCGGCGGCCAGTTGGGCGGTATGCTCATTCGCCATGCTATAGATTTTGGGATATATATCAAGATACTGGACAGCAGCCCCGATGCTACATGTGCCCGTTATACCAACAACTTTGTATTGGGCGACACGCTGGATTACGATGCCGTAATGGCCTTCGGTAAGGGGATGGATATCATTACCATAGAAAAAGAAGCGGTTAATGTGGATGCCCTGGAAGCACTGGCTAAACAGGGGGTACAGGTACACCCCAACCCGGCGGTCATCCGCATAGTGCAGGATAAATACAGCCAGAAAGACTTTCTGCAGCAGCACGGCATACCCGTATCCCCTGGTATTTTGATCAAGGACAAAAAGGAATTAAACAAATATAAAGACCGCCTGCCCGCCGTGCTCAAGCTTTGCCGCGATGGCTACGACGGCAAAGGGGTAATGATGCTAAAGACCGAGGCTGATATTGAGAAAGCCTTCGATGCGCCCTGTGTGCTGGAAGACCTGGTGGCCATCCGCAAAGAGCTGGGGGTAATCGTATCAAGAAACGCACAGGGCGAGATAAAATGTTACGACCCGGTAGAAATGGTGTTCAATAAACAACTGAACCTGCTGGACTACCAGTTGGCCCCTGCGGAAATTACGGACCGCAATGCCGCACAGGCTAAAGACCTGGCCATCCGCACGGCGGAGGCGTTGGGGCTGGTGGGCATATTGGCAGTAGAAATGTTCCTGACGATAGACGATGAGATACTGGTGAACGAGTTGGCGCCCCGTCCGCACAACAGCGGCCACCATACTATAGAGGCCTGTGTCACATCGCAATATGAGCAACTGCTCCGCGCCATACTGGGCATGCCCCCCGGCGACACCACCGCGCATAAAAAGTCAGTAATGATTAATATCTTAGAGCCTGCGGAGGATAATAAAGCCCAACTGGAGCGCACCTTCAAAGCTGTACTGGACACCAAAGACGCGCACCTGCACTGGTATGGCAAAAAGAACAGCAAAGAAGGCAGGAAAGTGGGGCATATAACCGTAAACGGCGACAGTATTTCGGAGGCGGTATCAAAGGCTGAGGCGATTAGAAACCACGCAAAATAAAATATATGAGCAATCCGGTAGTGAGTATCATAATGGGCAGCAGTTCTGACAAGGACATAATGTCGGCTGCGGCTGATGTATTAAAGCAATTCGGAGTGCCTTACGAATTTATGGTGGTATCGGCACACCGCAGCCCCCAATGGATGTACGAATACTGTGGTAAAGTACATGAAAGGGGTATCAAAGTAATAGTAGCAGGAGCAGGTGGCGCGGCGCATTTGCCGGGTATGGTGGCAGCATTAACAACGCTCCCGGTCATAGGCGTTCCTGTTAAATCCAGGAACTCAATAGACGGCTGGGACTCGCTCTTATCTATCGTACAGATGCCTAACGATGTGCCTGTAGCTACCGTAGCTGTAAATGGCGCGCACAATGCCGGTCTGCTGGCTGTAGAGATGCTGGCCATCAGCGACAAGGGCCTTATGGACAAATTATACGAACTGAAACAAGCTAACCGTGATAAAATTGACCGTCAGCAGGAAGAAGTAAAAGGGCTGTAAATGCTTAACTGATTGCCTTTCAACCGTGTTTGGCCTAAAAAACCAATTATTTTTTCCAAAATGTGTTTAGAAATACTATTTTAATTTTTTACTTTAGGACACAATTGTGTTAGCAACAACACATACTTATCAAAATAACCGTTTATGAAGAGACTGTTAGTATTGTCAATAGTGCTTTTGGCGTATAACGCAGACGCGCAAAAAATTAGTCTGGCTGCGGGCATTGGGGGCGCAGTGAATGGTTCGCCAAGTGACAATATGGTTTATAAATCAGACCAATCATTATTGAACTACGCCTTACATGCAAAGCTGGCATATACCACCGTTACCAACTGGCAATATGGGGTGCTCGCCCACATGCACGAGCTTTCCGGCAAATCAACCAAAACTTACGAGGGATTTTATAATCGTCACTTGAGAATAGATTCCGTAGGAGGTGATGGCAAGAAGCTGGTGTACGCAAAAAACGCAGTATCTGTTTGCGGGTTCTTTAACCGCAACTTTAACCTGAATACGAAAACATCTGTACACCTGGGTATTGCCCTGGGTTATGTGTATGCCCGTAATAACTCTTTGTATTATGAAGAGAACGAATCGTACAACGGTCCGGATGGGGGCAATGGCTTGTGCTATGGCGGCCAGTTAGGCATCAACTCTTACCTGTCTGATAATGTTTCCATTTTCCTGGATGTGGCTGTGCGTTATTACAACCTGGAATATGACAGTTGGGTAGAAGCCCCGGCAGTAAGGCCTTACGAAACATTGAGCTACTCGATACTGGCTGTGCCGGTTACTGTAGGCCTTAATTTCGACTTGTTTAAGATTGGCGAGAACACCCGCAACTCCTACAATACCAGGAGAAAAAAATACAATTAATACTTCAACCATATTCTGATAACGCCCGGTACATAGTATCGGGCGTTTTGCATCAAATCCTGTGTATTATCTTTATATCGGCAGCTGATGAGTACAGAAAAGAATATAGAGCAGCAAAAGGATTTTTATAACACTTACTGGCGGGGTATGCAGCCCTTAGGTAGTTATAAAATTGCACGTGCAAAATGGATAATGGATGCCCTGCTCCAACTCAGGAAGAAAATTAATGATACCGACACCAGGCTGCTGGACTTAGGATGCGGCGACGGGCGTTTGGTGCCCTTATGGCAGGCGATTACAGGTGCCGAAACTTATGGGCTGGAATTATCGCCGGAGGCTGTTCAGGCAGCGCAGCAGATGTTTCCCTTTATCAGGTATAAGGAGGGGGATGCTACCCAAACCGGGTACGACAACGCTCATTTCGATATAGTGGTTTGCCATGAGGTGCTGGAGCATATTGAAGAGCAGGACAAATTGGTGAGTGAGTGCAACCGCATTATAAAAGCAGGCGGCTACCTGGTATTGACTACACCCAATAAATACTACTTCGACAGGAGGAAAGGCGGCAACTATTCTCAACAGCCTGTTGAAAATATTATTGACATGGAGGAGTTGTTCAGGTTGCTGGCTCCCTATTTTGCAGTGATGTCCTTTGAAACCCTTATCTATGCCCGGGGCGACTATGGAGCATATAAATACCTGACCAACAGGTATTGGCTGGCCATCCTTAGAAGGCTGGGTATGGTAAACGTATGGAAGCATTACCTGCTGAAAAAAGGTTATGGCCTGCATATAGCGGTGGTGTGCAGGAAGAAATTGTCGGCTTTATAAGGGTATATGAATAGATACAACTGTGCCTCGTCCGGGAGCACTGTCCCATTCAACTGTCCCTTTCAGGTAGTCAACCCTGGTTGTGATGTTTTTTAAACCTATTCCATCATACTTAGATTTATCAGAGGTATCAAAGCCTTTACCATTGTCTTCGATTGTAACTGATATTTCATTTTCTTCGTTGGCTAATGCAATATCCAATGTATCTGCGCCTGAATGTTTGATGACATTGTTTACACACTCCTGTACCACCCGGTATAGCATTATTTCAATATTCTCATCTATTTTTTCGTTCAGGCCTTCAGCGTGCAGATTTATTTTTAAAACACTGTTGTCAATCTTATTGATGAAATCGCGCACCGCTGCAGCCAGGCTGTTTCTTAATAAAGAATTGGGCATGATATTATGTGATACGTTGCGCACTTCAGCGCAACTGTCATCCACCAGCTTCAGCGCGTTTTCAAAACGCATGCGTTTACTGTCATCGGCAAATGCGATATCATTCATTACAGCCGAGAGATTAATTTTTGCAGCACTCATCATCTGGCCCACACCATCGTGCAGGTCGCCGGCTATGCGTTTCCTCTCGTTTTCTTCAGCCTCTATTATTGCTTTGGTAGCCATTTCCTGCTGCTTTAATACTGCAGCCTGCAACTCCGCCTGTTTCTTCAGCCTGTAACGCCGGTAGCCTGAATAACCTAATAGTGTAACTGATAGTAATAAAACAGCGCTTCCTCCCAGCCAATAGTTTTTCTTTGTCAACGCAAACTCTTGCTCCTGTATTTTCTTTTCTTTCTTTTCAGTTTCGTACCTCGTATTAAGTTCCGCTATCATTTTTTCATTGTCCATGCTACGGATGGAATCCCTGAAAAACCTGTAATGCTGAAGATATTTATAAGCGCTGTCATACATTTTATTCCTGGCATAAAAATCCGATAGACTTTCGAACGCTTCATAGTTTTGTTTGTTGTTTTTTATTTCAATGGCCAGCGCCAGCGCCTTTTTAATATATATTTCTGCATTCTTCAAATCTCCCTGCCTTTCGTAGTTTTCTCCCAGGTAGTTGTAAGTATACGCCAGTTCTATATATTCCTTCATCCGCTCGCGGATACCTATTGATTTTTTTAGGTAATACTCACCGCTATCCAACATCCCCGATTTGGAATAGGAGGCCCCAATGTCGTTGTAAATAAATGAAATGTCTGAAGAGTCTTGTGTTGCATAATATATATCCCTTGTTTTGAAATACCATGTTAGCGCCTTTTTGTAATCTCCCCTGTCGCGGTTGATGATGCCAAGGTTATTGTAAGAGTTGGCCATAGCGATAGTGTCTTTCTGTCTTTCTCTTATTTCTAATGCCTGCAGATGATAAGATTCGGCTTTATCCAGCTCTCCCATAGTGGCATAATATGCCCCCAGTCCGGTATATGCATTACTAACAAAAGTATCATTCAGGTGTTCCTCGCATACCTTCAGCAAACCCATGTAATAATACAATGCAGAGTCATACCTGGCCTGTCGCCTGTACACATTAGCCATGTTTCGGTAGGCATAATACTGGTATTCATAATTTTTACCCTGCAATGTCATTTGAAGTCCCTGTATGGCTGTTTCGTGCGCATCCTTTATACGGCCTGCATCGAGGTTAATAGTTGTCCACAATAAATATGATTTGGTTAATTCTTGTTTTAAACCGGCTTTCCGGGCTGTTTCATTGGCTTTTTTCACATAGTGTATGCTCTGTATAATATCATCTTCCCATACTAAGGTTGATAATAGATAATATATATTAAATTGTTTGACAGGTTTGTTGTCTTGTTTTTCAGCCTCAAGTTTCAACGAGTCTATATTAAATGACTGGCTGTAACCCCGGATTGCAAACAGTAGTAATATTATTAATGTATATCGCATAATAAGAATATCCGGCTGTCAAATTAATAATTATCATAGTAGGTTGCGGCATTTTCCTCATTCTGCAAACCCTTTTTCCCG
>CALEZD010000025.1 GCA_937928385.1 uncultured Bacteroidota bacterium
ATGTGAGGATAGTAGCACCGAGCAATGTGAGAGAAATAACAGAAAATGTAAATAAAGTATCTGTTTACCCCAATCCTACACACAGTCATATTACCTTGTCATTCGATAAGACAAGTATGCAGGAATTAAGTGTGGACTTGTATGATATGACCGGCAAACATGTAGCAGAGCTTCTTCAGCCAATTGAACAAAACAAACAAGAATATTCCTTTGAATTGAATAACTACAATATACCGCAGGGTATATATATCATGCAGGTAAAAAATGGCTCATCAGTTTCATATCAGCGTATAGCTAAAGTAAACTAAGGTGTCATAAGGCAAGGAGGGTATGTGCAGGAGCATACCCTTCCTTTTTTTAAAAAGATACAACTGTGAAAAAAGTGTTTTCATTTATAGGCTGTTTTGCCCTTACAGTTGCAGTACTGCAATCGTGCAAAAAAGAAACATTAAAGCCTGAACCTAATCCTGTACCGGAACCACCCTGCCAACCAACCTACACGTCAGACATTAATGCTATTGTGAATACAAAATGTGCCATCTCGGGTTGCCACAATGGCAATTCCGGCGTTGTGGGCTTTACAAGTTATACCCCGCTAAAAGAACGGGCAGACAACGGCAGGATAAAATCTTATGTTTTTGAACTGAAAATCATGCCTCCCGCAAGCGCGGCTCAACTTACCGAAGATGAAAAAAAACTGCTGCAATGCTGGTTAGATAATGATGCACCCGAAAATTAAATATATCCTTATACTGTGCTTTATCGTCACAGCCTCCTGCAAACATGAGCCTTTCAACCCTTTGCCCAATGGTAATGGCAACTATCCTGATCATGTAGCAAAAATCATTCTAACGAAATGCGCTACCACAGGCTGTCATAACAATGCCAGCTACACGGGGGCGGGCGGGCTGAACCTTACCAGGTGGGACAAACTATTCGATGGTGGTAATACAGGCGCAGTAGTGATACCATACCGGCCCGATTTCAGCACAATTTGTTTTTACACGAACACTGATACATCGCTTGGGCCCACATTAATACCTACCATGCCTGTAAACAGTACCCCTTTAAGCAAAGAGGAATACATAACATTACGCGACTGGATTGCATCAGGTGCACCTGATGCAAAGGGGAATATCAAATTTGCAGATAACCCGTCGCGCAGCAAGCTGTATGTTACCAACCAGCTTTGCGATGTGGTGACAGTATTTGATACAGAAACCAAATTGCAGATGCGGTACATTACTACAGGCAACAAGCCTGCAGAAGAATTTCCGCGTACGGTAAAAGTATCACCGGACAGGAAGTATTGGTACGTTAGCTTTTTTGCCACTTCTGATATGGTTCAGAAATTCAGTGCTGTTGATGATAAACTAATAGGAGAAATAAACCTTGGGCCCGGAGCATGGACATCATTTGTCATTACACAAGACGGTAAGTATGGTTTTTTCGTTGATAATAACAATCCCGGCAAAGTAGCTTATGCTGACCTGGAAAAGATGCAACTTCTGGCCACCTATACTTTTGGTGGGAAATTCATATACCCATCTGGCATAGCCGTCAATGAAGAATTTAAGACCATCTACGTGGGTAATACGACTGGTAATTATATCTATACCATTGACATTACTGACCCCTTGAAACCCGCAATTAAAGAACTACCTATAGATGGAGGTACAGAAATTCTATATCACTCCACATTAAACCCCGACGAGCTGATTACTGACAATAAAGGTAATTGCGTAGTTGCCTGTGCAGGATCCGGCGAGTTGAAGATTATCAATATGAAAACTGATAAAGTCGTACAATCTATACAGCTGGGGGCTGCTCCATTTTTTATGGATTATTCACCGGTTGCCCATCAACTGCTTGTCACTTGTCCGCAGGACGAACATACATTCCCCGGCAACACTGGCTCAGTGGCAGTAGTGGATATGAACAGTTTTGCTGTAATTAAAAGAATCAACAGCGGTTACCAACCCTTCGGTATAGCCATAGATGAGATACATGGTATAGCAGCTGTTGTAAATGCCAATCTCAGCCCCAACGGCAATGAACCACACCACTCTACCGACTGTGGCGGGCGCAATGGCAACGTTACCTTTATTGACCTGCAAACAATGGAACTAATTCCTAAGCTGCGTTCAGAAGTAGCTGTTTTCCCTTATGGTGCAGCAGCACGATAAATAAATTGTTTTCTTGCTTACTTTTGAAGCTGTTTCAAAAAAAAAACGGATATGAACCAGCAGGTAAAAGAATTCAACGAGTATCGTGCCAAAATGAATGAAGTAATTCTTGGCAAACAGAATAAAGTCATCAACAGGCTCTTCAACCTGGATACTAATACTTATGCCGAAGGGGCGCTGCCTGTTAAGACCAAAGAAATGCTGGGACTGGTAGCCAGTATGGTACTACGCTGCGACGATTGCATCAAATACCACGTAGAAAAATGCCACGAGCAAGGTGTAAGTACAGATGAACTGTATGAAATATTTGCAGTGGCAAATATTGTAGGTGGTACTATTGTCATACCCCACACAAGGCGCGCGGCTGAATATTGGGAAGCATTGCAGGAAGGTTAAGCTACCTCCTGCCCTTCTTCTTCATTTTTCTTTTTCAGGGCACGTAGCCTGCGGTCGTCCCTGCCTGCAAAATAGGATTCAATTACCGATTCGTATAGTTGCTCATATATAGGCACTATACGTGCTTTGTCAAAGCTGCGTGCGTGCAATGCAGCCGCGTTTTTAAAACTGGCCAGCGTAGCGTCGTCCTGCAGAATATGTATAGCATGTTGAGACATATTGAGGATATCCCCCACTTCGCTCAGGTAGCCTGTTTTATCGTGAATGTTAATTTCGGGCAAGCCGCCTGTATTGGTAGATATAACCGGTACACCGCAGGCCATCGCTTCCAGTGCTGATAAGCCAAAGCTTTCGCTCTGCGATGGCAACAGGAACAAGTCTGCTATGCTGAGGATTTCATCCACCTGGTCTTGCCTGCCCAGGAAGCGGATGTCCTTAAACACCCTGAGCGTACGGGCCAGCTCTTCCGCATTCTGCCTTTCGGGGCCATCACCTACCATCAGCAGTTTTGAGGGCACTTTTTCCCGCACCCGTTCAAATACCCTGATAACGTCATCTACCCTCTTTACCTTGCGGAAGTTGGACGCGTGTACCAATATACGCTCGCCATGCGGGGCCACCATTTTCTTAAAATGGTCTTTGTCAGACTGGCGGAACCTTTCTGTATCTACAAAGTTGGGAATTACTACAATGTCTTTTTCTATTTCAAAAGAGCGATAAGTTTCTTCGCGCAGGCTGTCGGATACGGCTGTTATCGCATCCGATTCGTTGATGGAGTGCGTTACCACCGGCGCATAAGTCTGGTCTTTGCCCACCAAAGTAATATCGGTGCCGTGCAGTGTGGTTATGTAGGGTATATCGGCATTAGTTTTTTTCAGTATCTGCCGGGCAAAGTATGCGGCAGAAGCATGTGGTATAGCATAGTGTACATGCAACAGGTCCAGCTTATTGATGTTGATGACGTTCACCAACGTACTGGTCAGCGCTGTTTCGTAAGGCGGAAAGTCAAATAAAGGATATTTGGGTACCGACACCTCGTGGTAACAGATATTAGGGTGAAAATGCAGCCTGACAGGTTGCTGGTAGGAGATAAAATGTATCTCATGACCTTTGCCGGACAATGCCATACCCAATTCAGTGGCCAACACCCCGCTACCGCCAAAAGTGGGGTAACACACAATACCGATTTTCATCTGATAATAATTGTCTTTTCAATGGCCAGATGGAACTCACTGCAGTTTCTGAACTGGCTTGGCTGGCTATTCTCCGTTCCTCTGCGTGCAACACCTGAACTCTTATTTACTCGTTTCATACACTATCCTTTAAAAGAAGTTGTTGGTTTACATTTTAGCATGTGCCAGCACATAAGCCCTTACCTTGCCCGCCTGCACATCTTCCAACTTGGCTTTTTTACTCATGCGGGGCAATACGCGTTCCCACTTATCAACCGTCAGGGTTTCTGGTTCTTTCAGGTCGTGGCATTTGCCGCAACTGCCTAAAAATATAGTTTTACCCTCCTCCATCTGGTCTTCGCTATAGTTCTTTTTCACTTCAGCCACTATATCTTCGGGAGTCTTGGTAGCAGTAGTTGTTTTTTTAGCCGTACACTGCGCCATCAATACTGAGGCAGCGGCAATTGTCAATATGGTTGTTAACCTGTTCATATATGGGGCTATTTATTTGTAAATATAGCCAATTGGACAAAACTATGGCATTGTAAGTCAATTCGTAACTCTGTTTTTTTATATTTACCAAATGAGAAAATCTATACTTTCCATAGCAATACTGGCCTTATCTTTTACTACACAGGCACAGGATTCAGTTGCGTTCCGCAACATACATGATGAAATAATGCTGCGTGGCACCTGCTACGAAGACCTGCGGGTGTTGAGTAAAAATATCGGCCACAGGCTCAGCGGCAGCCCGCAGGCAGAAAAAGCTATAGTATGGGCGCAAAAGGCGATGGAAGCAGCAGGTGCCGATAAGGTATGGCTGCAACCGGTGGAGGTGCCGCATTGGGTAAGGGGTAAAGAATACCTGAAACTCAAATTTGCAGGCAGTAAAGATTACAAAGAAGTAACCATGCTATCGCTGGGCAATGCCGTGGGTACAGATGGCAAAATATTAGAAGCCCCCATCATCATAGCCAACAACTTTGAAGAATTTGAAAAGATGCCTGGTAAAGATGTGAAGGGGAAAATCGTATTCTTCAACTACCGTTTCAGGCAAGACCTGCCGCATACTTTTGAAGGCTATGGAGATGCAGGGCCCTACCGCTGGCGAGGGCCCAGTGTAGCTTCGTCCAAAGGTGCTGCGGGTGTTATCATACGTTCTGTTTCTACGGGACTGGATGATTTTCCGCATACAGGTGCTATGCGTTATGCTGACACAGTAAAGCCTATTCCGGCAATAGCCATAGGCAATACATCTGCCGACCTGCTGGAACGGGAACTAAAGAAAGGAAATGTACAGGCGCAAATCATGTCGGAATGTAAAATGCTGGGCACGGTCCGCTCTTTTAATGTGATAGGAGAAATAACCGGCTCTGTTTACCCTGATAAATATATTGTCGTAGGCGGCCACCTCGACTCCTGGGACGTAGGCGATGGTGCGCATGATGACGGCGCGGGTTGCGTACAATCTATCGAAGTGCTGAGAACATTTAAAGTGCTGAACATCAAACCACGTTACACAGTAAGGGCGGTGATGTTTATGAATGAAGAAAATGGGCTGAAAGGCGGGCTGGCTTATAACGACTCAGCACTGGCACGCAAAGAAGAACATATACTGGCTATAGAAAGCGATGCGGGTGGTTTTTCGCCCCGTGGCTTCGGGCTGGCAATGAAGGAAGAACAGCGCAGGCAAATAAGGTCTTACAGGAAACTATTCCTGCCGTATGGCGTATACGACTTTGAACGCGAAGAAGGTGGTGCCGACATATCGCCCATGCAGAGGCGGGGTGTACCTTGCGCCGGCCTACGCCCCGACCCGCAGCGTTACTTCGACCTGCACCATACAGCCAACGACGTGTTTGAACAAATTAACCATAGGGAATTGAAACTGGGCGCTGTAGCACTGACGCAACTCGTGTATATAACGAGTACATACGGATTGAAATAATGCAGGACAACAGCGGAAATATCAGCATTATGAAAAAGCTGCTCCGGAAGCCGGCCGCTGTAGTTGCATTAGCCATAATTGGACTTACCTGTTTTGTAGCGGTATTCGCCTACCTGTTTGCACCCGATAACACCCCCAATGCCAACAGGATGGTAGTAGAGCTGGGTGCCCGGGAACCCGGCTTTACCAAGGTGCTGCTTTATATACCTAACTCGGCAACTGCTTCAGAACTACAACCATCATGGACGGATATATTCAGCGGTACGCCTTCGGCCTATACCGCTATACCTGTCAACAGCTATTGGTTTGAAGGCGACAAACTCATGGTTGCACACTATATAGATGAAGGCATTGAAGACACATTATCTTACGCCGTCAGCTACCTGGCAGGAAGTAAGAATACCGCTTTGGCCCTGCCGCAAAAACAGGATTATATAAAAGATGAGCTATTGCAGGAAACCACCTATTACCTGGGTACCGACAGGTATGGCAGGGATATACTCTCCCGCCTGCTGATAGGGGCGCGTGTAAGCTTGGCTGTAGGCTTTATAGCGGTGCTGCTGTCTATCACTATAGGCATCTTCCTCGGCTCCTTATCGGGCTACTATGGCGGCATTATCGACAATATGGTCATGTGGCTCATCAATATCCTCTGGGCTATCCCTACCCTGCTGCTGGTGTTCGCTATTACACTTACTATAGGCAAAGGTTTCTGGCAGATATTTATTGCTATAGGGCTTACCATGTGGGTGAGTGCCGCGCGCCTCATCAGGGGGCAGGTGATGGCGCTCAAGGAAATGGAATACATTACTGCGGCCAAAGCGCTGGGGCTGAAAGACGCCCGCATCATATACAGGCATATACTGCCCAATATAGCCGGGCCTGTAATGGTGGTAGCAGCCAGCAACTTTGCCACTGCCATACTTATTGAAGCTGGTTTGAGCTTTCTTGGTATCGGCGTGCAACCACCCATGCCCAGTTGGGGATTGATGATAAAGGAGCATTATAACTTCCTACTCACCAACAGGCCATTTCTCGCTATTGTACCGGGCATTGCTATTATGCTGCTGGTATATGCTTTTAATATCCTGGGTAATGCGCTCAGGGATGTGCTGGATGTGAGGGGGTGATTACATTCCTTCAGCTATTCCACTCGCTTCCATATCCTCCGGCGGCAACCAGAAAACAATAGGCAATGTCTTATGCGACCTAATAGGTATATCCTCTATTGTAGACGGAATCCAGTTGGGCATTTGTGATACCAGGCGGAGTGCAGCATCATTGCAACGTTCATCAAAGCCTTCCACTATATACGGATCCTGAACTTTACCAAACTCGTCAACAAAAAATCCAATTTTGACTTTACCTTCTAAGCGCATTCGTCTTGCTTCTTCAGGATATTCCAGGTGTTGCCCTATATAAGTCATAACGTCTCCGTCAAATTGTGCCTGTGTATATAGAGGTAGACAATCTATTATCTTTCCGCTCCTATCATAGCAGACTTGTATTAAATCACCATACGGACTTTTTGTTTTCCTCTTAATTTTTCCATCATCATAATAGGTATTTACAAATCCGGTGAAAGTATCAGCTGCAAAATGCAGAACAACCCATTTGTCTTTTGTCCCTTTATAGTAATAGGTACATTTCCCGTCAGCAATACCGTTTTTATATTCTACCTCAGAGAACAAAGCACCGGAACTATCGTAACCAACTGCTGTACCGTTCAAGAGGTTTTTAGTATAATACTCTTTACTCATTACTTTCCCATTACCGGGATAGTAACGCACCCATTCTCCAACACGCATATTCTGGTCTATTTCCCCTTCAAGTATAACCCTGTCGTTATTTGTGGAATCAAAGTACTTTGCGCTACCACCCTTATTATCTTTAAAGTGTATTTTGGCCAATATACTTTCACTACCATCATAGTAAATAGTCCAAATTCCTTTCTTAACACCTCGGTTATACCTGCCTGCAAGTTTTATTTTTCCTGTTGGTGTGTGATAAAAAACATAATCACTATCCAGCAATCCGTCTTTGTAGTATTGAAGTGACGAAACTCTTCCGGAATCATAATACTTCCATATACCCTCTTTCAGCGTTTGCCCCCTACGGCGAACATAATATCTCGATGTGTTTCTGCTATATACCTGACGCTGTTCAAGCGACACATTCACTTTATATTTCACCATGCCTTCTGCTCGCTTCATCCCATTCGAATCGTAGTACTCATTCTTTCCTTCAGGTACTCCAAAATAATAACTTTCGATAGATGATATTTTACCGTTTCTGTAGTAATACAGCCATTGTTTATGTTCCTGAAAAGTGGTGTCTTTACCATATGCAACTCTTACCATCAGCCCTTCATAAGATTTGCTGCCATCATCATAATAGCCGGTGCCATATAGCATAGGCTGTTCCTTGTAATATTCTTCAATGCATCGGACCTTACCGTCCTTATAATAATACGTCCATTTTCCTGTCTTATGGTTATTTATATACTCACCCTCAGATGACTTACTGCCATCATCACGATAATACTCACACTGACCATCTTTTATAGCTACCTCACGTTCTATTGAATAATTATAATCTATTTGTACAGGAAGAACACTTCCTTTAAAAACAGGAAGATTCTTAGCTGAATAATACTCTACTTTAAACCTATTCCCCTCTTTCACAACGGGAGGACGATAATAGGAAATATTTTTAGCCTTCGTTTTTTTGAAGTCTATATTATAAAAAACTGTGTCTTCAAAATTCGCACTGACTTTTTGAGCAAGTACGGGGTAAGACGCAAACAGATATAAGAGTAATAATGTAAATAGACGACAGTTCATCAGGAGAATAAAAGCTTGGGTACACAATAATACTTAATAGCGTAAAAAAAACAAACCCCGCAATTGCGGGGTTGAATATCTTAAGCCATTACTACTTTTACCAGATGCCCTGTATTTAATTCAGGGTTAGCTTTTTCTGCTGCTTCTATCGGGCCAAAGTCTGAGAGGTTCTCCCCCTTTTCTTTGCCTACCGCCGTAGTATGCTCGTAGTGTACGGATACTTTTTTATCTGCTGTCACTATGGTCCAGCCGTCATCTTCGGTATATACCTGGTGTGTGCCCAGGTTAATCATGGGTTCAATAGCCAATACCATGCCTTCTTTCAGGCGTTTACCATCGCCTCGGCGGCCATAGTTGGGCACCTGCGGGTCTTCGTGCAGGTTGCGGCCTACACCATGCCCTACCAGCTCGCGCACCACGCCATAGCCATGTTTCTTAGCTGTATGTTCCTCAATAGCATAAGAGATATCGCCTACCCTGTTGCCAACATGCGCATTGGCTATGCCGAGCATCAGCGCTTCTTTGGTTACGCGCATCAGTTGCAGGTATTCGTCGGGCACATCGCCTATCGCAAAAGTATAAGCATGGTCGCCGTGGTATCCATCCCGGTAAAAACCGCAGTCCACAGATACGATATCGCCGTCTTTCAACTCATAATCCGATGGGAAACCATGTACCACCACTTCGTTTACAGATATGCATAAGGAAAACGGGAAAGCATTGTTCCTGGGCCCGTACCCTTTGAATGAAGGCACACCGCCGTTGTCCCTGATGAAAGTTTCAGCCATTCTGTCGATAGACAAGGTAGTGATACCCGGCTTTAAAAACTTTGCCACCTCGGTTAAGGTGGCAGTTACCATTAAGGCGTTTTTTCTTATTATTTCAATTTCTTCTTTACTCCTGATGTGTATCATAACCCGTGTTTACACAGAGGCGCCTGCAGCCGGCTGGCGGCCTGATATGCGCCCCGTTTTCATTAATCCGTCGTACCTGCGCATCAACAGGTGACTCTCTATTTGTTGTAATGTATCGAGTATCACACCCACACCTATCAGCATAGACGTACCGCCGTAGAAAGAGGCGAAACCACTGGTAACACCCAGCAAAGCTGCTACACCGGGCAGTACACCTGCTATAGCCAGGAACAATGCGCCAGGCAGCGTAATACGGTCCATGATAGTCGCAATGTAATTAGCTGTTGGCTCACCTGGTTTTACACCGGGTATAAAGCTGTTGTTGCGCTTCAGGTTATCCGCCATTTCCGTCGGGTTGAATATCAATGCCGTGTAGAAATAAGTGAATGCGATAACAAGTATGGCATAAACGATATTGTATGAAGCAGAAGTATAGTCAGACAAAGACCTTACCACACCTTGTGCTGTTTCACTGTCTGTAAAACCTATCAATGTAGCAGGTATGAACATGATAGCCTGTGCAAAGATGATAGGCATTACACCTGCAGAGTTCACTTTCAAAGGAATGAAATCGCGTGAACCACCTGTTATTTCGCGGGCTGCATTAGTGCTGCCTATTACACGGCGTGCATAGTTCAGCGGTATGCGGCGCACACCCTGTGTCAGCAGTATCAGGCCAACTATAACAGCTATAAAGAACGCCATTTCTATAAGGAAAATCAGCAATCCACCGCCGCCACCTAAGTTTTTGGCAGCAAATTCCTGGAACAGTGACTCGGGCAGGCGGGCGAAGATACCAACCATGATGAGCAGGGAAACACCGTTGCCAATACCGCGGTCTGTGATTTTCTCACCCAGCCACATTACAAACAATGTACCAGCTGTCAATACCACTACGGTAGACAACCAGAACATGAAAGTACCAAACTCCGGAACTATGGCACCGGCACTCTGCGTACGCAGGTAAGCCACATAAGCACTTGCCTGGAATGCAGTAACGATAACAGTGAGGTAACGTGTATATTGGTTCACCTTGCGGCGGCCACTTTCTTCCTTTTGTAATTTAGAAATCTGGGGAACAACTATACCTGCCAGCTGCATAAAGATAGAAGCGGAGATATAAGGCATAACGCCCAGCGCAAAGATAGATGCACGGCTGAATGAACCGCCGGCAAACATATTAAACAGTCCCAACAGGCCTTCCTGGCTACCTTCTAATGCAAGTATCTGGGGGTCTATACCAGGCAATACTACGTAGCTACCTACGCGGTAAATGAGGATAAGAGCTAAAGTATATATAATACGCTTACGGAGCTCTTCAATGCTCCAAATGTTCTTAAGCGTTTCTATTAGTTTCTTCACAGGGACTAATGATTAATCTGAAAAATGAAATGCGAATAAACGATAAAAGACGCATTTTACCAAATGCGTCTGTTTACCCGGAAAAGTTACAGCAATTCGATGGTACCGCCTGCTGCTTCAATAGCTTGTTTAGCTTTTTCGCTGGCAGCGTTCACCTTAAAGGCCAGTTTTGCTTTCAGCTCACCGTTGCCCAGTATTTTCACTGAGTCGGTACGGCTGATCAGGCCATTAATATACAGGTTGTCCAGGGAGAATTCCTTCAGGCTGTATTTTTCTGCCAGGAAGTCTATATCACCCAGGTTGAATACTTTGAATTCAATCTTGTTGTTGTTCTTGAAACCACGCTTAGGCATACGGCGCTGGATGGGCATCTGTCCGCCTTCGTGTCCTTTTTTCGATTGGTAACCGGTACGTGCCTGCTGGCCTTTGTTACCTTTACCGGCTGTTGTGCCCGAACCACTACCTTCACCACGGGCTACACGCCTTTTCTTTTTTACTGAACCTTTTGCTGGTTGTAAATTGTGCAATTGTTGCATTGTATACGATTTTTGAACTTGCGCGGAATGTGAAACCGCTCGCAAATATTAATAAATAAAAATTACTTAACTTCTTCAACCTTAACAAGGTGGTGTACGGTTCTCACCATACCCTGTATCTGGGGGGTAGCTTCTACTTCCACAGTAGCGTTCATCTTGCGCAAACCCAGCGCTATCAATGTACGCTTTTGGTTTTCGGGGCGGTCAATGCCACTCTTAATCTGTGTTACTTTAATTTTAGCCATGACGCTATTTCTTATTCAATTAGTTAATATTCAATTAATTAAACCGGATTACCCGTTAAACACCTTCTTCAGGCTCACGTTGCGGTCTTTAGCCACACGTACCGGCTCGCGCAGTTGGCCCAGCGCAGCGAAGGTGGCTTTTACCACGTTGTGCGGGTTAGCAGAACCCAGGTTTTTAGTCAGCACGTCAGTAATACCTGCAGACTCCAGTACAGCCCTCATGCTACCACCGGCTATTACACCAGTACCGTGTGCCGCGGGCTTAATCAGCACCTTTGCTGCGCCCTCTTTGGCAAACTGTACGTGAGGTATAGTACCATGTAATACAGGCACTTTTATCAGGTTTTTCTTAGCGTCATCTATGCCTTTGGTGATGGCTTCCTGCACCTCTTTAGCCTTACCCAGGCCATGACCAACCACACCTGCACCGTTGCCTACTACTACCAGGGCAGAAAAACTGAATGCGCGTCCGCCTTTGGTTGTTTTAACAACACGGTTGATAGACACTACTTTCTCCTGCAATTCCAGGTCGCCGGCCTTTACTCGATTTGTGTTTATTTTTGACATCAGTTACTTATAGAAAAAGTTCAATAATATTGTTATTAGAATTTAAGGCCACCTTCGCGCGCGCCGTCTGCTACAGACTTCACACGGCCATGATACAAATAACCACCACGGTCGAACACGCATTTCTCAATACCCAGCGACAATGCTTTTTCAGCTATCGTCTTACCTACCAGGGCAGATTTCTCTACCTTGTTGCCTGCATGCGCCTGTATATCCTTCTGGCGAGAGCTGGCAGCTGCCAATGTAGTACCGGTAGTATCATCTATCAGTTGTACATAGATGTCTTTGTTGCTGCGGAACACAGACATGCGGGGTTTTGTAGCTGTACCACTCACCCTGCTGCGTATGCGCCAACGTAACTTCTGGCGGCGTACTATTTTCTTATCAAGTGCCATTGTATTCTATTTTTTACGGGCTTCCCGCTTTTGGGCGGGAGCTACCGGGTTATTTTTTAATTGTTTAGTATGATAAAAGCTTCCGCCTTTCCAGGCGGAAACCCTGTTATTTATTATTTACCTGCTGCCTTACCTGCTTTACGGCGAACAATCTCATCAGAGTAACGAACACCTTTTCCTTTGTAAGGCTCAGGCTTACGCAGGCTGCGTATTTTGGCAGCTACCTGGCCCAGCAGTTGTTTGTCTATCGATTCCAGTGTTATCCTTGGGGGCACACCTTTTTCCATCTTAGCTTCGCCCTTCACTTCTTTAGGCAGCTCCATAATGATGTTGTGCGAATAACCCAGCGCCATATCCAGAGTCTGGCCCTGTATGGCAGCACGGAAACCCACACCCACCAGGTCCAGTTCCTTTTTAAAGCCTGTAGTAACACCTGTTACCATGTTGGCCAGCAATGCACGGCTCAGGCCATGCAGGGCACGGTGGCGTATCTGGTCTGTAGGGCGGGTAACCAACAACTGGTTGTCCTGTACTTCTACTTTCAGATCGCGGTTTACCGCTTCTTTCAATTCGCCCTTAGGGCCTTTTACTGCAACTACATTATCCGCACCTACGGTTATGGTTACACCTGCGGGTATTGTAATCGGATTTTTGCCTATACGAGACATAAGTTCTTATGTTTTTATTTGGTTCAGAAAGCAAGCCGGTCAGCCTTGTATAGGTTTGGCTTAATGTACCTGCCTTCTATAATGTTATTAATATATTGCTGCCATTACTTCACCGCCTATGTTTTGCGTGCGGGCTTCTTTATCCGTCATTACACCTTTCGATGTAGAAACGATAGCGATACCCAGGCCACTCATAACACGCGGAAGCTCGTTTGGCTTAGCGTACTGACGCAGGCCCGGACGGCTTACCCTTTCCAGTGATTTTATAGCTGGTTCTTTTGATTGTGCATCGTATTTCAATGCTATTTTGATGATACCTTGTTTGTTATCATCTTCAAATTTGTACTTCAGTATATACCCTTTATCATAGAGTATTTCTGTGATACGCTTCTTCACGTTAGATGCCGGTATTTCCACTATACGGTGGCGCGCCATCTGTGCGTTGCGGATACGGGTTAAAAAGTCTGCTATCGGATCTGTTACCATTTTTTATTAAAGTTTGTAAAGTATATAATTGTAACCGGTTTCATACTGTTATGACCTGGCCACGTTTCATTCAATTACCAGCTGGCTTTACGTACACCCGGTATTTTGCCATCCAACGCCATATCGCGGAAAATGTTACGGCATACCCCGAAGTGGCGCATATAACCCTTGGGACGGCCTGTTAACTGGCAACGGTTTTTAAGGCGAACCGGAGAGGCGTTTTTTGGAAGTAAATCCAATGCCTGGTAGTCTCCTGCCGCTTTAAGTGCCGCACGCTTCTCAGCGTATTTGGCCACCATGCGCTCGCGTTTGCGTTGACGGGCTTTTACTGATTCTCTTGCCATTTATTGTTCTTTAATTATAATTAGTTAGTTTCTTCTTTTTTGATGTTCTTAAACGGCAGGCCCATCTCTTTCAGCAATTCATAAGCCTCTTCGTTGGTCCTGGCTGTCGTTACGAACGTAATGTCCATACCGCTGATACGGTTTACTTTGTCTATGTCTATCTCAGGGTAGATGATCTGCTCTGTGATACCCATAGTGTAGTTGCCGCGTCCGTCGAAAGATTTATCGTTGATACCTTTGAAGTCGCGTACACGGGGCAGGGTAACTGAGATAAAACGATCCAGGAATTCCAACATCGTAGTGCCACGCAGTGTAACACGGCAGCCTATCGGCATGTGCTTACGCAGCTTGAAGTTAGAGATATCCTTTTTAGACAAGGTAGGTACAGCCTTCTGGCCGGTTACCAGTGTCATTTCGTTCATAGCATCGTCTATCAGCTTCTTGTCAGATACAGAGCCTTTAACACCCTGGTTCAAACAAATTTTAACCAGGCGGGGGCATTGCATTACTGATTTATAACCGAACTTCTTCATCAAAGCCGGAACTACTTCATCTTTATAATGCTTGCGTAAACGCGGAGAATATACTGCTGTTTCCATTATTTAATTACCTCCCCTGATTTTTTAGATATACGAACAAAACTGCCTTCGTTGCGCTCGCGCTTAATGCGGGCAGGAGCCTTTGCTTTAGCATCCCACAACATAACGTTAGATATGTGTATAGGCGCTTCCTGCTTCACTATGCCACCCTGGGGGTTTTGCGCATCCGGCTTGTTGTGCTTGGTAATGATGTTTACACCTTCTACCAATACACGGCCTTTCTGAGGATATACAGCCAGCACATTGCGTGGCTTGGTACGATCCTTATCATTACCGGCTATAACGACTACGTTATCGCCTTTCCTGATATTAAACTTTGGTTTAAATCTGTTTTTCACAATACTTATGAATTAACCGTTGTTCTCATACACCCGAAAAACGGGCTGCAAAGGTACAACTTTATTTTATAATACTTCCGGTGCCAGCGAAACAATTTTCATGTACCCTTTATCACGCAATTCGCGTGCTACGGGCCCGAAAATACGGGTGCCGCGTGGCTCATCGGCGTTGTTCAGCAACACTACAGCGTTGTCGTCAAAATGGATGTATGACCCATCTTTGCGGCGAAGCTTGTTTTTGGTGCGTACGATGACCGCTTTTGACACGGTTCCTTTCTTCATACCGCCTCCGGGTAATGCGGCTTTCACCGTTACCACTATCTTATCACCCACACCGGCATAATCCTGGCCGGAGTTGCCCAGTACACGGATACAAAGTACCTCTTTCGCACCACTGTTATCGGCTACATTTAGCCTGGACTCTTGTTGTATCATCTATAAAAAGATTACTTAGCTTTTTCAATTATTTCTACCAGGCGCCAGCGTTTTGTCTTGCTCAGCGGACGCGTTTCCATAATACGTACAGTGTCGCCGATACCTGCGGTACCCTCTTCATCGTGCGCATGGAATTTTTTCGTTTTCTTAACGAACTTACCGTAAATAGGGTGTTTCACCTTACGCTCTACAGTTACAGTGATGGTTTTATCCATCTTGTCGCTGCTAACGATACCTATACGGCTTTTCCTGCTTTTTCTTTCAGTCGTTGTTGACATATCAAAATTTTATTAAAAACCTAATGCCCTCCTGCGCTGCTCCGTCTTCATACGGGCTATTGTGCGGCGCATCTGGCGGATAGATAACGGATTTTCAATCGGGTTAACAGCGTGGCCGAACTTAGTTTTTTTCAGGCGCACTTCTTCTTCACCGATCCTGCCGGTAAGCGCCTGGTCGTCCAGCGAACGCAGGTCTTCAACCTTCGATTTATTTGCCTTAGCCATTTTTATCTATTTAAAAAATTATCTTTTAATCCTGTTAGTTATTTATTATGCACCTACGTAGTCGCGGCGAACAACAAATTTTGTTTTTATCGGCAACTTCTGTGCTGCCAGTTCCAATGCTTCCTGCGCTACTTGCTGGGGCACACCGTCCAGTTCAAACATGATGAGTCCGGGTTTTACCACTGCAGCCCAGTATTCAAGG
Source organism: uncultured Bacteroidota bacterium (assembly GCA_937928385.1). Lineage (GTDB taxonomy): Bacteria > Bacteroidota > Bacteroidia > Chitinophagales > Chitinophagaceae > UBA5543. Next base: position 16,140 of record CALEZD010000025.1, read on the forward strand.
CTACCCTTACCTTTACCCATCCTCACTTCTGCAGGCTTCTTGGTTATTGGCTTGTCAGGAAATATGCGTATCCATACATTACCCTCACGTTTCATGTGGCGGGTCATTGCCTGGCGTGCAGCTTCTATCTGGCGATTGGTTATCCATTTCGGCTCCATTGCCTTCAACCCGAAAGAACCAAATGCTATGGTAGCGCCACGCTGTGCGTTTCCTTTGATTCTACCTTTATGGGCTTTCCTGTGTTTTACTTTTTTAGGCTGTAACATTGTTACAATATTTTAAATAATGCTATACAATTTTATTAACGATTTCCTCCACGGCCACGGCCTCCGCCGCCCCTGCGGTCTCCACCTCCACCACCTCTGCGGTCTCCGCCACGGTCACCACCACCGCGATGATCGCCACCACGTTGAGGCGCTTCGCCACCAGGACCACCACGACGGTCAGAACCTGCTGAGAAGTTAGGGTTCAGGTCGCGCTTACCCAGTACTTCACCTTTACATATCCATACTTTGATGCCTATTTTACCATATACGGTCTGGGCAAAGTAAGATGAGTAATCGATATCCATACGGAAGGTGTGCAATGGTGTACGGCCCTGCTTGAACTCTTCAGAACGTGCTATCTCAGCACCATTCAGACGTCCGCCCACTTTTATCTTTATACCTTCTGCACCCATGCGCATAGCGGTAGATATTGCCATTTTGATAGCCCTCTTATAGCTCACACGGCTTTCCAGCTGGCGTGCTATGGTTTCAGCTACTATCTGCGCATCCAGTTCGGGGCGGCGGATCTCCATAATGTTGATCTGCACATCATCCTTACCTGTCAGCTTTTTCAGCTCTTCTTTTATACGGTCAACTTCAGAACCACCTTTACCGATGATGATACCGGGTTTTGAAGTGTGTATGGTAACGATGAGTTTGCCCAGGGTACGCTCTATTACTATACGAGATATGCCACCTTTGTTGATACGCGCGTTCAGGTAAGTGCGGATTTTGTGATCCTCTACCAGCCTGTCGGCGAAATCTTTTTTAGCGCCATACCACATAGAGTCCCATCCGCGGATGATACCCAACCTGTTACCTATAGGATTCGCTTTTTGACCCATTCCTTAGTTATTATTAGTTGAATTATTCAGTTTCTTTATTTTCAGCCATCGTTGCAGTTACTGCATTGCGGCTGTCTACTACAATAGTTACGTGGTTGCTGCGCTTGCGTAAACGGTATGCACGGCCCTGCGGGGCGGGTTGCATACGTTTGATAACGCGGGCACCATCAACCATGATAGTTTTTACATACAAGTTTGCGTCAGCAACATCCACACCTTCGTTCTTATTGCCCCAGTTAGCTACTGCACTCAGCAACAGCTTTTCCAGCGCCACAGAGTTGTGCTTAGGGCTGAACTTTAAAGTATTGATAGCTTTTTCTACATCCATGCCACGCACCAGGTCTGCCAGCAAACGCATTTTGCGGGGCGATGTAGGATAGTTCCGTAAACGAGCTACAGCTTCCATTGTTTCTTTTCTTATTTAAGCGGCCCGCCAGAAGACGGAACCAAATGTTTATTATGTTAATTATTTACTACCACTATGGCCTTTGAAGTTGCGTGTTGGTGCAAACTCACCCAGCTTATGGCCTACCATGTATTCCGTTACGTATACAGGTATAAATTTGTTACCGTTATGTACCGCAAATGTGTGGCCAACAAAGTCGGGGGTGATGGTAGAACGGCGGCTCCAGGTTTTGATTACGCCTTTCTTGGTAGTACCCTCATTTACAGCAAGAACTTTGTGCTCCAGCTTAGCCTCTACATAAGGTCCCTTTTTTATCGAACGAGCCATATTATGCTATTACTTTAAGTATTATAATTTTTTACCGTTTTTGCGCTGGATAATCAGTTTATCAGACGCTTTTTGCTTACGTGTCTTTTCGCCTTTGGCGTATTTACCGTTGCGGCTACGCGGGTGACCACCTGAAGACCTTCCTTCACCACCACCCATGGGGTGATCTACGGGGTTCATCGCTACACCACGTGTACGGGGGCGGATACCTTTCCAACGGTTGCGGCCTGCCTTACCCATGCTTTGCAGGGCGTGGTCGCTGTTAGATACGGTACCTACTGTAGCCATACATGTAGCTAATACTTTGCGCAGCTCGCCACTTGGCATTTTCAACACGCAATATTTTTCTTCTTTTGCGTTCAGTTGTGCATAAGTACCGGCAGAGCGGGCTATTGCGGCACCTTTACCAGGTTGCAATTCTATATTGTGTACTACAGTACCCAGGGGCATGTTTTTCAGCAACAGCGAGTTTCCTACTTCAGGTGCAACAGCTTCACCGCTTATTACAGTGGCGCCTACTTCCAGGCCCTGGGGGGCAATGATATAACGCTTCTCACCATCAGCATAATTGAGCAATGCTATAAATGCTGTACGGTTAGGATCGTACTCAATAGTCTTTACCGTTGCGGGTATGTTAGCTTTATTACGTTTAAAGTCTATGATACGGTACTTAATCTTGTTGCCACCACCAATGTAGCGCATAGCACGACGGCCCTGAGAGTTGCGGCCACCTGTTTTTTTAGATACATCCAACAGGCTCTTTTCAGGCACATTGGTAGTAACTTCAGCGTAAGCGTTACCTATTCTCCAGCGTGTGCCGGCTGTTATCGGTTTATATTTACGTAATGCCATTTCTCTTGTTCTTTAATCTGCTTAGATTGAAAATAAATCTATAGTATCACCTTCTGCAAGCGTTACTACTGCTTTTTTATACGATGACTTAACACCTTTTAATAATCCCGCCTTGGTAAAGCGGCTTTTGTTTTTACCGGGCACTACGATAGTATTCACATCATTCACCTTCACACCGTAAAACTCTTCTACCGCTTGCTTTACTTCCAGCTTGTTAGCCCTTTTGTCCACTTCAAAAGTGTAGCGGCCAGAGCGCTCTATCTGGTTGTTTACCTTCTCGGTAATTACCGGCCTTACCAATACATCAGCAAGTTTCATTTTATATAGATTTCAGTTTCTTAATTATTAATTTATGCTTCTGCTGTTTCTTCTTCCAATTCGCCAAACAGCTTTGCTGCAGACTCAGTAAATATCAATACATTGGCATTTACCAGGTCGTAAGTGTTGATGTCGCTCAATACCGCTGTTTTGTTGGCAGGTATATTGCGGCTGCTCAGGTACACATTCGCATCTACTTCGGGCAATACCAGCAGCGACTTTTTGTTTTCGCCTTTCAGTTTGCTCAGTATTACTGAGAAATCTTTGGTTTTGGGGGTATCCATTTTCAGGTCTTCTACCACCACTATTTTGTTGTCCTTAGCCTTGTATGTCAGCGCTGTCATTTTCGCCAGGTCTTTCACCTTGCGGTTCAGCTTAAAGCCATACAGGTGAGGCAAAGGCCCGTTTACAGTACCACCACCTTTATACAAGGGGTTGCGGATGTTACCTTTACGAGAGCCACCGGTACCTTTTTGGCGGTGCAGCTTTTTAGAAGAACCATGTACTTCTGCACGTGTCTTGGTCTTGTGCGTACCCTGGCGCTGTGCTGCCAGGTACTGCTTTACTGCCAGGTATACAACGTGGTCGTTAGGCTGTTCCAAACCGAATATCTCATCAGGCAGTTCTACCGTACGGCCTGTTTTCTCACCTTTAGTATTTAAAACGTCAACTTGCATGACAATATTAATTCTGAATTAAAACAATTGAACCATTGTGACCCGGAACCGAACCTGTAATTAATATATAGTTCTGTTCTGGGAACACTTTCATTACTTTCAGCGCTTTTACTTTCACGCGGTCGCCACCCATACGGCCGGCCATGCGCATACCTTTAAATACGCGGCTGGGGTATGATGAACCACCGATAGAACCCGGCGCACGCTGACGGTCGTGCTGGCCGTGAGACGCTTCGCCCACACCCGCAAAACCGTGGCGTTTTACAACACCCTGGAAACCTTTACCCTTGGTAGTGCCTATAACACTTACTTTTTCGCCTTCGGCGAAAACCTCGCAGGTAATTTCTTCACCAACTTGTTTATCTATGGAACAGTTACGTATTTCTTTAACTACAGCCTTGGGCGTAGTATTTGCTTTTGCAAAATGATTCTGGAGAGCTTTGGGCGTATTCTTTTCTTTAGCCTCGCCGTAGGCTATTTGTAACGCATCGTAACCATCTGATTCGACAGTCTTTTTCTGCGTAACCACACAAGGGCCGGCTTCGATGATGGTGCAGGCTACCTGCTTGCCATTAGCATCGAACACACTGGTCATGCCTATTTTTTTACCAATTATACCTTTCATTGTCGATATATGTTTTACCAAGCGCCCGGTTTGCCTTTTGTGTGGACCGGGATTGGCGTTTTTTCAATTTTATTAAAGAACTGTTTCTTTTATGCTTTTATCTCTACTTCTACACCACTGGGCAGGTCAAGCTTCGAAAGAGCGTCTACTGTACGTGAAGAAGAAGTATAGATGTCCAACAGGCGCTTGTGAGTGCACAATTGGAACTGCTCGCGTGCTTTTTTGTTCACGTGGGGCGAGCGCAATACTGTAAAGATCTTCTTCTGTGTTGGCAACGGAATAGGGCCTGTAACCACTGCTCCTGTGTTGCGCACAGTTTTCACTATTTTTTCGGCAGACTTATCAACCAGGTTGTGGTCGTAAGACTTAAGTTTTATTCTGATACGCTGTGACATACTTATAAATAACTTCTAACCCGTAAAAAATTGGGACTGCAAAGGTAATGGGAAGTTTTTAATTGAACAAAATAATTTAGCAGAAAAATTAAATTTTCATTACTCTTGTGTCCGTGGCACGAAAACTGCTGCTAATACGGAACTTAGCAATATTACTAAAACAGGTTTTTTAGCTTGGACAATGGCAAAGATAGAACATATATCGCTGTACAACCTGGGGCTTGAAAAAGCCCTCCTCGATTTTGCAAAATCTATAGAAACGACTGAGAATAAATCACTTGCAAAAGAGAAGTATTGCCTCTTCTACCCCATGCTGGGTAAAAACTATGCAGAAAACAGGGAATTGATTGTATATGGCCAGTATGTTAACGACTGGAAACCGCCCTTCAAGCTGACCAAAGACAAAAAACTGATAGAGAGCCTGGTAAAAAAGGCCTACGAATACTCCATAGTTTCCCGCGGCTGCGCGCTGGACTGGGTAAATAAGTACTGGATAAAGCAGAACCTCTACCGTAGTTTCTTCTGGAACATCACCTACAAACTGGTAATGGAGCGCTATGGCCGTACCGAAGACGACTGGAACCATATCATCAGCTACAGCAACCTGCTGAAGATAGCCCCTGCTAATGACGATACCCTTCCCCACGAGGTTTTCCAGGCGCAATTATTTAATTCGGCGCACCTTTTTAAGGAAGAGCTGAGCATATTACAGCCCAAAAATGTGGTGTTGATAACTAACCTGCACAACTGGGCTGAACCGGTACTCAGGGCCTCCGGCATCAAGTTTGAAACCCATAGCGGGGAATATGTAGAAGCCACAGCAGGATACAGGGGTACACGGATCATAGTTACGAAAAAGCCCTTCACAGCCGACCACCGCAAGTTCCTGGACGAGGTGAAAAGGAATATGGTGTAGTTTTCATTGTTTTTGCATCCACTTTTCGTGTAATACCTGCCAATCCTGCTCGGCCAGACGGGGCTTACCATCATAATAACCCTTATCTATACGCTGGCGGTGAGCTTCATACAAAGTCACGGCACAGGCTACCGATATGTTCAGCGAGCGTATCATGCCCACCTGCGGAATGATAAAACTGCCATCGCTATGTTGCATCATTTCTTCCGACACCCCATCCCTTTCGTTGCTGAATACCAGGGCGGCCGATTCTGTAAAATCCACATCGTAAAACGAGCGTGACCCCTCACCTAAGTAACTGGAGTAAATCTTATCATACCGGCTACGTAGTACCTGCACACATTCGGCTATATTGTCAAAATGGTGCAGGGTGAGCCACTTACTGGCCGAAGAAGAACTGGCCTTGCCAAATTTCTTATGCTTGCGGAAGCCAGTATTGATGATGTACACATCCTGTATACCCACGGCATCGCAGGTACGCATTACAGCAAATACATTGTGGGGATCTTCTATATCCTCCATCACCACGGCCAGGTCGGGTTGGCGGTGGTTCAGCACACGTTCTATATTAGCGGCACGTTCGGGCGTCATAGGGCTAAAATATAAAAAGACCGTGACTTAGCTTTTCTTCAAATCATCCAGAAACGCCTCTAAATGCTCCACCTCCACATGGTCCATCACTACTATTTTGTACCATCCGGGGTTGTCATCATGCGTATCAGGCACCAGGCCGTGTTTTGCGGCTATATCATGCGGCACATACTTCGCCCTTGTGGTAATGATGTTCATTTTGGGATAGTGGAAATACTGCACACCCAGTTTGTCTAACTGGTTGCAGCACCAATCTGTACGGTACAGCAGTTTGTTTATTTTCTCAAACCAGCCGTGCGGGCCATAAGTTACCAGTATCATCCAGATAGCTATGGCATTGGCGCCTGAGCGGCTGCCACTGAGCGTTATATCCTGCCCGTGTACATATTGTGCTTCTTTGGTGAACACATAGGGCATCAGGCCTTTGCGTGCTATAAATATCCCGGTGCCGTACGGGGCCTGCAGCATTTTATGGGCATCCAGCGTTACTGACGATACATAGGGATTGGTAAAATTCACGTTAGACTCCGGTGTACTAATGGGAAATATAAATCCACCGAACGCGCCATCTACATGCAGCTTAAACCCCAATTTGTGCCTGAGCATACAATCGACATACATATCGGGATTGTCCACACTGCCAAACATAGTGGTAGCCATATTGGAAATGATGATGAAATATTTCACCCCCGTAGCCATAGCGGCTTCCACAACCCTGTCCAGTTCTCTTTCTATTATTACCCTGGTGGTATCATCTACAGGCACGCTGAACCATTGCAGGTTCAGCAGGTTGGCGGCTTTGGATATGGAGTAATGTGTATCCTGTGAGCCTATCAGCGCTATCTCCTCCTGCTTTGCTCCATGCTCTTGCTTAAAGTAGTTCCTGTATATCCAGGCAGCCTGTATATTGGCTTCTGTTCCACCTGCAGCCACATAACCATCACAACTGCCCCCTTCAGCCTTCAGCACATCCACTGCCAGCAGCTCTATCACTTCCCGCTCTATATCCTGTGTGCCTTTGAAAAACTCTTCGGACTCCCCCAGTGTATGGCAGCCTATATGGTTAGGATTGGCCACATAGGTACGCAATAGCGGCGCTTCTTTAAGAAAAGGAGCCTGGTCGTAGAACACGGTACCATCCAGCTTAGACGCAGGTACGCCCAGCGATACTTTTTGCTTATAATCAATATTCAGGGCTAATGCTTCTGTTATCTTACGGTCTTGTTCGGCATGGCTCAATTTCTTCCAAAACTTCATTGCTGCAAATTTGCGCGCAAAATTACCCTTTTTATACAACTGCAGTCAATGATATACGTCACACCTGATAATATTCCCGAAAATGCAAATACTCAGGCTGATTTATACTTTCTGTATGTCCATGCGGTAAATGGCAAGAGGAAGAACAGTAGCCAGTACAAATGATTATCGGTAATAAGTACTGTGGTAACACTAATCACCAAAACAAGGAATGGATATATCAGTAACAGTGCCGCAAACAATACAGAATCAAAAAAAACGGTGCCTTGGGTCTTAATCCTTACCAGCCTGCGTAGGAACAGGTACAGTGGCTTGTGCATGATAAAACCAACTAAAGCAGGTGGTACAAGCATCAGTTTCAGCAAATAGTCGGTTTTCCTTTTACTTAACGAAAGATGGTTCTCCTCTAATACCAAAGGCGACAAGCGTGCTGCAAGCTGCTGATTGAATTCCTTATAAAAGTTAGCTTCGTTGCTGAAGTCGTAATCTCTGCCATCTATTACAGGTGCAAACTGCACATTTACTCTTTTTGGAACCTCTGTGAATGAGTGATAGTTGATACCCACCGGCTGTACTATCATGTCTTGTATACCCTGCTCCTGCCAACACATCCATGCCAGCCTGGCTGTCCCTTTCTTCAGCGGACGCAGTTTCCACTCGTTGATACAAATCCCTTCGGAAAATATCAGCACACAACCATTTTGTTTCAACACCCCAAGACAAGCAGCAAAAGTAGCATGGTTATTATCCAGCTTGTCCCTCCCTTCGCTGATGCGGTACATTGGAAACATATTCATCATTCTCAACAATCTGTCAACAAACGGATTGACAAAAGCATCTCCCCTCGCCAGGAAATACATTTTGCGGGGATGATAAGCAGCCATCACCAGCGCGTCAAAAAATGAATTGGGGTGATTGCAGGCCAGAATCAGAGGGCGATTGCTTTCATCCATGTTGTTACGGTCAAAACCAATGCGGCTGCAATAGAATTGCAGCCCTGCCCTCACCCATATTTTCAACAACCAATACATGCTTGATAAACGGACAATATACAGCTAATAACCTGCTTAATAAATAGCTCAGTTTCAGCAGCAAGATTTATATTAGCTGTCCGAAAACTACAAGAGATGGATTATTCAGAACAAATAAGGGAGGCGGTACTGTTCCTCAAAGCGAAAGGAATAGAAGCGCCAAAGGCGGGAATTGTATTAGGTACAGGGTTAGGCAAATTCACAGACAAAATAAACATCATTGAATCCATACCCTATGATGATATACCGCACTTTCCTGTAGCCACGGTGGAATCGCACACCGGCAGGTTGATATTTGGCACAATAGGCAATAATAAAGTGCTGGCTATGCAGGGGCGTTTTCATTATTACGAAGGATACTCCATGCAGCAAATCACTTTTCCGGTGCGTGTCATGCATGCGCTGGGCATACAATACCTGCTGCTGAGCAATGCAGCGGGTGGTATCAACCTTAATTTCAAAAAAGGCGACCTGGTATTAATAGACGACCATATCAACCTGCAACCCGACAACCCCTTACGCGGTTTAACCAGCCCCGAATACGGCCCGCGTTTCCCGGATATGAGCCGTCCATACAACCAACATTTGGGTGAACTGATAACAGAAAAAGCAAAGTCGCAGGGATTGGCTATACCCAAAGGTGTATATGCATCTGTAATGGGCCCCAACCTGGAAACAAGGGCTGAATACCGTTTCCTGGAGATAATAGGCGCCGACCTGGTGGGCATGAGCACGGTGCCGGAAGTAATAGTTGCCAATCAACTCAGTCTGCCCTGTGCTGCAGTAAGCGTTGTAACTGATGAATGTGATTATGAAAACCTGCAACCCTGTAATATCGAAGAAATAATCGCCGTCGCCAATTCAGCCGATGCGAAGTTGAGCAAACTGATGGCTGATGTGATAGAAGAGTTACAATAATTACCTGACCAGTATATACTGTAACTGGAATAAAACGTAATCACGGTTGACATAATTATCCCCCGGATTGACAAGGTCTGTAATACTTTCCCTGTAGGACACACCGCAGCCTATCCGTTTGGTTAGAGCGTATTGTATTCTCATCCCTACACCTATATCCCAGGAAGGCACTTTTTTTGACTCATGAGATAGTTGGTCATTCAGTTTGGCAAGATTATCGCCTGCGAGTAGTACTTTCTGCAGATCAGGACCTAAACTTATATTTAATTTCTTATGCAGGCGCAGGCTCATAGCTGTAGAAAGCTGGGCGTAGGGAAGGTTCCGGCTTGATCTTTCAAACCAGGCTACAACTGTTGTATCGTATGACTGATAACTTCCTGTATCTGATGATATAATTACTTCCTCAACTTCTATACGTTCATTTCTGTTGAACACATGTTGGCTTCCGTGCAGGTAGCTCACACTAGTTTCAATGGATATGTTATGACTGATACTGTTCTTTATAGCAAGGCCTGCCTGGAAACCCCTCCCCGATTCTATAAATGTAAGCCCGCCATTAAGCGATAAACTTATGTCATTATTATACTTCTGCGGCAGTTCGTTAAAATCAAAACGGTGCAAGTCACCTTTCGGCTGCCTGCGTTGTTGTGCTGTTGTCCTAACAGGCTGATCGTCTTCAACAAAAGACTGTTGCACGCCTGTCGTGGTATCAATATCATCGTGGATAACATCGTGTGTTGTATTTATGACGCGAGGCTTTACAACCTGCTTAACAGTAGCATTTGTCGCCACCAGAATAGTATCTGTGTTATTTTCAGGTGTTACTTCCGATGCAACAGGTTGTTTGGGTTCAATAACAGTTATATTTTTTTCTGCAATTCCTTTTTCCCTCTGTGGCACTATCAGCCATATAACTACGATAGCAAATACCACCGTTGCCGCTACCGCCATTTGCCTGTATGTGGCAGGTACGAAAGGAAGTAATAACACCCTACGTTCCTTTTTATCAAGCCTTGCCTGTAGTTCTTGCCATTGATCCTCATTGAACGGCAAAGGCTCCTCTGCAAACTTTTTTTGCAATTCGTTATCAAAGTCCGTTTTTGCCATAACTCTCAACTTTTACGTGTTGTGAAGACAATTTTTTTTTCAGCCACTCCCTGGCCTGGTTCACATACCAGTGTGAAGTCCCTTCCTTTACCTGCAAACCCTCAGCTATTTCCCTATGCGAATAACCCTCGAAAACATATAGATTGAATGCAGCCCTGTATGGTGCCGGCAATTTCTGTATCAGCAATACCAGTTCTTTAAAATTGATTTGCTGTAAAACATCACTGAAATTTGATGGCATCGTGTCATCCAGGTGTGTTTCATCTAACTCTACATTGTCCCTGTTCTTTTTAATAGCTGTTTTCAACCCATCAAGACAAGTATTTATTAATACCCGTTTCATCCACCCCTCAAAAGAACCTGAGTTGTCATACTGCCCTACCCGTGTGAATATCTTGTAAAATGCGTCATTCAATAATTGTTCCGCATCTTCATAAGTAGGAGCATAACGCAAACAAATCTTCAGGTAGTCGCTATAACGGGCTTTGTACAGGTATGCCTGTACTTTCCTGTCATGTGCTTTGCAGCCTTGTATAATTTCCTGTTCGTTTAATACTAACATCCACTGTCGGGATTAGCTTACTTCATTATCTTTTATACAGACTGGCTGCATTGCTAAAGCAATGCAGCCAGCGGCTTAATTTTTATCTATTCATTATGGTATAGTCACTACCTGCTTTCCTGAAGTCATTTTGATATGGCAACAATCAGTACTAACACCATACACCTCGTTTACTACCTGCACACCTCCCTTTATCCCGACAAAGCGAACCTGCGTATTGGTATTCTGATGCCCGGTCACCCAGAAATCTGTAAATACCACATAGTGTAGCATGTCGCTGTTATAATAATACAGGTTCGTATTCAGTACTTTCCCATTCATATCTTCGGTATGAAATGCATCCAGCACAACGCGGTTCCCTGATTTATCAAATACTTCCAGGTCTATCTCAACGATATTCTCGGTGCAGTAAACATCGCTACAGGGACCATCACCTGGTGGTGTGGGCGGCGGCAGTGTTGTGTCCCGTGGCGGCACAGGTTTAGTGGGTGGTGGGGTATCATTGCTGTCAACCGGTGGATCAGTATCCTTTTTGCCTTTATCCGATTCGGATGGGCTACTTGTCAGAAATGTACCTTCTGATGTGCTTTTTTTGTCTTGCTGCACTTGCTTGGTACAACCGATAACAGCCATTAGTCCGGCAGCCAAGATTACAATTTGAAGTCTGGTTCTCATAATTTCCTTTTTTGTGAGTTATTAATTGGTCTTTGTAGTATAGACGACTTGCACTACTCACAGCTTGGAAATATTTCGGGTTTTGACATTGGGGTGACAAGAATATTAAGCATTGTTAAGAATGTTCATAATATTCATTTTTTTATTATAAAATTTCTTTCAGGCTGCGCGATATAATATCTATGCATTCATCCATCTGCTCCTGTGTAATAACAAGTGGTGGTGCAAACCTTATTTTATCACCATGCGTTGGTTTGGCCAGCAGTCCATATTCTGCCATCTTCAGGCAAACTTCCATGGCGGCGTCTTTATTGCTATGTTCAATTACAATTGCATTCAGCAAACCTTTACCACGTATAATGGAAACATTGGGATGATTGATTTCAGCCAGCTTTTTGCGCAGGTATATACCCATTACCTCGGCATTTTCAGCCATCTTTTCATCCTTTAACACTTGCAGTGATGCAATAGCTACTTTACAGGCCAGCGGGTTACCACCATATGTAGAACCGTGTTCGCCGGGCTTGATGGTCAGCATAATTTCATCATCGGCCAATACTGCCGACACAGGTAATACACCTGCTGAAAGCGCCTTACCCAATATCAGTATATGAGGGTGTACGTTTTCATGATCGCAGGCAAGCATTTTACCTGTGCGTGCCAGGCCCGATTGTATCTCATCAGCTATGAACAATACATTTGCTTCTTTGCAAATAGCATAAGCTTTAGCCAGGTAACCCTCATCAGGTACATCAACACCCGCCTCACCTTGTATCGGCTCTACCAGGAAACCCACAACATTTTTATCCTGCAAGGCTTTTTCGAGTGCCTTTGTATCGTTGTATGGTATCACTTCATAACCCGGCGTATAAGGGCCGAAGTCTTTATTGGAATCAGGATCAGTACTGAATGATATAATATTGATAGTACGGCCATGAAAGTTGTTTTCGCAAACAATCACTTTAGCCTTATTTTGTTCTACACCTTTTACATGGTAGCCCCATCGGCGCGCCAGTTTCAGGGCTGTCTCCACCGCTTCGGCTCCCGTATTCATCGGCAGCACCTTATCATAGCCAAAATACTTGGTGATGTATTCTGCAAATTCACCTAATGCATCACTGTGAAAAGCACGGGATGTCAATGTTAGTTTTTCGGCCTGCTCATAAAAGGCTTTCATCACCTTTGGGTGACGGTGCCCCTGGTTCAGTGCGGAGTAGCCTGAAAGGAAGTCGTAGTACCGTTTGCCGTCTACGTCCCATACATATACTCCCTCACCTTTGGTTAACATTACAGGCAACGGGTGGTAATTATGCGCACCGTATTTACTTTCGCGTTCTAAAAGCCTCTGTGTCTCTTTCGAAGTATTTACTGTATTCATCATATTACGCAAAGTTACGGAATAATATAGGAACGCTCCGGTTCAGGCACTTCTGCAGGTTCATACAGGTTCAGCTTATCCAGCTCTAACACAGTAGTGCTGCCATCTTCAGCACTATAGAAGGCGGGTAGAAATTTAGCTCCATATACCAATTCACTTTCGGTATATGACGAACGTTGTTGTACGTTATTGGAAAACTGGTCGTCGAAGCCACGTATATGATACATGATTTCAAAATCAGATTGCAGTAACTCCTCTTTTCCCATTTCATAAAAAGGGCTGTCTTCATTGATAAGGTGAACAATCGTCCAGCTCAGTGCCAATGATGTTATCCTGTCAATTTCCAGCTTAGGAGTAAAGAATTTGGAAACCTTTTTACCGTTTTCCATTACCCGCAGTGCAACGGTCATTTTAGCTTCCACATCCGTTATATGATTATTCTTGTACGATGCTATGCGTATCATCAATGCCCTGTACCCTTTGTGTGGCGCTACTATGATATTATCACTGAACCGGAGATATGCTTTAGGCAAAGTAAAACGTCCGTATAATAGACCTGTCACCATAGCAAATGAGAGTATACCCACAAAAGATTCTACGGCCGCCACAATATTGGCACTCAAGCCTACGGGGCTTATATGGCCATAACCAACGGTCGTTAATGTCTGCGAACTGAAAAAGAAAGCCTGCTGAAAACCGTTTAAAAGATCGTCGCTGTCACCCGATATGCCTTGCAGGTTTTCTACACCAACTGCTATATAAAGTAAGGCAAACAACACATTGGTAATAGCATAGAACATCAATACAGATAGCAGGAACTTCCAGGTCTTCATACGTATCAGTGTATGAAACAGGCTGATTTGCTCCCAGAAAGGCAATCCTGTTTTGTACAGGTTCAGGCTACCGTCTTTGTTGATCAGGCGCGCACCTCTGGCACCGCTTGTGTTACTGAAGCCGGTATTGTCAACCGTTGTTGTTCTCGTTCTGCGAAACCGCTCTGCCATGTTGTTTTTTAGATGCCCTGAATTCTATGGACAGCGACGCTACCAGGGTAACTGCCAGTACAAGGCTACCTAAAAATAATACAATTGCCTCGTTAAATAACTGCTCCAGCAGATAATGAATAACTATAAAGAATAAACTAAAAACAATCAGCTTGAGCGACCAGTTGACCATTGGTATAATTTCTGTGATAGTTGTATTCAATATCCTGGCGGTATGAAGCAGGTAATAGGCCCCTTGTATATAACTGCTGATAACAAAACTGAGTGCTATACCCACCAGTCCCAGCCACTGATACAGCGGGTACATCAATACGCAGGCTATGATGATATCCAGCAACGCACCTATATTGATAATACGCCCCTTATGCCTGTTTTGCAGTATAGATGTGAAATTGTAAGCACGAAGCGGTACGATGAACACCGTAACGGCGAATATGGGAATGGAATCTGCATACTTAATAGTCAGCAATACATTAAACAGTTCTTCCCTGAAATAAAAAAGAAAAAAGAACAAGGGAAACACCACTGCGCTTAATATACGTGCAGTCTGGTTGGCTACCAGTATGGCAGATGGATTGTCGTCTTTCCCCCCACCCGATGCCAACTGCAATAGTGCTGCACTACTGACAGCCCCCAACAACAGCGGCAGAAAGGGAATATCATAAGTGCCGTTGAAGTACATGGCCGACACACCGGCTGTAAACAAAATGGAAATGATAAACTTATCAATCCACGTAAAGACACGCTGCAATACATCATAAATGCCAATATGCATCCACAGCGAGCGGATATCAGTTTTAGTGTATTCCTGCTCCGCTGGCATGTCCTGCTTTTTTGCAAACGAAGCGGAACTGGTTCCTGTAATTAACAGCTTCAACCCTATCGGCACCAACAGGTACAGGAATAGACTATCTATGTCATACACACCTGCAAGTATCCCGTAATGCAACAGCAGAAAGGCTATTGTGTACAAAACGTTCACCCCCAACAGCAGGCTGAATTTGCGCGCCACTATCAGCAATGTTTCTGATATAGCATTGAGGCAATGCAGCAGAAAAAACAGGAATGCTATATATACAGGCATACCCACAGTAGCATGATGTAAAAAGGCGAATGACGCAGCCACAGCAATCATCCATAACATAATGACTATATAGTGCCCGGCCTTCAGCGTGGAAAATAAGTAGCGGGTAAATTGCGGTGTATACGTAAGCAGTAAGGCGGGTATGCCCAGGGTTGCCACCGCGCTTAATAAATATAACCGTACCCAGAAGTTCTGGTAGCTGCCATACACTTCTTCGCTGGTATAGCGCGAAAATACGATAACCACTACCAGTGCAGCCAAAGAGGGGAAGAACCTGATCAGGAAGATGAGGAACGAATTACCGATGACGGTATTGCTATTCTCTGCTCTTTGCAAAAGCTTCACACTCTGCTTTGTTTAATTCTTTGATGATAACGGCAGGATTGCCTGCAATGATACAATAGCCTGGAAAACTTTTAGTCACTACCGCTCCTGCACCTACTATGGTAAAATCGCCTAACTGTACGCCCGGCAACACCATCGCCCCCATGCCCAGCCAGCAAAACCGCCCGATATTGATAGGAGGTGCATCTGTAGGCATGCTGTTATTTATAAAGTCGTGGTTGGCGGATATGATGCCTACATTCGGCCCCAGGTTGGTATAGTCGCCTATACTTATCCCGTTTTGCGCGTTGATATACACGCAGGGCGAATCGCCTGGAAAGGTTTCTTTGCCTGTTTTCAGCATGTGTGCGTTATGTATGGTGGCCGTATGGTGTACAGGCCATTTTACTCCGGCATTCTGCCTGAATATCCGCCTGAACAGGAAATCAGTTACATAAAAACCCACGCTATACTCCCGGCGCAAACCAAACAACTTCCTGACGATATTTGACGAGCCGTTATCCATCAGCTTATGCAGGTTTTTTACCCCCCTTCATCGCCATGAATACAGAACCCGCAGCAGCAAGTATCAGCAGCAGGCTGGACACCATGGCTATCTTATCCCCTGTATAGAATTTTTCCGGGTGGAATTTGAATTCAATCTTATGCTCACCGGCTGGTAACTTCAATGCGCGCAACAGGTAGTTAGTCCTGTAGATGGGTGTTTCTTTTCCATCAACATAGGCCTTCCACCCGTAGGGATAATAAATATCAGAGAACACAGCGAAACCATCCTTGCTGTTGTTGGATACATAGCTGATATTGTTTAGCCCATAATCAGCCAGTTTCACATAAGCCACACTATCCTTTCCTAACTGGTACCCGTTAAAATCATTCTTATAAGTTGAACGTAATACCGCCGTTTGCCTGGGATTGAATTCCTGCATCAGCGTATCCGGCTGCTCTCCGATGTTACCTGCTTTCAGCGCCAGTATTTCGTTATCGGCTGTTTCTTCCCATTGAATATTGTCTACAAACCAGGCATTGCCACAAGCCTCGCCATTGGGTATAGCTACAGGCTGCCCCTGTGCACCCTGTGGTGATATGATGTATTTGGTGTTCAGCATATTCAGCACCTGGCGGTTGAAGCCGCTACGCATGTGGATATCAATCAAATCCTGGTATATCTCCATTTTGGCAGGGCTGTAGCCACCTATGCATTTATGGTGCGCCGCCTGCATGGCATTATTGAAAGGATCAACAGACAAATCCAGCACCCTGTAATACGGGTCAGGGTCTTGTTTTATTTGCATATCAACAGAACGAGGTGTAAACTGTGCCTCGTACTGTTCGGGGTCTATATAATTCTCTTCGCTCAGGTAACGGGTATCGATCTTCATCAGGTCGATAGCTGTCAATGCACCGATGCCTATTATTGCATACTGGGCTTTTATCTTGTCTTTGCCATAAGCCCACAACAGGCCCACTGCCAATGCAATAAATACTGCACTGAGTATGCCCGACTTCATGGCCATATCCGCCCTGTCGGCTTGCACCGCACTCATCACCCTGTTGGCCGCCTCCTCATTTTTAAAGGACTGCATCAACTGCTCTTTCAACTGCGGATCCCTGTGCGATTTAAAATCGAAGAACATACTGCTGCCCAAACCCAGGACCAGGCACAAACCACCTGTAGCTATACCTGCAGTCCTTATTTTCTTCCACAACTCCTCTTTAGATAATGCACCGTTCATTATATCATGTAGTGTCCACACGGCCAGTAGCGGAAACAGTAACTGAGGTATCACCAGTACCATATTAGGCACACGGAACTTATTAAGGCCGGGTAATGTATCGAACAGGAAATAGTTGAACGAGGGGAAATGCTTACCGGTTGACATCAGGAAAGCCAGCACACTCACAGCCAGTATCCACCATTTGTGCGGACTCTTTATAATCATCATACCCAGCACAAACAGGAATACTATAATAGCGCCGAAATAAAACGGCCCGCCCGTAAAGGGCTGTGGCCCCCAATAGCCCGGGAAGCTTTCTACAAAACCCGCCGCACCCTGCTCAGGCACACCTATTTCTGTCATTACCTCGTACGACTCAGAGTTTTCACCAAGCTTCTCCCTGTTTGAACCACCATACAGCATAGGCACCAGCACGGTAAAACTCTCACCCCATGAGTTGCTCCAGGCAAAAGCATAATCTTTATCGAGTCCGCCACCTTTTTTTTGCTCATCGTGGTTGATGGTCAGTTCGCTTTCACCGCCACGCATGGTGGTTTTATTATACTCCAGTGTAGAAAGGAAGCCCTGCATACTGGGGCCTATACCTACAGCCGCTGCTACTAATGAAATAGCGGATGCGATAAAAAACGTCTTCAGGTTCTGCTCTTTCAGCGCTGTAATGAAGAAGGTAATAACCATGCCCAGGATAATAAAGAACGTATAGTACATTATCTGGTAGTGGCCGGTACCCATCAGCAAGGCTACAGATATACCCAGTACAGGTATGCCCGTCCACCATTTACCACGGTACAACAATATAAGCCCGCCTATAAGTACAGGTATATATGCCAGTCCCCACATTTTGGTTTCGTGGCCGGCCTCTATCAAGGTAATGTTGTAGGTAGAGAATGCATAAGCCACTGCACCTGCCAGCGACAACCACCTGTTGAAACCCAATATCAAACCTAATACATAAAAACCCAGCATGGCCAGTAGCAGGAATCCGGCAGGCTTACCCATTATATTCATTATAGTGGTCTGTATAGGGTATATCAGGTTATTGCTTTCGGGCACATAATAGGTAAACGTAGGCATACCCCCGAACATCGAGTTACTCCACATCACATTCTCACCGGTTTTCTCATGCCAGTCCATACCTTCTTTGGCCATCGATTTCCATTGCACATAATCGCTCTGGTATAACTGCAAACCATCCAGTTGCGGATAACTGAATAAGAAAGAGATTATAATAAAGCCCAGTACAATATATATATGTGGTAAAATCTTCTTGAAATCAAATTGCATATCGGTGTTTTTATCAGAAACAAAAATAACGGTTCTGCGCACTAAAGGAAATTAACCACGCTAAAAATCAACAAATAGCGCCTTTATTGTGAATAACTCCCAAAACATAAGTTTATTTCATTACGCATAACCCGTTTTTATTATCCGTACCCTCATTTTTCGGGATTTAGAAGTTACTTTTGCGCATTCGTATGGACAAAAAAACGGAAACACTATCTAACGACATACTGCTGAAAGCTTACAGGCTGATGATGACTGCCAAAGCCATGGCCGAAACCTACGAGGCCAACAGGCAGATATGTAAATATGTACACAGCACATCGCGCGGGCACGAGGCTATTCAACTGGCTACCGGTTTCCTGTTGCAGCCGGGCGACTATGTAAGCCCCTACTACCGCGACGAGAGCATGATGCTGGGCATGGGTTACCGTCCGTACGAATTGATGCTGCAACTGCTGGCCAAGGCCGACGACCCCTTTACCGGTGGACGCGCCTACTACAACCACCCCAACATCCGCCGCGACAATTTTCCTAAGATAATACACCAGAGCAGCGCTACAGGTATGCAGGCCGTACCTACTACCGGCATTGCACAGGGCATACAATATATAGAGAAACAAAAACTGATAGACTACTCCACCCCGCCCGTGGTCATCTGCTCGCTGGGCGATGGCAGTGTTACCGAAGGTGAAGTGAGCGAAGCCTTCCAGTTTGCCGTATTGCACCAGTTACCTATTATATACCTTGTACAAGACAACGAATGGGGTATATCCGTAAGCAGCGACGAGGCCCGCACGATGGATGCCTACGAATTTGCCGCCGGCTTCAAGGGCATGGAGCGCGTGCGTGTGAATGGCAGCGATTTCCCCGACTCGTACAAGACCATGCAATACACCATCGACTGGGTGCGCAAAGAACGCCGTCCTATACTGGTGCATGCAAAAGTGCCCCTGCTGGGCCACCATACCAGCGGTGTGCGCAAAGAATGGTACCGCACCGAGGACGACCTGGCCAAACACGCCATAGACGACCCCGGCCCTAAACTGAAAAAGAGATTACTGCAAAAAGGCATCAGCGAAGACCAACTGCAAGCTATAGAAGATGAAGAGCGCGCGTTTGTGCAGGGCGAATTTGAAAAAGCGGTAAACGCCCCCGAGCCCAACCCCGCTACCGTGTCCGACCATGTATTTGCACCCACACCGGTAACGGTAGAAAAAGGCAACCGCACCCCCGCCAACGGCGAGAAAGTGGTGATGGTAGATGCTGCACTGCATGCCGTGGAAGAAATTATGCGCGACCACCCTGAGGCCCTGTTTTACGGGCAGGACGTAGGAGGGCGCATAGGCGGCGTGTTTCGCGAGGCGGCTACGCTGGCACAAAAATTTGGTGACAGCCGCGTATTCAACACCGCCATACAGGAAGCATACATTATTGGCAGTACCATTGGCATGAGCGCCGTAGGCCTCAAACCCATAGTAGAAGTACAGTTTGCTGACTACATATACCCCGGCCTCAACCAGCTCGTTACCGAAATCAGCAAGAGCTGCTACCTCAGTTGCGGTAAATACCCCGTGTCCAACATCATACGTGTACCCATAGGCGCCTACGGTGGTGGCGGGCCTTACCACAGCGGCAGTGTAGAAAGCACCCTGGCTACCATCAAAGGCATTAAAATAGTGTACCCCAGCAATGCAGCAGATATGAAAGGCCTGATGAAAGCAGCCTACTACGACCCCAACCCCGTGGTGATGCTGGAGCACAAAGGACTGTACTGGAGCAAAGTGCCCGGCACGCAGGATGCCATGACCATCGAGCCGGATAAAGATTATATCGTACCATTAGGTAAAGGCTTACTGGTACAGCAGGCATCGCAAACAGCTATAAACATCGGTGCCAGTATGTGCATCATTACCTATGGTATGGGTGTGCATTGGGCCAAAAATGCAGCTAAACAATTCGACGACCAAATAGATATAGTCGATCTCCGCACCATCTTCCCGCTCGATGAAGAACTGGTATTCAATACTGTGCGCAAACACGGCAAGTGCCTGGTATTGACCGAAGAGCAGCTCAACAACTCATTTGCCGAAGCGCTGGCCGCACGCATTATGCAAAATTGCTTCCAGAGCCTGGACGCACCCGTAGCCACTATGGGTGCCCTCAACCTGCCCGCAGTACCCATGAATATGGGCCTCGAAGCAGCCATGCTCCCCAATGCAGAAAAAGTTGCCGACAAAATCAGGGAAGTGTTGGAGAGCTAAACAGTATTCTCCGCTAAATTAGGACCGTCATTGCGAGGAAACGAACGTAGTGAGTGACGTGGCAACTGCCTTCATTGAGGCAAATTAAAATTTATCTCTATCGAAATAATCCCCTGAGAACATGCAATGTCGCATCTATCAGCATATCAACCTCACCTGCTCTTTATATTCGGTTCCGGCGGGTCATCCGGCATAGGCGTTTCATGCGGAGTACCCGGCTTGGGTACTTCCGGCTCCAGGGGTTTCATCGGGTCTTTTTCAGGCGTACCTGGCTGATTAGGCACATCGGGTATACCGGGATGCCCCGGCATATCAGGTATCTCCGGCTTGTGCGGAACCTCGGGTATCGTTTTCTTCTCACTCATAACCTATCTGTTTCTTTTATAACAAAGGTGGAGGGGGATTGTTACAAACTATATCTCACGAATGTATAAAATAAAGACCACCTCCCCATTAAGCTACCTATGTTACATACAATTCTATATACATTTTTGTATCTTGTTAGATTAAATACGAAGCCGAATATGAAGAGAATCTTTACACTCCTGCTTACAGCATTCTCCGCCACTGCCCTGGCGCAAAACGCCTACTACTCTGTACGGACAGAAGCGGTGGTGCAGAAATCGCCCGCACAGATTAATTTGAAATGGGAAATGCCACCCGCCAAAACCAATGGTAACATTACTATATACCGCAAGGCGCAGTCGGCAACATCATGGGGCGCGGCCATCGCACAGATAGCCGGCACCAGCACCTCGTACAACGATAATAATGTATCCGCCGGCTCCGCATACGAATACTTAGTGGTGAAAGACGATACCACCAACCCCTACGGCTATATCTTCGCCGGTATAGAGCAGCCCGCCATACACAGCAGGGGCGCGCTCATCCTGCTGGTAGATGATATGTTCAGCACTACCTGCAGCACCGAGATAGCCACACTGGTAAAAGACCTGAGCGGCGATGGCTGGGAGGTGATACGCAAAGACTACCCCCGCAGCACTACAGTGGCTGCTGTCAAGGCATTCATTGTATCCACTTCGCAAACCAATAGCAACCTGGAGGCGGTGTACGTACTCGGCCATATAGCCGTACCCTACAGTGGCGACCTGAACCCCGATGCCCACCCCGACCACAAAGGGGCATGGCCTGCCGACCTGTATTATGGCGACCTGGACGGCACCTGGTCGGATGGCAGCATCAATAATGTTACTTCGAATAATCCGCTGAACCACAACACCCCCGGCGACGGTAAATTTGACAACAGCTACATAGCCAGCGATATTGAGTTGCAGGTAGGCCGTGTGGATTTTTATGACATGCCCGCCTTTAGCAAAACAGAAGAGCAGATGATGAAAAGCTACCTGAACAAGGCGCACCAGTATAAAACGGGAGCACTTGCGGTAACAAAACGTGCATTAGTCGATGACAATTTTAAAACCATGCCCGAAGGGTTTGGCGGTAATGGCTGGCGCAACTTCGCCCCGCTGGTGGGTAGCAACAATGTGGAGGAAAAAGATTTCATCGGTACGCTCAATACACAGTTTTACCAATTTGCTTATGGTTGCGGTGGTGGTTCGTACACCAGTTGCAGTGGTATAGGCAATACTACCAACATTGCCGCCAACGATATGAAAGCCATCTTCACCCCCTTGTTTGGCAGCTACTTTGGCGATTGGAATTATAAAAACAATTTCCTGCGTGCACCGCTTTGTGCAGACGAGCCGTCGCTGGCCAGCTTCTGGGCGGGCAGGCCCAACTGGTATCTGCACCATCTGGCACTGGGCGAGCCAATCGGCTACGCTACCCGCCTTTCACAAAACAACAACGGAACATTTTATGCCACACCCATCCCTTCATTGGCCAGGATAGTGACAACAGCACTCATGGGCGACCCTACCCTGCGTACGGAATATGTGAAGCCCGTGCCATCCATCACACTGGGCGGCGACAGCACAAAGGGCGCTGTAGTATCATGGACGGCCAGCCCCGAAGCGGGTGTAGCAGGCTACTATGTATATCGCGCCACATCCGAGTTTGGGGAGTACAAGCTGCGCTCAGGCATGGTTAACGGTACCACTTATACCGATTCATTTGGCGCACCGGGCACCTACTGGTATATGGTACGCGCTACCAAGCTGCAAACCACCCCATCGGGCACTTATTACAACCTCAGCCTCGGCACCTCCGCTTCCGGCACTTTCCAATACCCGCATTTCGATGTGGGCGTACCTGCCGTTACTACTATTGCTGAAGTACAGCTCTACCCCAACCCCGCTAAGGAGTCGGTACAGCTCAGCATCAGCGCCGCACAAGGCACTGCGGCCACTATCCTCATTACCGACCTGCAGGGCAAGGTGATGGCAAAAAAAGAAAGGCAGCTAACCACGGGCAATAACCTGGAACAATTAGATATCAGCACATTGCCTGCCGGTATGTATATGGTACAGGTGCAGGCGGGCAACAGCCGTAAAACATTAAAACTGGCCAGGAGATATTAAAAAGCAGGTATTAACAGGTAATTTGATTTTTTATTACATTTGAGAACAGTTCAAAACATAAGCTAAACGCATTACAATAAATATGAAAAAAATAGTATTGTTCCTCAGCCTGGGCGTAGTTATCAGTAGCGTATTCCCTTCTTGCAAAAAGTCGTACAATTGTGAGTGCGTCAATACCCAGGGGGAAAAGACCAGCCGTAACATTCTTGCTACCAACAGCGCCGAAGCAGAGAAAAACTGTGACGAATATGGCCTGGTAGGGCACTGCGAAATAAAATAACTTGAATTTTAAAACCCCGCTTTTTGCGGGGTTTTTGGTTCATATATCACCCGAAAAAAATTTACCCTGTGAATATCCTGTATATATTCTTATTTCTTTTGGTATATACATCAAGCCACGCCCAGGATACCTTCTTTGTCTACTTCGAAAATGGGTCATCAATACTGAGCAGCAATACCAAAAAAATGCTGGACTCGCTGGCATACAACAATATTTTGCAGCCTAGTAAGTTATACACTGTAACAGGGCATGCGGATGTTGTAGGTGGAGAAAGCGCCAACAATACCTTGTCTGTTAAAAGGGCTGAGACAGTAGCAAGATACCTGGTGAGTTTTGGTGTAAAAATAGACACTGTATTTGGAAATGGGGAGATAGTCAGACCGGAAACTTCTACCGGTTACCCTATGGACAGAAGAGTGGATATTGTGGTTACCAAAAAGGCAAAACTACCCGACATAAAAACCCTTAAAAAGGGGGATGTATTTGACCTGGAAAATATGTTCTTTCACGGTGGAATGGCAATAATGAAACAGGAGTCTATGCCTGTACTGGAAATGCTATTGAAAACAATGCAGGAAAACAAGACGCTGAAAATACGAATAGAAGGCCATGTGCATTGTTACAGTTGGAGCATAAAGCAATACATATCGCCTACAACTGACGGAGCCGTAGAATACAATGTTCGCGTAGGAGGCAGGCACAGGGAACAATACATCACTGGTAGTAAAAAGGAATCCATGGAACTTTCAACAGCCCGTGCCAAAGTTGTTCGGGATTATTTGGTTCAAAACAAGATAGACGCTACCCGGCTGCAATATGCAGGACTCGCATGCAAAGAAATGGAACTGCACCCCGACAACAATAGAAGGGTGGCTATCAGAATATTAGAAAAGTAGTTCAGTAAATGAAGATTTTAGTTTTTATATCGCTCATACTCACAACCTGCTTATCGGCATCGGCAGGTAATAAGGATACCATTAAAGTGTTCTTCGATCTGGGCGTACCAACGCTCAACAAAGCCGCCATGCAGCAGCTCGATTCCCTGGCCTACTATGATGTACTGGTACCTAACAAGAATTATGGTATCATCGGCTATGCAGACTACCTGGGCAGCGAAGAGTCGAACGTCACACTATCTCAAAACAGGGCGAATGCCGTACAGCAATACCTGCAGGGCTTAGGCATAAAACAGGAACTTATAGAAACGGTAACAGGCAAGGGCGAAATCAACCGGGGTTTAGCATCAAACGATGGCTACCCCGAAGACAGGCGGGTGGATATTGTATTAGGTGGCTTTAAGAAAGCAATTCCCAAACCACAAGCTATACCTAAACCCGTTCCGCCCAAAGTAGTAGTTACAGAAAAACCCGCACCCAAAATTGACATCAGCAATGTAGAAAAAGATGAGACTATCCGCCTGGATAATATCCTGTTTTTACCGGGCAGTCACCGTATAAGAGAAGAGTCCATAGAGACTTTATTCCACCTGTACGTGGTGATGAAAGACCACCCTAACCTGAAAATCAGGCTGGAAGGACATATATGCTGCCTGAAAAACACTACACACGACGGCTATGACTACGACACGCAGGAATACCGCCTGTCTGAAAACAGGGCAAAGGCTGTATATGAATACCTGGCGGAAAAAGGTATAGACGAAGAACGGCTGCAGTATAAGGGTTTCGGCATATCCAAACCGCTGGTATGGCCTGAGAGGTCATTCGCTGATGAAAATATGAACCGCCGTGTAGAGGTGCGTATACTGGAAAAGTAAACACTACCTTGCTGTACTGGAAATCTCAGATGGCGCATAGCCAAACTGTGCCTTAAATGAGCGGCTGAAATAAGACAGGTTGTTGAAGCCCGTTTTGTATGCAATCTCAGAGATATTGTATTGCTTGCCCTGCATCATCTTATACGCCTCGTGCAGGCGTATGGAACGGATGAACTCTACGGGTGTCATACCCGTTGCAGTCTTTATCTCTTTCTGCAACCTGTTTCTGCCCATGCCCAAAGAAGCGCCGAGTGTATTTACATTCAGTTCATCGTCATCAATATTGGCCAGTATATAATCCATACACTGTTTCACTATTTGGTTTTCATCATGTTCTGCAATATCATTATCCGGCTCTGCCTTACTTATAGCGTTGTTGCTTTCAGGCATATACCTCAGGTAAAACTTATCCCTCAGCTTCTTCCTTTGCTTCAGCACATTTTCTACCACCGCCAGCAATTCATCCATTTTGAAGGGCTTGGGTATATAATTGTCTGCCCCTGCCTGGTAGAGGTCTATGCGGTTGTCCACCTGGTTTTTTGCTGTCAGTACGATAATCGGTATATGCCCTATATTGTCAGACTCTTTGACTTCTGCCACCAACTCCTCCCCCGACATTTCAGGCATCATCAGGTCGGTTATTACTATATCAGGCAAATGTTTTTCTACCAGCCTCAGTGCCTCCCTGCCATTGTAGGCACGCAGGCATCGGTAGCCATTTTGCTGCAGGCTCTGTGCTACAAACTCATTCAGCTCAATATGGTCTTCAGCCACTACTACCAATGGCTGCCTGTCATCAATAAATACTTCTTCTTGTTGCTCAATTCCTGTTGCCTGCTCCACAACTAATCCCGGCAACACCAGCGTGAATACAGAGCCCTTGCCCGGTGCCGAGTCAACTGTGACGTTGCCCTTTAGTTGGGTTAAATATTCCTTCACCAGCGACAAGCCTATACCGGTCCCTTTATGGTTATTGATGTCTATCTTATAAAACCTTTCGAATATTTTTCTGTGCTCGTCAGGGTGTATCCCCACCCCATCGTCAGCTATACTGATGCTGACACTGTTGTCTTTAAGGCGCTTGGCGTGTACAGTTATTTTTTTCGCAGCATACTTAAAGGCATTCTGCAACAGGTTGTGTATGCATTGCGATAACTTGAAGCTATCTGTTGTCAGCAGCAGTCCTGTTTCAGCTTCTATGCTGAAAGCAATAGAGTTTTCTTCTGCCAGTGGTGTGTATTGGGTTTCCATATCTCCCAGCATCCTGTCCAGGTCTACGGTTTCCACGTTTATTTTTTCTATACCCTGCTCTATTTTGTTTAGTTGCAGCAGCTGCTCCACCATCGCCATCAGGTGGTCGGTATTTTTGATGATATAACCCGCCTGCTTTTTGATAAATTCATTATCCGTTGTCTTAAACATCTGGTTGGCCGGGCCCAGTATCAGCGACAGCGGTGTTTTCAGGTCGTGGGATATATTGGTGATGAACTTATTTTTTAACTGCTCCAGCTCACGCATTTTAGCTACCTCCAGCCTGTTCCTTTCAGCTTCCAGTATCTGCTTTCGTACTTCGTGCTGCGCCGCTTTAATGCTGCAAAACGCCGCTATTACGTGAAAAAGTTGAACATGTGTTTCCCGGTAAAAATTTCTTTGCGAATGTTCCGAATCTATTACCCCGAACACTTCATCGCCAATCAGTATCGGCACTGCCAGTTCCGAATATCTTGTAGCGTCATCTATCAGGTAATCAGGGTCTTTGGTTGTATCTTTTACCAGCACGGGCTTCTTTTCTGCAAACACCCTCCCCACTATACCTTCACCGGGTTTGATTTCCAACGGGTTCAATATACCTCTGCGCTCACCACTCTTCTGGCCATAAGCCGCTACCTGCACCAGCCTGTTCTTATCCTTATCGTACAGGTATATAATAAAATCTTCAAGCCCCAGCAGGGGTATACATTCCCTGGTCACATCCCACATGGCCTGCTCTATGGGTTTGTCCAGCATCAGTATCCTGGACAGCCGCGTACTCAATTCGGCAATCTTGTCAAAATACCGCTCAAAATAATCCATGCGGTGCTTGCCGTACTTAAAGTCAGTTATCAGCAGGTATATATTGCAGGCAACTGTCAACATGCCCACCGCCATCAGCGGTATATTATTAGGGGAGTGCGGCAGTTGTGTGTTAAGGGTAAGAAAAGTGATGATGGTAATCATCATAGTGACGCACAGCACAGCATACATAAACTGCGCGAAATTGATATAATACCGCCGCTCACAGATGAACATGGATATACCCCAACTGGTCACCATGACAACATCTGAGCGGTTGGTATTGTAATACAATGCGCCTATTATATGCACCACCATAGCTGTATAAAAAAACAACCAGCACAACCTTACCTGTAGTTCGGGTTTCCTATACCACCACAGGGCTATTACCGTCAACACAGTCGCCGATACCAGTATAGTATCGGCGACCGTTAAGTCTGTTATGTTGTTTCCCGGCAATACCATTGCGGCAACCTGGAAGAGCAACATAGCCCCCATCCACTCCTTCATCCTTTGAGGAGTGCCACCCGGGTTGATTGATTTATTTATATACTCTACTACTGCATTTGCCACAGTACTACCTGTTTAATATTAATTTCCTGTTTTCAACTCCGTCCTCAAAACTTATACTAATATAATATAAACCATTGGGTATATTGGTAGGTACTGTATAGCTGTCCTGAGCATTGGTCCAGCCGGCCACTTGTTTGCCTGATATATCTGAAATGTTGACTGCCTTCACCTCATAGCCGCCGTCAGTTTTTACACTGAATGTTCCTGCAGATGGGTTGGGATATACATTTGCGCTATAGTCAGCGGTAGCGATATTGTTCACAGAGTTAACGGGTGGAGGCTCATTCTTAAACCTGGTTACAAACACACCATATTTGAAAACTGAATCGATATACACCCCACTCACCACCAACTGGCTGTCCGACCGCATGGCGATATGTTCAAACACAAATTCTGCTGCACTATCAGGCACGGGTGCAAGGTGAAAACCTGTACCATGGTAACCTGTATTGAGGTTACCGTTCTTCTCAAAAATTGCTGTAAAGCCAACATTTGGAGACCCCATAGTTTGTTTTGCGCCGGCTACAAATATCCTGCCGTCCTGCAGTATATATATGGCTCTTATTACCTGTTCGGTCTGTGCTGCCATATTCAACGATACTTTCCCATTACCACTGCCAAATGTTGAATTTAATTTACCATCACTGTCCATCTTCAGCATCAATGCTACATTAAGCGAATTCACTTCGTGATAACCACCCCAAAAGATGCTATTGTCGGGAGCTATTTTAACACATGTCAGTCTTGTAAAACCGGCCTCAGTATGTATGTAATATCCGTTGTTGCCAAATGTCAGATCAATTTTCCCGGACTTAGTTATTTTACACATATACATCTTGGTAACAAATGCCTGTGTTTGTGTGCGACCAACAGCTATTATGCTGCCATCTTTGGCAACTACAAAATCGTATAGGGTTTCCATATCGCCGTTGTTGGGGTCGATTGTAACAAAACCCATGGTTCCGAAAGTCTGGTCCAGAGTACCGTCCATATTCATTCTTATGATATACGCGTCTGTGTATTTACTATTCACGGTGCTATGCGTGCCTATGTAAACTTTGCCATCGCTCACTATCATTTTTACTACCCCGTCGTTACCTATCATATTAAAATGGCTCATACCGTTATTGCTGAATGTAGCATCAATAGTACCATCCTCGTTGTGACGCGACAAGAAGATATCCAGGTCGTTCATACCCGTCATAGAGCCGCATACTAACAGTTTGCCGTCAGGCAATTGGTAAATGCTCTTGCCCCTGTCGTCAGCGCCTAGCAGTGGGTCTAATGTCACCTGGCTGTTAGTGCCGAATGTACCCACATTCTGCCCCTTAGAATCTTTCTTTATGATGAACAGATTCTCGTCACTACCATCAGTATATCCTGTCAGGAAGACGGTATCATTTTTGCCCAGGCATATGCCCCCGTAATGGCTACCATTGACTGAGGGAATTTGCATCGCGTACCCGTTCTTCCCAAACGTGGAATCAATGCCCATCGGCTTCTGTGCAAAACCGGCAGTACCGGCCAGCAATACAATTGCCGCGAGCGTAATAAGCTTTTTCATAGAATTACAGTTTTTAAAAAATTATTCTGATGACTATTGTGTAACAGTCAGTTTATCGTTGCAGTAATATTTTTTCAGTGTGCATGCCTTCAGAAGTATTCAGCATCAGGTAATATAATCCTCCGGGAAGATGGGCGGGCAAATGATAGCGGTTATCTATTGTGCCGGGTAATACAGCCTGCAAACTGCCGGTAGTATTATACACCCTAATATCATTTATTTTCAGCAGAGATTTCACCTGCAACACACCGCTCGTAGGGTTAGGAAATAAGCTGATACTATTATCAGTAAAAACCTTGTCGCCTATATATACAGTTGGCGGCACGTATTTTTTCATCTTTCTCATAATAACCTGGCTGGCACCCAGGTTGTCATCTATTACCTGGCCTACAAAAACGAGGCTTCCATCACTATTAACGCAGACATCGTTGAATGAATATGTATTGTATCCTGCAGGAGCGGTATAATATGCATAACCATTGCCCAGGTAATTGGTATTGAGCAAACCATTGCTTTTATATACCACGGTCAATGCATGGCTGATATTGTTGTCATCGGTATACATGCCTAATACATGAATCACCGTATCATTCACATACTTTATATCCAGGAAGCGTTCACTCTCTGTTTTGTTGGTAACATTAAAAAACGCTTTGCCGTTGCCGCTGGCAAAAGTATTGTCCAACTGCCCGCCCGATGTCAGCTTAATGATGGCCCCGGCAAAATCACCTGTATTTTCAAACCCCGCCAGGTATATACTACCGTTGGGTGCCAGTTCCAGTCCTCTGAGGCTTACTGCATTGTTCGTATTATACAGGTATGTACCATTGGTTCCGAATCCGTTCATAATATACCCCTCCGAATCTACCTTTTGCACAAATTGGTGGGTTTTAACGCCATCGTTGGTAGTGCCCAGCACCACAATCTCCTTATTCGGCGTTATTTCAAAATCCCTGAACACTTCCTTGTCATTGCCATTGATATTAATGATCTCAAAACCAAACATCCCGAAATCACCGTAGAAGTTACCATTGTCTTCTAATGCGGCCATGTAAATGAATGAAGAATTGTTGATAGTGCTGCTGCAGGCAACATATATCACATTATCATACCATCTTACTTTATAAGCCGAATTATTATTACCTACAAAAGAGAACTTCAGCCAACCTTGTTGATTGAATGTAGAATCCAATGAGCCATCAGGATTCAGGCGCATTACCAGGCTTTGCGTATATGTCTGTCCCTGGGTCCGGCCGCACAGCAATATTTTACCATCAGGTTGTACATCCATGTTGTATACCTGGTCGTTGGCACCTAACTGTGGGTCATAGATTACTTTCCCAGAACCAAAAAAACTACTATCCGGTTTGCCATTTTTATCCACCTTCAATACAAAAATGTCATCATTGGCGCCATCCGTTGTGCCGGCTACCAGTGTGCCGTCATTTGTGGATACCATCGCACTGCCTACGACATTATTGACAGTAGCTGAGGGTGAAAATATAGCCACCCCGTTATTGCCGAATGTGGAATCTACCACATCCGGAAACTGGCCATAAGCAGTAATGGCCCACATTCCTCCGATAAGTAACAGTATCTTTTTCATAAAATTGAAGTTTCTGCAAATATGTAGGCAGGCAGGCCGGGGGGCTTTTCACATACAGCCCTATTGTTTGCACAATTTGCATAGTGGTGCATTTTGTGCAAGGAAAGTGCAGAAAGTGCAAGTACACAGGAATAAATTTGTCATGTATTGTCCTCTCCCTCCCGGGTCCTCGTTTATAAACGAGGACCCACTGGTATGGCGTTTGCAACGCCATAATATGGAAGCGGGGGTTACTTCTTATTCCTCCCCTCCGAGAAATAATAATGATACACCGTTCGACGTAGTCTCCGACTACGTCGCCGCGGAGGCAAATCTCCTGATTTGCGCCTAACAACTCTGGTTTGTAACCCACTCAGTACAAAATCACCTGTATATATCGTCTGTAGAAAAATCTCTTTTCTCCTTTTTGAAGAATTCTGTGTGGTCTTCCTGCTCAAAGAACTCCCAAACCGCAGTATATGGGTCGGCGAATTCAATGCGGGATATTCCCCACAATATATTATGGTCAACATGACACCTGATAAAGTAAATTTTTCCTGGCTCAATATTAAAATCAATCTTCCTGCTCATGTCCGTCCATATTTTTACATTTCCTGGTTTAGTCAGCTTCATGGTATGCCTCAGGCCGTTGAGTGCAGAATATATGCGCTTATTGTCTATAAAAATGTGAACAGGCACTGCGGGCGAATTGCGGGTAAACTCCCTGTAGACACATAACAGAGCATATGATGCGGTGTCCGGCAACATGGTTTTGAAGATGGAATCTGCTTTTATCTGTACCTGCTTACGGTAAACTGACAAATCCTCAGCATGAAAGACATCTGCAGACAACCTGTAACAACTGCTCCAACCGTCAGGGCGTTTCAACTTTGTTATCTTAATAATGTTTCCTCCTACAAGCCCGGCTTCCTTTTTGGCCAGGGCAATGGTTTTTTCGTAATTACAATCAGAACGCCAGCGGTCCCCCACTTTGATACTCCCCAATGGTACCAGGCCTTGGGGTGGGCTCATCTCCTCCCTTAAAACAAGCCAGGAACTATCAGGCACGTATTGTGAAAAAACCGGCGGAATGAACAGGACACAAAAAACGATAGCAATAGAGGTAATTTTCATAATGGCGCAAGATAAATATTAATTGATTTCCGCAATCCTGAGTTTGTGAACCTGTCTGCTGCATCTTGCCTTTGACTGGTTCAAAATGCCTTGCAGAACATCTTGAACGGCAAAGTGTTACTTCCTGCATTTAATTAAGAAAAACGGGTAATTCTCTGCAACCTCTGTTATCTCAAACAGCCCTGACTCAGAAAATTCGGCATGTATAGATTCCCGGTCGTAGAAATACATACTGACCCCTTCGAATATCTCGTAACGATCCTTGCTGATAAATTTACCCTGCCCATAAATCGGGGCTTCTTTAGTAACGACTGTAAAAACCATGTAGCCGCCATCTGCCAACTGGTTAAAACAATCACGTATAAGCTTTTTTCTTTCAGCTTCGCCCAAAAGATGGATTAAAGCATAACAAAAAATCCCATCATATTGGCTGGTATCAAAAGGCATATCGGTTACCGATCCCTGGTATATCGTCATCCTGTTGCCATAGTGCTTCCTCGCCATGCTGATAGCGGTTGCAGATATTTCGATACCCGTTACGACTATTCCGGCTTCTACAAAAACAGATGCGTTTCGCCCATAGCCAATTCCGGGTATTAAAACATTACTGATTGCTTTTTCAAGAAAAAAATCGCGCGTGAGTATGGCAGATTCCGCCGGCTTGTACCCCCACATCTCTTTTTTTTCATTAAAGGCCTGCTCCCAAAATTCCGGCTGTTTATTTCCATAGTCCATTAACACAAAGGTACAGTTGGATAAGATAGAGTGCCTGTACATTTGGTGCAACTATTATCCACTTGGGACAAGAAAAATAGGTATGTTTTTTTTGACTTGCCCATCGCCAACACCTACCGGAATGGCATTTGTAACGCCAACAGTACGCAAATAAAATTTCATACATTCGTCATTTTAACGTATATTTGTTATAATATTAGGCCGTATCAACAAACAGACCCAACTAAACAATACATTAAACTACCGTCAATATGAAAATCCTTCGAAGCAACCACGCCAGTATATGGGTACAGGATTCTCCCCACATCTTAGGGGGGACGGGTCAAAAAAAAACAATTCAAAATTCAGGGAACATTTTGGAACAAAATCACCAACCCACTCACAACCAATTACTTACAATAATGTGCGGTTTTATTTTTTCAAAAATCCGGCAACACTTCGGCAACACTTTGGGAACAAAACGTAAAATTTCGCAACAATGGCCAGAACTCAATTGTACGATACACTTGACAAAAAACTCACGGCTTATTACTTGCTACTTATTACTTACTACTTATCACTTTCCCCATTATTATTAATATATTCGTCCGTCAAAAAAAATCAAAATCACGTATCATATATGTTATCGGATATCGAAATCTCAAGGGCGGCCAACCTGAAGCCCATTACAGAAATAGCAGAGCAACTGGGTATCAAAGCTGAAGACATCATTCCTTATGGCAGGACAAAAGCAAAAGTGCCCCTGAACTACCTGGACGAGGAAAAAATTAAGAAATGTAACCTTATACTCGTAACAGCCATCACCCCCAACAAGGCGGGCGTTGGTAAAACCGTTACCAGCGTGGCTACATCACTGGGGCTGAATTATATAGGCAAAAAAGCCGCCGTAGCCCTGCGCGAGCCCAGCCTGGGCCCATGCTTCGGTATGAAGGGCGGTGCTGCCGGTGGTGGCTATAGCCAGGTATTGCCTATGGAAGACATCAACCTGCACTTTACAGGAGATATGCATGCCATTACCTGCGCCAACAATATGATATCGGCCCTGCTGGACAACTATCAATATAATAACAGGAATACAGACAAGGCGTTGGACCGTATAGTATGGCGCCGTGTGCTGGACGTAAACGACCGCTCGCTGCGCTATATGGTCAGCGGCCTGGGTGGCAGCGCCAATGGCATACCACAGGAAATGGGTTTTGACATAACACCCGCTTCCGAAATCATGGCCCTCTTTTGCCTGGCTACCAGTGTAGAAGACCTGCAGGCACGTATAGAGCGCATAGTGCTGGGTTATACCCGCGATAAAAAAGCATTTACGGTAAAAGACCTGGGCGTGGCAGAGTCGATAGTGGTACTGCTGAGGGAAGCCATACTGCCCAACCTGGTGCAGACTACTGAGAATACCCCGGCATTCATACATGGCGGGCCCTTTGCCAATATCGCCCACGGCTGCAACTCTATACTGGCTACCAAAATGGCTATGAGCTGCAACGACTACGTGGTGACAGAATCAGGCTTTGGCAGCGACCTGGGCGCTGAAAAGTTCCTGGACATTAAATGCCGTATATCGGGCCTCAGGCCAAAGGCTACTATCATAGTAGTAACTACCGCCGCACTGAAACTGCACGGTGGTGTACACGCTGATGACATTAAGAAGCCTAACCTCGAGGCGATGAAAGCCGGTCTGCCCAACCTGCAAAGGCATATCGAGAATATGAAAAACTTCGGCCAGAGCGTGATTGTATCTTTCAACAAGTTCCACTTTGACACAGAGGAAGAGGTAAGCCACCTGGAACAATGGTGTGGTAGTCATGGTGTGGCTTTTGCCATCAACAACGGTTTTGCCGAAGGTGGCAAAGGCGCGGCAGCATTGGCTGAGAAAGTAGTGGAAGTGGTAGAAAACAAGCCATCGATAGATATCAACTTCACCTACGATGATGATGACAGCCTGCGTACTAAGATTGAAAAGATAGCTACCAAGATATACAGGGCCAAGGGTGTAACATTCGGCGCGGGTACGCTCACTAAGCTCAAGTCGTTTGAAGAAGCGGGCTGGGGCAAGTTGCCTGTGTGTATCGCCAAAACGCAATACTCCTTCAGCGACGACCCCAAAAAGGTATGCGCGCCCGAAGGATTCAACATCACCATCCGCGACGTGGTCATCAATGCAGGAGCAGGCTTTATAGTAGCTGTGGCAGGCGACATCATGCGTATGCCGGGGCTGCCGAAAGACCCGCAGGCCAACCATATAAAATTGGTGAACGGCGAGATAGAAGGATTGAGCTAAGCAGGCAATCGGCAAAACGCACACAAGTATATAAATCTGTACACACATGTCTGGTAGATTAAGGCAGCTTGATTTTTTGCGAGGTATCGCCATAATACTTGTGTTATTAAGGCATCAGCACGTTACGGACTATACATCCACCATGGGCTGGATGGGTGTCGATTTATTCTTTGTATTAAGCGGGTTTCTGGTATCCGGATTATTGTTTACAGAATATCAGAAACACGGCAATTTAAAGCCCGGCTTGTTTTTGATACGCAGGGGGTTCAAAATATACCCGGTCTATTATATCACCTACCTGCTGTATCTTATTCCTATTATACGGTTAAACAAGTTTGAGCTGAAACCTTTCCTTGCCGATATGACCTTTACCCAAAACTACCTGAACGGTTGGGGTTATGCTTATGGCGCCAGTTGGTCGCTGGCTGTTGAGGAACATTTTTATTTCGGCCTCTCATTAGTAGCATGGGGCATTATTGCCTGGTACTTGCCCAAGGCAAGTGCACAAAACCACAGTAAAAGCAGGAACGTCATAACAGCGGTCATTGTTCTGATGGTTTCCTGCCTGCTGCTCAGGTATCTGCACAATAGCGTATGGCCACCGGCTAAACCTGAGTACAATGTAACCATGACACATATACGCATCGACTCATTGCTGGCAGGTGTGCTTATATCCTTCTTTTACTACTTCAGGTTCGAGTTCTTAAAGAGGTTCGTATCCCGGTACAAATACCTGCTTATGGTTATAGCCCTTGCCGGACTGTCCTGGACGCCTTTCATAGAGCCTGAAACAAGCTTCTTTGGCAAGACAGCCGGGTACACCATAGTTTATATCTCATTCGGTATCATACTCATGTTCTTCCTGTTGTCCGACAATATCAACAAACAACTCAACTCTGTACTATCAAAGCATGTAGTAAATTTTGTCAGCAAAATCGGCTTTTCATCCTACTCTATTTACGTAATACACTCATTAGTAATCAGTTATGTAAAAGACTATGCCAGAAAATTCAACCTGTACGAACAGCTGGAACTGAAATTCATTATTGGCTCAGGTATATCTATTCTGTTAGGCATACTCATTACCTATTCTATTGAAAAGTACTTCCTGGCTTTAAGAGACAAGTATTTCCCACGCAGGGGGTATGTTGGCAAACCTGCTGCATAACGTATGCTCAGAACCAGATACCTGGCAGGCTATAATATTATTGTTAATAAAGATGTTATTGACGGGCAGTAAGTACATTAGATATCAGCAGGTTATATACATTGCATGGGTATAATGGTGCTATGATAAAACCGCTTGCGTCACTGAGATTCTTCTTCAGCATACTGGTATTTACCAGCCACTTGTGGTTTCTGGAATACGACCACCCTACTATAGCCTATATACATAAGAATCTTTTCAAAGAGGGTTTTATCGGGGTAAGTTTCTTTTTTATACTCAGTGGCTTTATTATGAGCTACGGTTATGGCACCAAGTTGCAATCAGATAAGATAAGTTTCACAAGTTTTTGGGTAGGCCGCTTTGCCCGGGTGTACCCTGTCCACCTGCTCACATTGCTGTTGTCCATACCTCTTTCCCTTAACACTGATGCGGTCACCTGGATAAATAAATTTCTGCTGAACGTACTGTTGATGCAGAGTTTCATACCGTCAGATGGCTACTACCTGACATTTAACGCAGTATCGTGGAGTATCTCAACAGAGTTCTTCTTTTACCTGTGCTTCCCTATGCTGGTATTGCTGCTCACACGCCGCAGGATACGGATGGCTGTGGTTCCGGCATACGTAATCATCGTATCAGTGGGCTTGTTGCTTACTAAAGACGCCCTTCATCACGCCGTCTTCTATGTAAACCCCATTATGAGGGGCGGAGACTTCATGATCGGCATGCTGCTGTACAACCTCTATGCCAAAAGAAAGGATATTGAATACCTGAACAACAGGCGGTTTGCCAATTTTGCTGAGGTTATTACAGTAGCTCTGATGGTTGGATTTATGTACTTTCACAATTATGTACCGATGGGCTTCCGTTACTCTATGTACTACCTGTTGCCCATGTCTGTACTGGTCTACGTATTTTCATATTCCAAAGGATTTATTTCAGACCTTATATCCAGAAAGATCTTTGTATACCTGGGCGGTGTAAGCTTTGTGTTCTACATGCTGCACATATTAGTCATCAGGTATTACACGCTGCTGCAGAGCAAAATACCTGCATTACCTATCAACTATGTTGCTGCTATTATATTGTATTTCGTCACTATGTTGATAGCGGTACTTCTTCACCGCTATTACGAAATGCCCGCCAACAACTTTATCAAGAGTATCTATGCCAACCGGACTATCTTAAATATCTTCCAAAAGGCGAAAAATGGATTAAAAAAGGCCTGATAATAGCGCACAGATGATAAAGCCCCTCACGTCCCTTCGTTTCATTTTTGCTTTGATGGTATTTCTGAGCCACCTGTGGTTTTTGCAGGATGAGTCGCCATTTTACAGGCAGTTGTACGATGATATATTTTACGAAGGGTATATAGGCGTAAGCTTCTTTTTTATTCTCAGTGGTTTCGTATTGGGGTATAGCTACCACGATAAGATACTGGATGGGGAAATAAAGTTCAGCAAGTTCTGGCTGGCACGTTTCGCCAGGATATACCCATTGCACCTGCTTACCTTATTAATAGCTATACCACTCTCGTTAAAAGGAGATACAACTGAATGGATTAACCGTTTTGTACTCAATATCTTCCTGATACAGAGCTTTGTGCCGTCAGACAGTATTTACTTTTACTTTAATTCTGTATCGTGGAGTATATCCGATGAGTGGTTTTTCTATCTCATGTTCCCCTTCCTGGTGTTCCTCATGTTGCGCAGAAGGTACCTGAAGTTTTTACCTGTATTGATATTGCTTATTCCTTTGTCATTATTGCTGGTAAAAGAGTCCTATCATGAGAAGTATTTTTACATAAACCCCCTGCTGCGTATCGGCGATTTCATTATCGGCAAGTTGCTCTACCGGCTTTACCGCAAAAGAAAAGACATAGAAATACTGAACAACCGCACAGTAGCCAATTGGGCTGAAATCGGCTCAATAATATTACTGGCAGTGTTTATATACTTTCATAACATTATCCCTCAAGGCTTCAGGTATTCATGTTATTACTGGCTGCCGATGATAGTATTGATATACACATTTGCTTACGCCAGGGGATTTATCTCGGATATGCTGTCAAATGCCACTATGGTATTTTTAGGAGAAATAAGCTTTGGGTTCTACATGATTCACATGCTGGTATTGAGATATTATCAATACCTGCCCAAAAAGCTGGAGTTTTTGCAGAAGGTACTACCCCTCAACCACAATGCAGCATTTATCATATTCGGCATATCGCTTACCCTCAGTATCCTGATATATAAATACTTCGAGCTACCTGCCAATCGCTTTATCAAGCAAAAGCTGGGGCCTAAAATATAAGTTCTCTTCTGATTACTACCTTAGCCTGCTTGCCCATATCATGCTACAAGCCCGGCTGCATATAGCTCCTACGCTCTCCTGATAAGCCCTAAAATGAGCGCAATGACGGCGATAACAAGCAGGAGGTGTATAATTTGGCCTGCGCTGTAAAAAAAGAAGCCAAGTAACCACCCAATAACCAGGATAACTGCTATCAAATACAATATCGATCTCATAATGTCAGATTTTATACATGTATAACGCATAATCCGGCAATTGGTTCTGCTGTATTTAAAATCCTGAATATTTTTTAACTTCATGGTGCCATCAAATAAAACCAAAAATGAAAAGATTCATCCCCTTCATTGCCTTGCTGGTTCTGGCAGGCCTTGTTATGAGCAGTTGCCACAAACCGCCCATGAGTACGGGGCACAAAAACTATAAACAGAGCCGCAAAAACAGGTAAAAACACCCTGAGGACAGGCCTGTTATTAATTTTATAGATGCAAAACCCTAACATAAGCCGCTAACTATTTGTTTAAACAGCTTTTTAGATTATTTTAGCTTCAAATCAATGATACTCACAATGAGAAATAAAGCTGCCTGGTGTTTATTGGCCGTATTTTTATTGTCTTACCTCCCCGGCAAGGCACAGTTTATGTCAGGCCTCAACAGATACCGTAAAAATGAAACCAAGGAAAAGAAGTTTGATATGGCGCTGCACAAGCGCATTTACCTCGGTGTGTATGGCTGGCACTTTATGAGCAACCCTATGACAATGCGTGTACGGGACTCTGTTTATTACGATGGTTACGACTTCAGAGATAAAAAAAATGGCAAAGAACTGGATACTACATTCACTACTCAAGCGAGGATAACCAAGTCATTATCCGGGTACCTGGGTGTGTCAGTACCATTGGCAATGCCCAATAACAAAAGCATGTTTTGCCTTGATATCGAAGCGAATATCTTAACCGGTGCCATCACTTATGATACAGTAATACTGCCGCTTGGCCATAGAGATTTGCAGATTTCGGAAACCATACCATTTATGATGGCTTCCTTACCCGTTAGTTTTAATTACAAATTTGGCGGTGATGCTAGTTTAAGTAAAGACAACAGAACCCTGTTATCTGCCGGTGCAGGCATTGCCACATCATACATCACAGTAGATGACAATACAAACGCTGAAGCTTTAATAAGGGCAGTTCCCTTTGTAAAGGCTGAGGTTGGTTTTGTATTTGGTTTTGCTTTCAAGGTGAGAGGAACAGCCTACCTGGGCAATTATGATATGATTGACTATAAATCTCCTGAAATCAGTACAGGAGTAGGTTTATTAAGCAGGCAATATTCGGGGCAACTGGGATATAACCTGTCTGTAATAATCATGCCTATGGCTTTCGCCTGGGATAAACCATTGATAAGATAATACTTATAACAACCAAACAATACAACATTAAAAAATATGATACGTAAAATATTTTTTTTAATCGCCTCTGTAAGTTTAGTGTCTTGCAGCCAGTATTCAGGGCCCGACTACTATACCGCCGGACCGGATATGAAACCAAACCTGGGTGGCTATGACGAAGAGACTTATTCTGAAGATATCTCCAAATTGTCATTTATTATGGGTAAATCCCAGCACATAGGTAATGCCCCGGCCAAGGCTACCAGGAAGGTAATCGATGGCAAAACAGTGGTTGACCTTGCTTATGAATTTCCGCGCGGAGATAAAACATACAGTTTTTACATGACTATACCGGACTATCAAGGCATTGGTATGTATAACGATACGTCAAAGGCAGTCAGCATTACATTCCACAAGAAAAAAGCCTTTCCTGAAGAAGTACCTGACACCGTGTGGAGAAGTGATGGCAGAATACTGGTAGAAGTAGTAAAAGCTGATGATAAATATATTGATGTTAAATTCGAAGGCCTTTTTGGCGCACTAAACTCTGTGCCAGAGTTGCTGACAGTACAATATGTAGCAGCGGGCGAGATTCGCAACCAGTGGCTACGATAAGACTATTTTATACTACTAAAAACCGGGCTTTTACAAGCCCGGTTTTTTTATGAGCATACGAGGCTGGTTTTGTTGAAAGAGATAGATCTGATTCTACGATAAATACAGGACTCGTTGGTATCTATTACTTTACAACGACAGGCAGATCATACAAGTTTTACATAGCAGGAACCTTTATACTGGCATAACCATTACGATGTGTCTGCAAAAATATCCGGTACATCTCAATGCACTTTATATAACTACAAGGGCAATACGGAAACTTTCCATGAAACAGATTCTTTAGTAATCAAGAATGGCATGTTCAATATATATAGAATCCGGAAATTATAAGGGCATGTAAACTACTACTCAGATAGAGTACAGTTAATTTTTTTGCTGTACTTTACAGTGTACAGATGAATTTGGGCAACGCATATGATATATTGATAGACAAACTCAGCGACTGGTTTGTAGAATTTGTGCGCATGCTCCCAAATATGATTTTGGCAGCACTGGCATTTGTTTTAGGGCTATTTCTATCCAAACTCATCAAGCGTTTGGCCGGAAAATTGGTTAATCGTATATCCAACCAACCAACAATCAACAATCTATTTGCATCGTTCATTCATATATTCTTTATATGTATTACTGTTTTTATTACACTTAGTATACTCAAGCTTGAAAAAGCTGTAGCATCCCTACTGGCCGGAGCAGGAATAATAGGCCTGGCACTGGCATTTGCTTTCCAGGATATTGCAGCCAACTTTATATCCGGTATATTTATCACATTCCGCAGGCCGATAAGAATCGGTGATATTGTGAAGTTGCAGGATTATATGGGTAAGGTAATCAACATCACATTACGTGATACTGAATTACTTACATTTCAGGGACAGTATGTTATAATACCCAACAAACAAATAATACAGAACCCTATTGAAAACTACTCAATGCTGGGCAAACGCCGTATGGACTTGATAGTGGGTGTATCTTATGGGGATGACCTGGACAAAGTCAAGAAAATTGTTTTGAATGCCCTGCAGGAAGTGAGCGTGAGAACTGATGATGAAATTACTTTTTTCTATGATGAATTCGGAGACAGTTCTATCAACTTTGAAGTACGTATATGGATAAAAGACGCTGAACAACCGGTGTGGCTACAAGGAAGAAGTGAAGCAATTATGCTGATAAAAAAGGCATTTGACGAGAATAATATTACCATCCCTTTCCCCATACGTACACTCGACTTTGGGATTAAAGGCGGAGAAAAGCTCAGTGATATACCATATTTCAAAGAATAAGCCTTCTCCCTATTCAGAGAATATCCATTACTTTTACACCTGTTCATGCAACCTAAAGCAAAAAAACGCGGATGGCTTACCCTGGCTGTAGTGCTGGTAGCTATAGCCGGCTTCCTGGTATATAAGTATGCTTACTTAGTTTACCAGGATTATGATTACTATGCGTACTACGATGATATTCACTCCCTGCAAATAGCAAATCCTGTATATATAAACGGCGTGAAAGTAGGAGAAGTAAGCCAGATTAAACTGAACGGCGGAGAGAAAGTAAGAGTAACACTGTCTGTTGACAAAAAAACCATACTAACCAAAGGCACTACAGCTGTTTTAGCGTCGAACAACCTGCGCGGCGATAAGATGATCTACCTGGAACCTGGCAGAAGCACACAGGTATTGACACACAAAAATATCATTGCCGGCAAATACGATACCACAGTAATGGATATGAGTGACCAGGTTAATCCTATTATCGAATCAACAAAATACATACTGAAAACTGCAGATAAAAACTTCTCCACCTTCAACCGAAAAATAGATAACGGGTTGGTAGCAAACACACAAAAAGACATCAGGCGTATCGAACAGAGTATGGCCCACTATCGCAAACAACTTACTAAAATTGAAACTAATACAGCCAATGTTATCGGCTCGATAAATAGCTTGAGGCAGAATGCGGAAGCTATGAATAACAAACGCGCAGAACTCAATAACAGTATACAAAATGCTGAAACAACATTGGCCAATTGGGCCAATAAGCCTGTATCAGCGTATCTTGATACAATAACCACCAATGTAAAAAACATACAACAGCAGGTAAAGTCAGTAGAAAACGACGAAACTGGCAAACAAGCGTTGGAAAGCAAAAAGTTGTATAACGATGCTACTAAAAAGTCTGATGAATTGAACAATAAGCTGCAGCAAATGAAACAAGACTAAACCGCCGTTCTAATCTATCAGGTACATCAGCCTGAGGCTGAACAAATCATTAAACTGCCTGAAGGAATTTTGCCATATAGGAATATTTTGCGGCTTACGTATAGAGTTTAATGAACGTTGATATCTCCCCATCAGGAACCAGCCATCGCCTATCTGCCATCCTCCACCAATTACAAAATTGATATCGGAGCTATTGAACTCGGAAGCAGCGGGGTCGATAGTAACTGGTTGGTCGGTATAAATCTCTTCTTTTGAATTGATTAGCTGCGCATAAGCTGCCCCTGCACCTATATGCCAACGCGGTGTAAATGTGTAGTGGAGCATCAGTGGTATTTCCACATAATTCAGGTCCAGCCAATAACGTTCAAAGAAATCCCCTGTATAGTACGAGTTTTTTAATGTTACCCCCCGGCTGCCCTTCATACTGTACAGCAGCTCTATGTTGGTCAATAATTTTGGCAGCAAACGCACATACACCGTTCCCCCGGCTACAAAGCCTGCCTTTTTATACCCACCATAACTATCGCCATCTACCGTAGAAAAATTGCCGCCTGCTGTAAAACCTCCAAAGAACACCTGCTCTTTATCAGGCGAAAAGAAATGGCTTTTTTCCTGCGCAACAGCTGCAAAGCAAGGCGCAAGAACAATCATTACAGCCTGGAGTATGGCTTTCTTCATATACTAAAGTTAGGCAAGCAGGTTGAAAAGAAACGTGAAGAAAAAGCTATATACCAAAGAAATATGCCAGCCTGAGCGCGAATACCATGCTGAACTGGGAGCTACCATAAAAATATGGGGCAATATTCTTCTCATCTCTTAGCTTAATCAGAGAATACTGAAACCTTGGGTTTAAAAACAGTCCTTTCCGGATACGCAAATTCCCATCCAGTATAAAGTCAAACGCAGACTTGTTGAAGGGGTATTTTGCAGGGTCAAATTTCTGGTCAGGTGTTGTAATGCCTTTTTCGGCCGACCTGACTAAACGGCCATAGGATATACCTACGCCTACATGCGTCTTGCTGGGGAAAAAGTAATTAATCATCACAGGCACTTCGGCATAATCGAGCGAAATGGCATAGTTCCTCACCGTTACTCCTTGTATTGCACCTGCAGAAGTTATCTCTTTACCTACACTGCCCTTTTGAGTATATAAAATCTCAATGCTGGCCACTATTTCTGAAGTGAGCGGCAGATATACCTTACCGCCTACATTCATGCCTATTTTATCAAATCCTTTATAGTTATCGCCCGAAACCTGTGCGAAGTTGGCACCTGCTACTAACCCACCAAAGAACGTGCGCTCATTATCAACATAAAAATTTTGCCCACGTGCCACTGTAGCAACAACACTGAGGATGCAGCAGATAGCAAGATTATATATAGCCCGCTTATTATTTTTATACAGCATAAATAAATTAATTAGAATAAATACATAACCCTAAAGGACCATAGATTATTGTATTGCCCTTTAGCTCCAATTCGTCCCAAGTCGGGGTACCAGGTATCTCTAACCGACAATAACGAGTACTGGTACCTTATATTTAAAAAGAAGCCTTTCAATAAATGCAGGTTTACACTGGCAATACCATTGATGTCAGATTTTCTGAAAGGATAATCATCAGGGTTGTACGTAGCGGGTAATGCCGGCGTTGTGGTGGTGG
This sequence comes from uncultured Bacteroidota bacterium, assembly GCA_937928385.1. Taxonomy (GTDB): domain Bacteria; phylum Bacteroidota; class Bacteroidia; order Chitinophagales; family Chitinophagaceae; genus UBA5543. The sequence goes on from CALEZD010000025.1 coordinate 60,848, forward strand.
TTTCCGTCTGATTGATTAACTGGGAATAGGAAAGCCCTACCCCAAAATGGCTTTTACGTTTATCAAAATAGTTGATCATGACAGGCACCTCCATGTAATTCAGCTTCACTTTATAATCATTCACCCTTACATTGATGGCATTCTTCTCTGTATTGGACACGGCTCCTTTCTGAGTATACAGCAACTCCAGGCTGGGCGCTATACGGGGAGCCACCCTGGCATATACTATACCACCACCTGTTAAGCCAATATTATGATAACCTGCAAAATTATCACCATCCAACTGCGAAAAAACTGCTCCTATTGACAATCCTCCATAAAACGTCCTTTTATCTTCCTCATAATAACTCTGTGCACTTGTTTTTACCAAAGCCAGCCCTAAAACCACTATTAATAGCGTTATTTTTCTAATTTTGAGCATCGAAACCGGATTTTGCTAATGAGCTTCAAATATACTGCAAACACCCTTAAAAAAATGGAACAGCTTTTCGAAGAAGCTAACTTTACCATTCGTTTTGAAAAGGGAAATTTCAACTCCGGGTACTGCATACTCGAAGACAGGCGCGTAGCCGTTATCAACAAATTCCTGGATATGGAAGGGCGCATCAATGCATTGCTGGAGATACTACCCACCATCTCTGTAAAAGAGGAGGAGCTGAGTACAGAAATGCAAAAATGGTATAAACAGCTGCAAAGCATCAACTCCGCCAACAACTCATCTGTGCAACCTGAAATTGAACTCTGATCGTGAAAGTTACATTTTTAGGCACGGGCACATCACAGGGTGTTCCGCTGATAGGCTGCGATTGTGAAGTATGTACTTCTCCTGATAAAAGAGACAACCGCCTTCGCTCATCTATATGGATACAAACCCCGGGGGCTAGTGTAGTGATAGATTCAGGCCCCGACTTCAGGTACCAGATGCTACGCGCTAAGGTTCACCATCTGGATGCTATTGTGTACACACATGGCCACAAAGACCATGTTGCCGGTATGGATGATGTAAGAGCGTATAACTTCTTCAGCAACAAGCCGGTAGAACTTTATGCTACCAAAGAAACTGAGGAAACTTTGAAGCGCGAGTTTTCTTATGTGTTCAACGGGGATAATTACCCGGGTATCCCCAGGGTAAATATTACTCAAATTAACGAACACAATAACATAAAAATCAACGATTTAGATTTGACACCTATACTTGTAAAGCACATGTATATGGATGTATTGGGTTTTCGCATTGGAGACTTTACCTACATAACTGATGCAAATTATATATCACCGGAAGAATTAGATAAAATAAAAGGAAGTAAAACATTGGTTTTAAATGCATTAAGGCACACCAAACACCCTTCTCACTATACACTGGAAGAGGCTATATCAGTTGCACAAGATATAGGTGTACAGGATACCTATTTTACCCATATTAGCCATCAATTAGGAAAACATTCAGATATTGAACACCAACTGCCGGAGGGTATGCACCTGTCTTTCGATGGATTGACCCTTGAATTCTGATAACATGCTTAACTTAGCAACCAACAGATTAATATAAAAAGAGAATATGAAACTACTGGTAACAACATTTTTAGTATACGCCTTATGCCTTACTACCGCCCGGGCTCAATATGCAAATGATAAAATTAAAGTCGGAGAACAGGCCCCTGAGCTGGCATTCCCCACACCTAAAGGCGATACTATCAAACTGTCTGACATATACAAAAACAGGTATGTATTGATTGATTTTTGGGCAAGCTGGTGCGGCCCCTGCCGCAGGGCCAACCCCAGGTTGGTAAAAATGTACAGGGAATATAAAGACCTGAAATATGAGGATGCCAAAAAAGGCTTTACTGTATTAAGCGTATCCCTGGATCAGAATAAAGAAAAATGGGAGCAGGCGATAGCCAAAGACAGCCTGGAATGGGAATACCACATGAGCGACCTTGGCGGCTGGAATGCTGAGCCGGCACAGATTTATGGTGTTACCTTTGTACCCCAGGCGGTATTGATAGGACCCGACGGCAAGATAGTAGCCACCTACAACTTTGCAGAGCAAGCTGAAGATGAGCTGAAAAAGAGGGTAAAAACCCGTAAAAAGAAGCGTGCTTAACATGATTTTTTTGCAGGATATTAAAAAAAACATACCTTTGCACACTCTGTAAAATCGCATGGCCAAATCCATGCACAAAAAACTAAATAATGAAAAAAGGCATACATCCGGAAAGTTATCGCTTGGTAGTGTTCAAAGACATGTCTAACGACTATACGTTTGTTACACGTTCTACTACCCCTTCAAAAGAAACAATCGTTTGGGAAGATGGTAAGGAATATCCCCTGGTAAAGGTGGAGATTTCTCATAAGTCGCACCCTTTCTATACAGGCAAATCAATGTTTGTTGATACTGCAGGTCGTATCGATAAATTCAAAAAACGTTACGAGAAGAAGAAATAATCTTCCCGCACATTATTTGCATTACGCATCAAAAATCCCGACTTTTGTCGGGATTTTTCTATTATGAACATCATCTTATTCGACGACAATAGCCGTTATTCCCTACTACCCTTTTCGCATACGCGCCCGGTTGCTGATATCCGTTGTGGCATTATGACTATGAGGGAAAGGTGGGAGTATTTTACGGGCAGTCCAACGGGTACGCTTACAGCACCTTACCTGCAGGAAGTGTTTCCGTTAAACGGCGGGGGCGATAACCTGTTCATCAACGGAAGCATCATTGCCACGGCTGATTTGTTTGCTGCTATATCGAAACTGGAGCCGATGCAGCAACTGGTACAAGATGATTTGATAATAGCTGCCAGGGTAACAGATGCTGAAGTGCAGTTTGGCCCCGGGCTAAATACCCCCGTCTCGCTCAAAGAAGTTAACTACGCGGCCCCGATACATAGGCTACAGCATATATGGGATATCTTCTCCATGAACGAAGAAGCCATAACCGCCGATTTTGCAATAATAACAAAAGACAGAACGAGCCAGCCCATGCCGGAAGGGGTAATAGTAAAGAACCCGGACAACCTGTTTATAGAAGAGGGCGCAATTATCAATGCGGGTTGTATTATCAATGCAGAAGGCCCTGTGTATATAGGCAAAGGCGCTGAAATACTGGAAGGTGCATTGATCAGGGGGCCATTGGCATTACGCGAGCATGCCGTAGTGAAAATGGGTGCCAAACTATACAAGGGCACTACTATAGGCCCGGGCTGCAAGGTAGGTGGAGAAATAAGCAATGTGGTATTCTTCGCCAATAGCAATAAGGCGCATGATGGTTACCTGGGCAACTCGGTAATAGGCGAATGGTGCAACCTGGGCGCAGATACCAACTGCTCGAACCTGAAGAACAATTATGACACCATAAAAATATGGGATGAGCACAATTTCAAATCTGTACAAACAGGGCTCATCTTCTGCGGACTGATGATGGGCGACCATTCGAAATGCGGCATCAATACCATGTTTAATACCGGCACGGTTGTAGGTGTATCAGCCAATATATACGGTGGCAGCTTTCCTGAGAAATTCATTCCTTCCTTTACGTGGGGAGGCAGTGAGGGGCTGACCGGGTACAGGCTGGAGCGCGCATTGGAAACTGCCAACAGGATGATGCAACGGCGGGGTAAAACACTATCTGCCGAAGAAATAAAAATGTACACACACATATACGAGCGTACACAGGAACAAAGGGATATGTTTGCTAATAAATAATTGTCAAAACCAATAAATATATATGCGTAAAAAGATTGTTGCCGGGAATTGGAAAATGAACCTGGGCCTGGAAAAGGGTAAGGATTTGGTAACTGAGATATTAACAGGAATGCCACAACTTGGCGAACAGCATAAAGTAATAATATGCCCCCCCTACATACACCTGCAGCAAACAGGACAATTGACCGTATTGGCCAACAGGGTATATACAGGGGCACAAAACTGCTATACGGAAGCATCTGGCGCATATACAGGTGAGGTGTCGGCAGATATGATAAAAAGCACAGGGGCGCTATTCGTTATCCTGGGACATTCTGAACGCAGGGAATACTTTAATGAAAGCAACGAAATGCTGGCTAAGAAAGTTGACATTGCCTTAGCCAACAACCTGCAAGTTATCTATTGCTGCGGCGAACCGCTGGCAATAAGAGATGCCAACACACAAAACAGCTATGTAGAACAACAAATAATTGAAGGCATCTTCCACCTGGATGCAGAACAGCTGAGCCACGTAACTATAGCATACGAACCAATATGGGCTATAGGTACAGGCCGTACAGCAACATCGGAACAGGCACAGGATATGCACGCACATATACGTAGTGTAATTGCCGGGAAATATGGTAATGATGTAGCTAACAGCACCAGCATACTTTATGGCGGTAGCTGTAAGCCATCCAACGCAGCAGAACTGTTTGCCTGCCCCGATGTAGACGGCGGATTGATAGGTGGCGCATCGTTGAATGCAGCTGATTTTCTTGGTATCATCAATGCAATGGCAGCACAATAAATTTTTGAGATAAAATTTTGAGATAAAAACGGGAGTTCCTATCTTTGCAATCCCAAAACGGGAAATGCCGCGTTGGTCAAGGGGTTAAGACGCCTCCCTTTCACGGAGGAATCACGGGTTCGATTCCCGTACGTGGTACGAAAATGGGTAACTTATCAAAGTTGCCCATTTTTATTTTTAGCTGTTACTTTGCAGCAATTGGCCTCGTAGTACAATGGATAGTATAAGAGTTTCCGAAGCTCCAGATACAGGT
>CALEZD010000026.1 GCA_937928385.1 uncultured Bacteroidota bacterium
GTGTAGCGGAATTAGCTCCTGTGAAGATACCACCATTAACAATATTGCTCCAGCTTATACCATCTACAGAACCCTGCCATTGGTAGCTGATAGTATAAGTACTTGTGCCGGCAACACTGTAAGAAGTGTTATTGCCATAGCATATAAGTTTGCTTGTAGGATGAACAGTTACAACCGGACTTGTTTTGATAAACAACAGCGCCGCGTTAGATGTAGCAGCAGGAGTACAGGCTCCGCTTACCATACAACGGTACTGGTAGTTATGCACAGCTACGGTAGCGTTTGTAAGCGTTAAGGTATTAGTAGTAGCCCCGCTGTATATACCTGTGTTGGTTACATTGCTCCATGAAGTGCCGTTGTGTACCTGCCATTGATAAGTCAATGAACTACCTGTAGCATTAATGCTGAATGTGGTATTGGTGTTTTCACATATTGTCCTGTTGACAGGTTGTGTTGTTACTGCTGGTGCAGTGTTTATGGTAAGTGTGGCTGCGTTGGATGTTGTTGAAAGAGAACATGTACCATTTACCATACAACGATACATGTATGTATTTACTGCAGTTGTAGCCGCAGTCAGGTTCAGCGTAGCAGTAGTTGCACCACTGTATATACCTGTGTTGGTTACATTGCTCCATAATGTGCCATTGTGTACCTGCCATTGGTAAGTCAAATCAACACCTGTGGCCGTAACACTGAACGATGTATTCGCTCCTGCACATATAATACTGTTTCCCGGATGTGATGTCACAATGGGGGAAGTATTAAGCATTACTATTGCCGGTATACGCGTTGGGTTGTGGCATGAAAGTGACGAATACCCGATTTCAATATTAGCAGCCCTGGGGCTGAATGTACCGCCAAACAGGCCCGATACCCCCTTGCCTACATAAATATTTAAATCGTTGTTACTTGCCAGTAATGCATTATGAACACCCGCGGTTGTATAGGGCAAAGATGACCCATTGGTCATTACAATATAAAATGAATAAGTGGTATTCGGAGATAGTTGCAGAGACAGGTTGAAACCGAGGTCTGTACCTACACCCGAGCCAAGGCTTGTGATACCGGTGCTACTGGCCAGGAAGGTCCATGCACCCGAATTTAACTCAAAACCCACATGTGTACCTGTTTTATAATAAACTGAAAAATTACCCGGCCCTGAAAAGTATGTTGGGTCAAGATTTGCTTCAAAGCTATTTATTGTAATTGAATTGTTTTTGGTTAATATATCGAACATTACACCAGACTGAGCATTACCGCTTGTAAAAGGCGTTTGCAGGCTATCGCCCCCGCCTCCGGTTGTGGATTCTGCGTAAAAAGTATCTGTTGAGCTTACTGATGTTAACGTCAACGTATCGCCGCTACCCACTTTATTACCCGCTGTTAATGCGTCGTACCAATTGATGAAGCCGCCGGAAACACTTGCTGTAAGTATTGCAGTGTCACCAGTGCATATTGTATCATGAGTAGTGGTAGGGGTAGTAACAAATGGTACAACCAATCTTGCGGTGTCAGAAAGGTCTGAGCCGTGGACGTTTTGCACGGTTACACGGTATAAATTGTTGTTTAGACTTGTTGAAGCCGTAATACTGAGTGTATCTGTTGTTGCGCCTGAGTAGGCTCCGCCGTTACTGACAGCAGACCATGATGAGCCATTATTGCTTGATACTTCCCATGTAAAAGTAGTAGGGGAGTTTGTTGCCGCTACAAAGAATTTTGCTACTGTGTTATCACATGCCTTCTGCTGAACAAGGTCTGTTGTAATTTGAGGCGTTAACGCAGGTTGGTATAATTGCACGTTATCAACAATCCAGTACCAGGACCAATCTCCTCTCCACCTGAACCGTACTTTTACCGATGCTTTGTTGGCTGCGTGTGTGCTTACATCAATATCCTGCGCGTTTGGGTTGCTGGTGGTTGTATTGTTATTGAAATAAACCTGGTTCCACGTACTGCCATCCCATACTTCAACAGCGGCAGAACCCCCGAAACCTGACTGGAAATATTGGTCCCATTTTATTTTTACAATTGTTGACCCGGTTGTGTTCACGGTAGGAGATTCCAGCGTAACATCTTCAGCACCGCCACCACTTGAATAATTGTCACTGTCAAAAATTGCTGCGGGAGAAGATATAGGGATATTGAATGTCCTGCCACCGGGATTATTAAAACGCCATTTGTCAAATGCAGGAGTACCCGCCAATGTGTTATTGGTCCATCCGGTAGGGGGTGTTTGCCCCGAACCCGTAGAGAAGTTCTCATTAATATAAAATGTTTGAGCGTATGTGTCGTGCAATAGAAAAAAACACAACAGTGCCATTAAACTTTTATTAAGTATAGTTCTCATTTCTATATATATTAAAAATTTATGTGAATATGTATGTCCCTGAATACATGTGTAAATGTAAATGTAGTTTTGAGTAATGCATTAACTATCTATTTGCTATTTATTAACAGATTGTTAACAAAGCGGAAACGGCTCCCAATTGGGAGCCGTTTCTTTATATGAGTGTGTTTAAATAAATCTTACCTGTTGAGTACGAAGCGCAGGTTGGTCACATTGTCATCTATGGCCACATTCACCTGGTACATGCCGTTGGGCAGGTCGTGCTGCAATTGCACCGGCAGGTCGATATTTGCACCAGCCGCACGGTATGCCTGTGTGTACACAGTCTGGCCTAGAGAGTTGGTAATTCTTACCATTATATCTTTGTCCGCCACCGATTTGTTCAATGTGCCTTTTATACTGAATTGCCCTTTGTTGGGGTTGGGGTAGAGGCCCAGCTCTCCAAATGAATTCCCGAATTCACTAACAGCCGTGGTGATGGTCCTGCTTTCTACTTTTTCCTTATTTATACTTACGCATGGTTCGCTGCTGGTCATTACTACCGTTATTTTGTCAGTTTTTAGCAAGTTTGCAGCATCGTAAAAGGCAGCTGTAGCACCAGGTATGGGCACTGTATTTTTATACCACTGATAAGTTGGGTTTTGCCCGCCATTCACAGGCAGTGCAGTAAACCTGTAAGTGTTGTTGCCCATATATATTACTGTCACATTTACACTAGGGTCAACGGGATTAAGAACAGAGAATACTACCGGGTTGCTTATTTCAGGGAATACGCATGTAGCGTTGCTGATGAAACGACATTGTATGGTATCACCATTATTGAGTGCATTTGTTTTAAGCGTACCTGAAGTCATTCCAGGTATATCCTGACCATTTAGAACCCATTGAAAAGATGGGGTTGTACCTCCATTTGTGAAATAAGCGTACATAGTTACTTCAACGTTCTCACAAATTACACTGTCAGGGTTAGGCGCTATTACTATGCTCGAGCGCGTAGTTTGGTTGATGGTCATCGTCAGTGTATTGCTGGTAACAATAGCCGGTGAAGGGCACTTGAGGCTGCTGGTGAGCCTGCAACGTACCTGGTCGCCGTTCAGTAATTGTGTTGTCAGGTAAGTGTCCACATTAGCGCCTACTACCAATCCGTTCACCTGCCACTCGTAATAAGGCGTTGGGCCACCATTGGTAATATTTGCCCTGAACACTGCCGGTTTGCCGCTACACCATGAAGTGCCTACATCAGATGTAACCACTATAGTTGGTGTTGAGTACGGTGTTACTTTCATTGTAATGGTATTGTTGCTCTTCACCGTTTTAGGCGATGGACATGTTATATTAGATGTTATGTCACACCATACCTGGTCTCCATTGGCCAGTGTAGCAGTGGTGTAAGAACTACCTGTACCAACTGTTGCGCCGTTGCGCTTCCATACATACGATGGGTTGGTGCCTCCATTTGTTGGAGCAGGTGTGAAGGTAACTGAACTGCCTGTACAAATATCATCATTGGTCACATTCACCACTACCGATGGTTTAATCAATTGATTAACCGTAAGCGTTGCAACCGAAGATGTGGCTGTAGGAGTGCAAATACCTGTTACTACACAGCGATACTGGTAGCCGTTCATGCTGTAATACACATTGGCCAGTTCCAGGTTGGGTGTGTTCACACCAGAGTAGGTACTGTTGTTCACCAGGTTGTTCCATCCGTTGCCTGTGTTCAGTTGCCACTGGTACACCAGTGCCGAACCCGTAGCCGTCACCTTGAAGCCCAGGCTGCCTGTGCTGTCGCAACGGGTCACGCTCGATGGGTTGGAAGCAATTGCGGGGAGTGCCTGTACTGTAATGTCAGTAGTGTTGGTGCTCACCATATTACATGTACCGGTGATAACGCAACGGAATAAATAATGTACTGTGTTGGTAGCCGCTGAAATACCGGTAATATTCAGCGTAGCAGTAGTGACACCTGAATATATGCCACCGTTGTTCAATGCAGTCCAAACACCGTTTATATTCCTATACCACCTGTAACTCATTCCTGTACCTGTAGCGCCAACCGTCAGGCTGGTATTGCTGCCGCTACAGTATGTGAGTGCAGTAGGTGTGTTGGTATTGATAGCCACCAGGGTGTTTACCGTCAGTGTAGCCGAAGCAGAAGTTTTAACAGTGGGGCAAGAGCCTGTTACCATGCACCGGTACCTGTATGCATTCATCGTAGCAGGTGGTGCAGTCAGTATCAGGTTGTTAGTTGCAGCGCCGCTATACACGCCGCCGTTAGCCACATTATTCCATGTAGAACCACCGTTAGTGCTTTCCTGCCATTGGTAGGTAATATTTGACCCTGTAGCGCTGATAGCGAACGATGCATTCTGACCAACACACTTCACCTGGTCGGTTGGGTTGATGCTGATAAGCGGTGCTGTTTCTATTGTCAGTGAAGCAGTATTTGTCGGTACAGGAATACATCCGTTGCTTAATACACAACGGTACATACTGAAAAGGCCGCTATACACACCACTGACATTCAGCGTAGGCGTGTTTACTCCTGTATATGCGCCAAATGCTCCGTTTGCAATGTTCAACCATGTAGTACCGTTCACGGAGCCCTGCCATTGGTAGTTCACAGGGAAAGTACTGGTGCCTGCAACAGAGTATGATGTATTGTTGCCAAGGCAAACGATTGTACTTGTAGGCTGTAATGTTACTACCGGCGTTGTTTTGATATACAAGGTAGCAGCGGCAGATGTCTGCGAAGGTGCACAGGTGCCGCTTACCACGCAGCGATACCGGTAAGTGTGTACAGCCACGGTAGCATTAGTGAGCGCAAGCGCCGAAGTGGCTACGCCGCTATATATACCACCGTTTGCAAGGTTTGTCCAACTTGTACCATTGTTTGTGCTTACCTGCCATTGATAAGTAAGGCCTGTACCGGTAGTAGCAACAGAGAAGGTTGTACCGGTATTTACACAAATAGTATCTGTTTGTGGTTGGCTCGTTATTACAGGTGCAGTATTGATAGTTAACGTAGCAGCATTACTGGTCGCCTGTGGTGTACATGTTCCGCTTACCACACAACGATATTGATAACTGTTAACCGCAGTTGTAGCTACTGTCAGGTTGAGCGTGGCTGTAGTTGTTCCTGAGTATATACCGGTGTTTGTTATGTTGGTCCATAAACCGCCGCCGTTGGTACTTATCTGCCATTGATATGTAAGAGCAGTACCTGTAGCGGTAACGCTGAAGGACGTGTTTGTGTTCTCACATATAGTACTGTTACCCGGCTGTGCTGTTATTGCCGGTGCAGTGTTGATGTTCAGTATTGCAGCATTGGATGTAGTTGCAGGAGTACATGTTCCACTTACTACACAGCGGTATTGATACCCGTTTTGTGCTATTGCAGCACCCGTCAGGTTGAGCGTTGCTGTTGATGTACCTGAATATATACCTGTATTAGTTATGTTGGTCCATAAACCACCGCCGTTAGTACTTACCTGCCATTGATAGGTAAGGGCGGTGCCTGTAGCTGTAACACTAAAGCTCGTATTGTTGCCGGAACATATAGTACTGTTTGCGGGTTGTGCTGTAATGGTGGGCAAAGTATTTATAGAAATACTTGCTGTATTAGACGTAACGCCCGGCGTACAAGTTCCGCTTACGATGCAGCGGTATTGATACCCGTTGATAGTAGTTGTAGCTGCTGTCAGGCTGAGGGTAGCTGTCGCAGCCCCTGAGTATATACCGGTATTGGTTAAGTTTGTCCACAAACCACCACCGTTGGTACTTACCTGCCATTGATAGGTAAGAGCGGTACCTATTGCTGTAACGTTGAAGGATGTGTTTGTGTTCTCACATATAGTGCTGTTGCCCGGCTGTGCTGTTATTGCCGGTGCAGTGTTGATGTTCAGTATTGCAGCATTGGATGTTGCAGCGGGAGTACATGTACCGCTTACAACGCAACGGTATTGATACCCATTTTGCGCTGTAGTTGCACCGGTTAGGTTAAGTGTAGCAATAGTTGTTCCGGAGTAAATACCTGTATTGGTCAGGTTGGTCCACAAACTACCGCCGTTAGTACTTACCTGCCATTGATAGGTAAGGGCGGTACCCGTAGCTGTAACACTAAAGCTCGTATTGTTGCCGGAACATATAGTACTGTTACCCGGCTGAGCTGTTATGGCTGGTACCAGGTTAATAGTTAAAATTGCCGCATTGGATGTAGTAGCAGGTGTACAAGAGCCGCTTACTACGCAACGATATTGATACCCGTTGACAGTTGATGTAGCTGCTGTCAGGTTAAGTGTAGCAGTAGTTGTTCCGGAGTAAATACCTGTATTGGTCAGGTTGGTCCACAAACCACCGCCGTTAGTACTTACCTGCCATTGATAGGTAAGGGCGGTACCCGTAGCTGTAACACTAAAGCTCGTATTGTTGCCCGGGCATATTGTGCTATTAGCAGGCTGTGCGGTTATTGCAGGAGCTGTATTGATTGTAAGCGTGGCAGCATTAGTAGTTGCTGCAGGAGTGCATGTTCCGCTTACCACACAACGATACTGGAAAGTATTGACCGCAGCAGTAGCCCCTGTCAGGTTGAGGGTAGTACTGGTAGCCCCTGAGTATATACCGGTGTTGCTGACATTGCTCCACGAAGTACCGTTGTGTACCTGCCACTGATAAGTCAGGCTTGTGCCTGTAGCGGTAACACTGAAAGATGTGTTCGTCCCTGCACATATAGCACTGTTGGCAGGCTGTGCTGTCACTACAGGTGCTGTATTGATGTTGAGCGTAGCCGCGTTGGATGTAGCAGCAGGTGTACATATGCCACTGACTACGCACCGGTACTGGTATCCGTTGACAGTTGATGTAGCTGCTGTCAGGCTGAGTGTAGCAGTAGTTGTTCCTGAGTATATACCTGTATTGGTTATGTTGGTCCACAATCCGCCGCCGTTGGTGCTTACCTGCCATTGATATGTGAGGGAAGCACCTGTAGCTGTAACGCCGAACGATGTGTTAGCATTTTCGCATATTGTACTGTTGCCTGGCTGGCCAGTTATCACCGGTGCTGTATTGATGGTTAGCGTTGCTGCATTGGATGTGGCAGCAGGTGCACATGTGCCATTCACAATACAACGATACTGGTATGTATTAACAGCAGATGTTGCAGCGGTTAAGGACAATGTACTGGTGATAGCGCCGCTGTATATGCCAGTGTTGCTTACATTGCTCCACGATGTGCCGTTATGCACCTGCCATTGATAAGTAAGCGCTGTGCCTGCAGCTGTGACACTGAACGATGTATTTGTTCCTTCGCAGATGGTACTATTAGATGGATGAACAGCTATATTAGGGGCTGTATTAACAGTAAGTGTACCTGCATTGGAATTAATGCTTCCACAGCTGTTGGTGGTAACACACCTGTATGTATAGGTATTCATGCCTGCGGTAGCGCCGGTAATAGTGAGGGTGGCAGTTGTAGTGCCACTGTACACCCCACCATTGGTTATGTTGCCAAATCCACTGCCTGTATTTACCTGCCACTGATAGCCGGTGGTATTAGATGCTGTGACGGTGAATGTCGTATTATCGCCTGCACATATCGTCCTGTTAGGTGGTTGTGCAGAGATGGCAGGTAATGGGTCAACTGTTAATGTGCCTGAGTTAGATGTTGCCGACGGTGTACATGAACCGCTGGCAACACAACGATACAAATATCCATTCATGCCGGCAGTAGCACCTGTGATGGTTAAAGTGGCAGTTGTCGCCCCGCTATACACTCCACCATTGGTTATATTACCAAACCCACTACCTGTATTTACCTGCCACTGGTAACCAGTGGTATTGGAAGCGGTTACAGTGAATGTAGTATTTGTGCCTTCACATATTGTACGATTAGGTGGCTGTACTGTTATAACCGGTGCGGAATTAACAGTGAGCGTACCTGAATTGGATGTTGCCGACGGTGTACATGAACCGCTGGCAACACAACGATACAAATATCCATTCATGCCGGCAGTAGCACCTGTGATAGTTAAGGTGGCAGTTGTTGCGCCGCTATATACTCCGCCATTAGTGATATTCGCAAACCCACTACCTGTATTTACCTGCCACTGATAGCCGGTAGCATTGCTGGCTGATACAGTAAATGTAGTATTACTGCCTGAACATATAGTCCGGTTAGGTGGTTGTACGGTTATTGCAGGAGCTGAATTTACAGTAAGCGTACCTGAATTGGATGTAGCCGCAGGACTCGCGGCTCCGGTTGCAATACAACGATACAAATATCCGTTCATGCCTGCGGTTGCACCTGTAATCGTTAGGGTAGTGGTGGTTGCACCACTGTAAACCCCGCCATTGGTTATATTGCCAAACCCACTACCTGTGTTTACCTGCCATTGATAGCTGGTAGCATTGTTGGCCGATACAGTAAAAGTAGTATTGCTGCCAGCGCATATCGTCCTGTTGGGCGGATGACTTGTAATAGATGGAGGAACTGCAGCCGATGTAACGGTGTATGTTACTACATAAGAGTTCCCTACCGAAAAGTTGGCAAACATCTGGGTGTAATACGTACCTGTGCCCAGCGGATAAGAGGCACCTGTGAAAGAACCACTTGCATTACCACTGATGGTATTGCCGCAACACCCGGCGAAGCCCCAACCTCCGCTAAAGCCACCACCGCCACTTACACTATATGTAACACCTGTAAGCTGAAGGCCGGAACCAATGTTTACCTGGTGCCAGTCTTGTCCATCGCTGGGTGTGCCCAGTCCGCCAATAACAGTATATGTACCTGCTGAAGTAATGTTGTGGGTATTACCGAATGGTGTATTAGACATATCCGTCCCTTCGGTATACAGATTGGTTTGCGCACCGGCAATACCTGTTAATAGGCACAAAACAATTGCATGCGCCCACTTTATTAAGTGTGTGAGTTTCATATCGTAATTAACAATTATGGTTTAAAGAATATTATCTATATATGTATTGGAATCAAATATACGTTGAGTGCTTCTATATAACAATGTATATACAGTTTTTTGTTAAAGAGATAATTTAATAACATGACCCGGTATA
>CALEZD010000027.1 GCA_937928385.1 uncultured Bacteroidota bacterium
CGTAAAAGTATTGTTGTTGTTAAACCTGAAATTGGTACTGTACACCAACGCCAGGCTGTCGCCGGGGCATTTTACAGTATCGGTAAAGGGTTGTTGGATAAAGGTCGTGGTGTCTTCCAGGAAATAAACACCTAATCCTGAACCAGCTTCCGTAACCGTTGTATGTTCAGCACTGAAAGAATAAATATTAGGTTTGATTATATCTATCAGTACCCCGCCACTATGTGTATTGGTCATTGTGTCTTGTATATCGCCGCTGCTGTTGATAATAAATGCATTGGTTAATATGCATGTTCCAACGGAGATTGGCGAAAGTTCACTATAGTTCAATGAATAATGCTGCCCGTTTACGGAAAAGCTAAAGGTCTCCCATTTTTGAGCAACTTCAATTGAAAGACGTATATGATTCGTAGGATTTGCAAGGCTGAAACTGTACTTATTTACTCGTGACGGATCCTGTCCTATATGATAGGAATTTCCTGCGGCACACCAATTAGCAGTTGATATAAAACCCGGCCCTGGTGTGACAGTAACTGCTGTATTGCCATAAGTGGAAGTCCCGCTTGTATGTTGCACCTGGTAAAATGTTTGAGACGAGGCAACGGAGGTGAACAGGCATAAAGCAATAACTGATATCAATGACCGCATGGCGGGTACAACACGGGGTTCTGTATTGGTAATTAACATGGTTATGATTTTAAATTGTCTATAGGTAAAGTTACTGCTTAATATAGTTTCAAAACAGGGGGAAAACACCCATTTTTCGAAAAACATTTTACATCCCTTACGAAAAATACCTGGAATAAACAAAGGGGAAAAACACCCGTTTTTTGTTTGGGTGGAAAAGATTAGGTTTGAT
Source organism: uncultured Bacteroidota bacterium (assembly GCA_937928385.1). Classification (GTDB taxonomy): domain Bacteria; phylum Bacteroidota; class Bacteroidia; order Chitinophagales; family Chitinophagaceae; genus UBA5543. Next base: position 860 of record CALEZD010000027.1, read on the forward strand.
GACCCAAACAACCTGGCATGAAACACACCGTATCATCAACGCTTTTATTTCGGCAAACCATGCACCCGCCATAGCACCTGCATCCTACCTTTTTAAAATTCATTTTTAATAACAAAAAACCAATTATTTATGAAAATCAATTCTTTGCGGTTCTTCCGCATTGCAGCTATATACACTATGCTGCTTATCACTAACACAACGGCCTTTGCACAGCCCAAAGTAAAGGATGCTGCAAATCCGACCGCCCTCCCTTTGCGTTTATGTAACAGTGCAGTCTGTACTTCAGGCTGGGCCATGCAGACCACCACTACTACTCCACTAAGGTCAATAAATGCCGATATGGCTACTATTGTGGACAATGGCAGTGTTTCGGCCTCTTACCCTGCTTATTTTGGTATCAATACTACCTGGGGAAATTTATGGGGGATAGCATTTTCCGGCGTTACAAATGTAGAAATTGGCAACGATGTTACTGGTTTTACGATCGGTAATACTATTGTCCCGGGTGCTTTTGCAACTTTACCTATTCCATACTGGTTTGGCGCAGGTAGCCAGATGACGGGAACGGCCAATGACCCTGATATTGCGATAGGCACCTGTTACAGCACGTTTGCATCGGATTCCAAACATTTTGCGCTGGTGGTATATGAGCTGAACGGTGAAATTTATATGGATCATTATGAGATAAATAAACAGCCCTCCGGGATTATTACAACTATGCCTCCGGAGCCGTTTACGATTCCACCCTGTACCACACCGCCCTGCGCAACTGTTGCCATACCAGGAAACAGCACACCCGTTTTGTTGAGCCGTCAATCCGGTGGCACTGCTTCAAAACCGCATATAGAAATATGGCATACCAGAAATATTCCAACATCAGGCGGTGTCATACTTGCAACCAAATATGCAGTTACCTGGGAGCAGGATGACCCGCATACTGGCCGGCGCCAGGTATGGGGAATTGATGGTGAGATAGATGACCCCGGCACTTCATTTTTTCCGACACCTAACCAGGATTTCCCAATCGCTTTTGGTAAGCAATCCGATGTAGTTGCGGTTAACTATTTTGATGTAATAGCTTCTAACCCTATCAGGGAGGTAGCCTATGTAACTTACCTTTCAGAAAACCCACCGTTTGACAGGGGTAGGGATGTGATGCTATCAGATTGGGATTATAATACACAAACAGTTAATAGCACTATCCAGTTAAACACCACCTCTACACAGAATGACGATGAATTTGAACTGCCGCGTATATCCGGCCCCATGTATTATAATTATGGCGCCCCAACCCCCGATGACCCGGTATGCGTTGTAGTGGTGAACGATAATGATGGCAACAGCACAAACCTGTTTAATAAGGTGAGCGCGTTTAAGGTTTATGATCCCTCCACCCCCACACCTATCGTCGAAAAATTGGACATCTCAGATTATAATAACACAGATGGTTTCTCCAGCAATGGTAAAACAGCCATCATGCCTGCGGTGACTGGTGTAGGGATGGAGGTCGCTAACCTGGCCGGGCTTACAGCGTATAACGACTACCCCGCAGTATTCTACTCTGACCATGTGAATAACAGTTTGGATAACAACGGTGATTTCTATGCTTTCGGCTTAAAGTTGAAAGCTGGTTTCATTGACCCGGAATTGTACCCGGGTGGGCCTGATGAATACTGGGAGGTGAATTTCGACCCGCTAGATAACAGTAATACTCCATTTGACATGGCGGGTGTACGACCAATGATTGCTGTGACTACAGCTAATAATACAGGGTACGACCTGTTAACCACTTTTTACGAAGGTGATAACAGTGACAGAGTAATGTATGCGTTTACAGGTACGGCAGCAAAGTATGACTTCAAGCCCGGCAAACCTACAGCGGTGCAGCAGGTGAATCAAACAGGCATTGCCGTATATCCCAACCCTGTTAAGGACAGGTTGAATATCACCGAAGCAGATGGCGCGGATTATACTATAACGGATGTTACCGGCCGCAATATTTCTACAGGCATATTGTCTGGTAGCAAAGCAGGTGTTGACGCATCTTCTCTTGTTCCGGGTATGTATATTTTGCACATCTCTAAAGATGGCCATACCGAACAGGTGAAATTTGTGAAGCAATAAATTAAAGACACCCAGAGCTAATAATGGAAAAACCTCCCAATCACAGGGGAGGTTTTTCTTTTTCTTTTACACAATCCCGTGCAGAATAAATCTATTTACTAATTCCACCATGAAAATCATAGATA
>CALEZD010000028.1 GCA_937928385.1 uncultured Bacteroidota bacterium
TCATCATTTTATCGTTTTTTAATTTTATTAGAATTGTAAAGATAAGTATTCTTATTAGATTAAGACAAAATTTTTCCGCTTAACGTTAGGCTTTTTCGGCCATTTAAGTTATTTTATACATTGCTGTGACATACTGATAATTGTCAGCAATTAAAATTTCATTGCATGGCGGCAGCCTATTACTTTTGCATACTTAATTAATATATGCTGCCGCAATTCGACAATACTAGTATAGCATTCAAATATCGTACCAATCGTGAATTGAAACAGGCCCAGTTCCTGTTTTCTTCAATGGGTTCGCCAACTTTAACAAAAATAGGTATGGCACTGACCAAATGGTCGCTCAGCCTGAGGCTGCCTATTGAGGGGATTGTAAAGAATACGATATTCCGCCAGTTTTGCGGGGGTGTAACGATGGAAGAGGCCGCCGCCACTGCCGATAAACTGGCTGCCTACCATGTAGGGGTAATACTGGACTATGGCGTGGAAGGTAAGGAGGGCGAGGCCGAATTTGACAAGGCGGTACCTGAGTTCATCAAGGCCATTAAGTATGCCGCTTCCAAATCCAATATCCCTTTTATATCCCTGAAGGTAACAGGCTTTGCCCGTTTCACCCTTCTGGAAAAGCTGCATAGCGGGGATAATCTTACCCAAGATGAACAGGAGGAATGGCAAAGGGTACACGGGCGGATAGACCGTATATGCAAGGCCGCCCACGACGAGGGGGTGATGGTGCTGATAGACGCCGAAGAAACCTGGATACAGGAGCCTGTGAACGAACTGTGCGAGGCTGTAATGCTGCGGTACAACAAAGAAAAGGCGGTCATTTTCAATACATTCCAGCTATACACCACCGGGGCACTACCCTACCTGGAGGTTGCTCTGCAGGATGCCACTGCCAAAGGCTATATACTGGGGGCAAAGCTGGTGCGCGGCGCCTATATGGAAAAGGAACGCAAGCGCGCTGAAGAGCTGGGCTACCCATCGCCTATACAACCTGACAAAGCCGCCACCGACAAGGACTACGATGCCGCAGTGCTCTATTGCCTGCAACACCTGGATAAGTTATCCGTGTTCATAGGTACGCACAACGAAAAGTCGTGTATGGAGGCAGCGAAGTACATGGAGGCTAATAATATATCCGCCAATAGCGACCGCGTGTGGTTCTCTCAACTGTACGGCATGAGCGATAATATATCCTTCAACCTGGCGGATAGCGGCTACAATGTAGCAAAGTACCTGCCTTACGGCCCCGTGCGCGATGTGCTGCCCTACCTGATGCGCCGCGCCCAGGAGAACACCTCCGTAGCCGGGCAGACAGGGCGGGAGTTGTCATTAATAAATAAAGAACTTAAAAGAAGAAAGGCGCTATAAGCGCCTTTCTTTATGTTATTCAAAGACGTACACGTCTTCGTTATCCTTTTTCAGCCGGTAGTTTTCGCGGGCGAACTTTTCCAGCACTTTGGGGTCGTTTTTCAGGCCGTCCCTTTGGGCTTTCATATCCGCTATTTCGGCACGCAGGTAATCTATGTTCTCCTTTGTGCTTTCCAGGTCGCGCTGGCGTTGGCGTTGGGTGAACCAGTCGTTGCGGTCGAAGAAGCCTACCCACACTACGAACACTATGGCCGTAAGCAGGTATTTGTTGGTAGCTATCCGTAACGCCTTTTTCATCCCTTTATATATTACTTACCAAATATAAGATTTTTGCCGGGATAATAGGCATTGCTGCCCAGCTCTTCTTCTATCCTCAGCAGTTGGTTGTACTTGGCCATCCGGTCGCTGCGGGATGCGCTGCCGGTCTTTATCTGGCCGCAGTTGAGCGCGACTGCCAGGTCGGCAATGGTGTTGTCCTCCGTTTCGCCGCTGCGGTGGCTCATTACCGTATTGTAGCGTGCGTGCTGCGCCATTGTTACCGCGTCTATCGTTTCGCTCAGGCTGCCTATCTGGTTTACTTTCACCAGCAGGGCGTTGCCCACGCCTGATTTAATGCCTTCGCTCAGCCTGTCTACATTAGTTACAAACAGGTCGTCGCCTACCAGCTGTACCTTGCCGCCCAGTGTATCGGTCAGTTTTTTCCAGCCCTTCCAGTCGTCCTCGTCCATACCGTCCTCTATGCTCACGATAGGGTATTTCTTGCACCACTTGGCCCAGTATTCTACTACCTCGTCGCTGCTCAGCTTGCGGCCATCGCTTTTCTTGAAGATATATTTCTTGCTCTTGCTATCGTACAGCTCGCTGATGGCGGCATCCATAGCTATGGCCACCTGGTCGCCGGGCTTGTAACCTGCTTTCTCGATGGCTTTCAATACCGTTTCTATCGCCTCTTCGTTGCTCTGGATATCGGGGGCGAAACCACCCTCGTCGCCTACGTTGGTGCTGTAGCCCTTGTCTTTCAGTACATTTTTCAGGTGGTGGAATATCTCCACACCCCAGCGCAAACCTTCGCTGAAGGTAGAAGCGCCTACGGGCACCACCATAAATTCCTGGAAGTCTATTTTATTATCCGCATGTGCACCACCGTTCAGGATGTTCATCATGGGCACAGGCAGGGTCCTGGCGTTAGAACCACCCACGTAGCGGAACAGGCTGAGGCCTGTAGCCTGCGCAGCCGCTTTAGACACCGCCAGGCTAACCGCCAGTATAGCGTTAGCACCTAATTTTGCCTTGTTTTTAGTACCGTCTATCTGCAGCATGGCAGCGTCTATACCGCGCTGGTCGGTTATATCCCAGCCGTAAAGTTCTTCGGCCAGGCTGTCGTTAATATTATTTACCGCTTTCAGCACGCCCTTGCCCAGGTATTTTTTCTTGTCGCCATCGCGCAGCTCCACGGCTTCGTGCTTGCCGGTAGATGCCCCTGAAGGCACGGCGGCACGGCCCGTAAACCCGTCGCTGGTATGTACGTCAACTTCTACTGTGGGGTTGCCCCTGCTGTCAAGCACCTGGCGTGCTACTATGTCGGTAATAAAACTCATGTTATGTATTTTTTTCGGTGGCAAAGGTAATACTGTTAGTCGAAAGTCGTGAGTCATGAGTCGTGAGTACCATTTTTTGTTAACTGGCATATATGCCGGTTTAACCGCCAGCAATATCACGTCCTCGTAATTACTTGTAAATGAATTATTTAGCACAGGTTTGTTAACTTTTGTTAACTCTGCACATGTTTTTTCCGGGAAAAAGGCTGAAATAAAAAACCCGCCGGTTGGGCGGGAGAATGAAGTGTGGGTGGCGTCGCTTTTTCGGTGTAGAGATTGTGGCATAGAGTATCTGTTTATATACAATAGCAAAAATACAATAATTAATTGATTACAAGAAGTATAATTTAGTTTTTGTTGGCGCAAGAATGCTGCGTGGGAATGAGGGTCGCGTTCTTGTGCCAACATAACACTGAACCCACGGCGAGGAAGGCACAAGAACTCATCACACAAAGCGTGGCTGCATTCTTGCGCCAACGGGGAAGTTAAGGTATGAATGAAGTATGTTAAACATCTTCAAATCGCCTATATTTAAGCGCAATTAAGGAGGTTGAAAAATCTCAACTAGGTTTTAGAACTATTGTTGCTAGCAAAGATTGTATAGGCACCCGCAATGAACTACGAACAGATAATACGTAACATAGAAAATAATTACTGCAGTTTACCAACTGAGTGCAAAGTTGAATTGCAATTAAATTCAAAAATCTTGACACTTGACAAGGAAACAATTCTTGTTAAAGAAGGGCAAATTGCAGACAAGACATATTTTATCGCAAATGGTTGTGCAAGAGCCTATTATTTAAAAGATGGGAAAGATATAACTGATTGGTTTGCTTTTGAAAATGATTTTATTAATTCAATAAACAGCTATTTTCAAAAAGTTAACAGTCATCATTATATTGAAGTTTTAGAACCCAGCATTATACTGGAAATTTCAAGAGATTTAGCAACCAAGCTTTCAAAAAAATTTATTGAATTTGACAGATTAGAGAAATCTGCAATTACCAAAACCATGTTACAATTGCAACAAAGAATTGTGTCCATCCAGTTTGAAAATGCACAACAGAAATACCAAAACCTATTAAAAGCAAGACTTGATATTACTCAAAGAGTTCCTCTTACTCATGTAGCCTCTTTTTTAGGCATAACGCTTGAAACATTGAGCAGAATCCGCAACCCCAAAAACTTTATTTGATATATATCAAATGAATTGAGCAAAACAATTATGATTTTTGCTGAAATTATTTCGTTTACATAGCATTATAAATTATGACTTGGTGGATTTTACTTGGGGTATCAATTATGTTTTTGACATTAATTCTTGCAGGGGCATTTAAAAAGAAGAAATGCCATTAAGAAAGGCTCATTTTGTTTCAGGACTGGTTATTACAATTTTTGTCGGGCTTCATTTAACCAACCATCTTTCTGCTATATGGGGAGCTGACAATCATATTGAAGTAATGAATGTATTGCGACATCTTTATCGTAACTTTTTTGCAGAAACTATTTTATTACTTGCGGTACTTGTACAGGTTATTTCAGGGCTGAAACTCTTTAAACTGAACCGAAAAACAGCCTTTACAAATTTTGACAAGCTGCACATTTGGTCAGGCCTTTATCTGGCTATTTTCTTCATCATTCATTTGAGTGCAGTTTTTGGCGGCAGATTGCTGCTGCACCTTGACACTAACTTTTACTTTGGTGTTGCTGGTCTGAATTTGTTTCCGTTCAACTTGTTTTTTATTCCTTATTACGGGCTTGCCGTTCTTTCATTTTTCGGGCACATTGCTGCAATTCACAGCAAAAAAATGAAGCAAACAATTGGCGGGCTGACACCTAATGGTCAATCAATTGCTATTTTATTGTTTGGGCTCGTATTGACTATATTAATTTTTTATGGACTCACAAACCATTTTACAGGAGTAGCAATACCAAAGGAATACCATATTCTAATTGGGAAATAAATTATCAACATAACAGTCATGAACTACCTTATATTAACAGCAAACATATTAACACTTTTAGCATTCATAATCCACACATTTGTGGGTGACCGAGAACTCAAAATCATCCAGCCGTCAGCAGAAGTTGATAAATGGTGTGAGAAACAAGAAAAATGGACAATGGCAAGATGTGGCTGGCATTGGATTTCTTTTGATTTGCTTTTTGCAAGCTTAGGTCTTGGACTGATTAACTTCACAAACTACTTTGACAATGAAAAGATGCTGCTGCAAATATTGTCACTTTATTTTTTAGGCTATGCAATAGTTTGGGCTTTTACCATTGCTATATCAAAACATTTCCCTAAAAACTATTTGAAATTAGGACAATGGATTTTACTATTACTTATCAGCGGACTGATTTACTTCGGAATTTAATCTCAAACAAAGTTTTGAGAAACAAATAGCCTCTGGCGCGGATGTTCCGCAGGGCATCCGTGTCTACTGAACGTCCATCTCTACCACCCTTATATCAGAGCCATTACCAATTATCTTTCTTCTCTTCCTTCTTATCATTTATTATAGCATCGTGCATGATGGCTATAACGGCTGACAGCTTTGTACATAGAACTAAGATATAAATTTCCTGGTGTTATTAGACCCTAATTTCGCGAGACTGCTTCGTACCTCGCGGTGACGTATGGCGGAGGGGCGAAAAGCAATTGCTATGTGGCAAAAAATTATAACAAATGAAACATGAATCTTATTTTTGATACATGAGATATACGACCATACTAATCGCATGTATGCTGGCCATCGCATCGTGCGGAAAAAATAAAGACGATGTTGCCCCCGCTATTACCCCGGGTTCGGCGCAGGAATTTGAGCAGTACCTGTCAACGGAAAAAGAAAACCAGGATATTCCTGCTATGGCGGTGCTGTTGTTCAAAGGCAATAACATCACCTACGAAAAGTACCTGGGGGTATCTGACAAAAAAACAAACACGCCTCTGAACAGCGGGCATATATTCCTGCTGGCATCGGTATCGAAAACCGTTACCGCAACAGCGCTGATGCAGTTGTATGAGGCAGGCAAATTTCAACTTGATGACAGGATAAATGATTACCTGCCATTCCGTGTTGATGTTCCGGGACATTCTGCAGCTATCACGTTCCGCATGCTGCTGGCGCATACATCGGCTATAGCCGACGGGCCCGAACTGGACAACCAGTATTATTACGGGCAGGACAGCCCCGTGCCGCTGGAGGGATTTATGAAGGACTACCTGACGCCATCGGGCAAGTACTATAATGCAAAAGACAATTTTCACAATTTCGCCCCGGGTACACAACACGAATACAGCAACGTGGGCAGCGCATTGATAGGCGTATTGGTAGAGCGGCTGAGCGGCATGGCATTTGATGCGTATTGCCGAAAGAACATTTTTGAACCGCTGGGTATGAATAGTACATACTGGCGCTTGTCGAAAACACCGGCGCAAAACCTGGTAATGCCCTACGACGCTAATGAAGAGATACGGCATTACACCTTTACAGATTACCCCAACGGTGGATTGCGCTCTACGGTAAGGGATATGTACAAATTGCTGGCAGCATACAGCATGGGCGGCAGTTACAATGGTGTGCGATTGTTGCAGGAAACAACCGTTAATACCATGTGGCAACCACAGATACAACACCTTGACGCGACTATGGGGTTACATTGGTTTGTAATGAACAGTGCTAACAATATATGGGGGCACGATGGCGCTGAACAGGGTGTGGCCACCATTATGGGCGTAAACCCGGATAATGATAGAGGCGTACTGATATTTGCCAACCAGGGTGATGCTGACCTGGATAACCTGCTACTGACGGCCTACAACTATGCGGTGAAGTTGTAGCTGGCTGACTTTCTATATATCAGAATTTATTAACCATCCTGCATCCCCATTTTCTCTATCTTTGCCACCGGATGCTCTACGCCATAGTAGATATAGAAACAACAGGCAGCTACGCCGCCGGAAACGGTATCACCGAGATAGCCATCGTAATACACGACGGGCAGAAGGTGTTGCATGTGTACGAATCGCTGGTGAACCCAAAGCAGGGCATTCCCTATTTTATACAAAGGCTCACAGGCATCAACGACAATATGGTGGCGCACGCCCCGGCTTTCACCGAGATAGCCGCACAGGTACACGAGCTGCTGCAGGACAAAGTATTTGTAGCGCATAATGTCAATTTCGATTACAGTTTCCTGAAACACCACCTGGCCAACGAGGGCTATGAACTGAACACGAAGAAACTGTGCACCGTAAGGCTGGCAAGGAAGATAATACCGGGCTATACCAGCTACAGCCTGGGCAAGCTATGCCACCAGGTAGGTATAGAGCTGACCAACCACCACCGCGCCGGCGGTGATGCACTTGCTACTGCCGAGCTCTTCAGGATGCTGCTGGAAAACGATAGTGCCAATGTGATAGCAGGGATGCTGAAAGGCCGCAACCGCGAGCAGTACATTCCGCCCAACGTACCTGTAGAGCAGGTAGATAACCTGCCGCCCATGCCGGGGGTCTATTACTTTCATGATGCGCGGGGCAAGATCATTTATGTAGGCAAGGCGGTGAACCTGTCCAAACGGGTGAAGAGCCATTTCAGCAACAACAAAGCCAACAGGCAGAAGCAGGAATTTATGCGGGAGATACACCGCATATCTTATACCGAATGCGCTACCGACCTGATGGCACACATACTGGAAAGCGCTGAGATACGTCGCCTGTGGCCGTCGCACAACCGCAGCCAGCGGGGCTACCTGCCGCGCTACGGACTGTTTGTGTACGAAGACGGCAACGGCTACAAACGCCTGGGTATTGAGAAAAACAAACTCTATTACAAGCCCGTACATACCTTCAACACCATTATAGAAGGGCATAACCGCCTGCGCGAGCTGATACAGGAATACAACCTGTGCGCCCGCCTGTGCAACCTGGCCAAAACTGATGATTGTGCGGACAGCATATATGCAGAGCATTGCCACGGTGCATGTACCGGTGCTGAGGAGGTAGGCATGTACAATAACAAAGTAGATAAAGCGGTTCAAACCCTGCAACAGCAACTACCCACTTTTGCATTGGTAGACAGGGGTATTAATGATGAAGAACAAAGCTGTATACTGGTAAAGCAGGGCAGCTTCTTTGGCATGGGCTATATAGCGCACGACGCCAATATGGACGACCTGGAGCGGCTGGAAAATGTATTGCAACCCTACCAGGACAATGACTACATCCGCAACCTGGTGTTCAAACACGCAGCAGAATATCCTGAGAAGTGTTTTACTTTTTAGTTATCGCATTGACCCATCATCGCATAAAAAAACTATTGCGCCAGCCAATACTTGCGCAGCAACCATTCCGCTACAGCAAATAAAAGTACCAGGAAGAAAAACCATTTTCGGTCTATAAGTGGTACAGTTTCGATATTCGTTTCTATTATGGGCTTGATGTTGTCGTTGGCAGTAATGCTGTCGTATACACTCGCCATGGCCGATGCGGGGAAGAATACCCCGTTGTTATTTTCCGCCAGGCTGTACAGCAGGTTGTAATCAGCACCTGTTTCCATCAGTTCCAGCGGAATAGTTTCTACCACAAAACTACCGGTGGCAGTTAATGTTTTGCCATTGTATTGTGCAGAGGCCGTGTAGCTGTAAGTGCCTCCCGCCCGTATGCCTATATTCAGTTGGTAAGCATTTCCGGAGCGTTCGAATGAATATGGTGTTTCATTACCGCTGCTGTCTTTCACGGCTAATTTTATATCCGGTGTATTCACGGCTTCGTTATTAGCATTGCGCAGGTAGGCGTTCAGGCTGATGCTTTCCTGGTCGCTCCATACATACTTGGGCATGGTTACACGGAAGGGCCTATCATCCGCTGCGGCAGACAGGAAAGAAATGGTTTGCCTGATACATTCATCTATTACATTGCTGTTGCCAAAGTTTTTATGCTCGTACATGCGCCAGCGCCAGAGTCCCTCGCCAGTTACAATGGCCGAAGGTTTTTTGCCCTGCTGCAAAGCCCATAGTGGCAGGTTATTATCACCCCTGTCAATAAACAAAGCCTGTGCGCCGGGCATCAGTTGTATTTTGCCAGCCGGCACATTCAACGGCGGCATGCGGTCCATTACCTCGCGTATATTCTGCGGCAGGGTAAAACTGTTGAAAGAAGCATTATAAGCCGGGTACAGGTTCCTGCCCTGCATGCTGTTGATATTCGCAGCCACTGGCTTCTTCATGCCGCCCAGTGCGCCATTATCCACTTTGTTGCCCAGTATATACCATGTGGGTTTGTCAGAGCGTATGATGGTGGGATTGCTGCGGTAGCCCTGCCCCGGTAGTTGGTGCAGTACCAGTATATCATAATCATCCAGCAGCGATGGGAAATCGTTATTGGTACGTACGGTTATTTTATAATTGTCCAATCCTGCCAGTGCTTCGCGTATGGCCTTTATGTCCGGGTCGGGTGCTGCGGCAGCAATGAGGATGTGTTTCTGCTCGTCCACCACTTCTACAAATACATCGCGGCGGTTGTTGGCAGTATTGGTTTCACCATCGGCTGCCGGTGCGGTAATGACATAGTGGTGTATGCCCGACGTATTGGCCCTGAGAGTGAAAGATAAAGAACGGTCGTATTTATCGCCACCCACATTTACAACTGCCGTCGCTACCGTATTGCCGTTTTCGGTAACGCGCATTGTATTGTTATATCCCCTGCATTTATCGGCTACTATGTCCGCGCGTATCTCAAAGCTATTGTTGAGCGATACGGTCTTGTTGGCATATACCTGTGCTATGCGCAGGTCTTTTTGCAGGTTGGTATCGCCTATGCCTACCGTATACAGCGCCCCTTTCAGCGACAGCGATTGATACACAGGGTTCACACCACGGTTGTACCTGCCATCCGTAGCCAGTATCACGGCACCCAGGTTTTGCGTACCGTAATATTCCTGAGCTCGGTTGAGTGCAGAAGATAAATCGGTAGCATCGCCGCTGTAGTCAAACAAACTATCCTGTGCTGCGCTACCATCCAGGTTCCAGGTCACTACATTGTACTTGCCTGACAGTTTATTAACCAGTTCGGAGGCGCGGTTTTTATATTCGCTGCTGTCTTTACCGAGCGCATCTTTTATAGAGCGTGAGTTGTCCTGCACGAACAAGATGACCGGCTTGCGTGTTTCATGTTTGGTAATGGTGAATACCGGCGCCAGCAGCAGTAATATAGTGAGCAGCACCACAATGCCCCTGAGCGTAGCTGTGAGCCATGGGTATGGCACTGCACGCCGTACATCGGCGCGATACGAGATATATCCCGCACCCGCCGCCACCAATATGGACAATAACAACCAGAGCCAAAGCATAAGTATGCAAACTAAGGAAAAAATGTAACCTGTTGATAAGTATATAATTAACAACGATGAATAGTTACCAATTATTTAACGAATAGGCACAGGCCGTAGAAATTGGTTTATCTTACAGGGCCAAAGGTTTTCTGCATATGAGGATGTATGAAGTAAACACCGCACAGGACAGGCGCGATTTCCTGCAACTGGCGGCAGACATATACAAGAACGACCCCAACTGGATACGTCCGCTGGATAAGGATATAGAAGAGGTATTTGACCCCGCGAAAAATAAGTTTTTCAAAAAAGGGGAATGTACCCGCTGGCTGCTCAAAGATGATTCAGGATTAGTCATAGGGCGTATAGCGGCTTTTGTCAACAAGGGGTATAAGCAGGAGCAGCCCACGGGCGGTATCGGTTTTTTTGAATGCATCAACCACCAGGATGCGGCCAATTTTATGTTCGACTATTGTAAGCTGTGGTTGCAGGACCGTGGTATGGACGCTATGGATGGCCCCATCAACTTCGGCGAGCGGGACACCTGGTGGGGCTTGCAGGTAGAGGGGTTTCAGCCGCCTATGTACCGCATGAACTACAATCCGCCCTATTATCAGCAGTTATTCGAGCGGTACGGTTTCGGGGTGTACTTCGAGCAGTTATGTTTTTCCATGCCCGTAAAAAGCAGGCTACAGGAAAAGTTTTATCATGTGCATGACGAACTGGCGAAAGACCCCAACTACAAAGCCATACCATACGATAAAAAACATCCTGAAAAATTCGCCAGAGACTTTACCTATATATACAACCTGGCATGGGCCTCACACCCCGGCGATAAAAAGATGGAAGAACGCGCCATGCTGAAGATGCTGCAAAGCATCCGGCAGGTGATAGATGAGCGCATCATCTGGTTTACCTATTACCAAGATGAACCCATCGCCTTCTGGCTGAACCTGCCCGACCTCAACCAGTATTTCAAACACTTCAACGGCAAATTCGGACTGATAGAAAAGCTGCGCCTGCTATGGATGAAAACCTTCGGGAAAATTGACCGCTTTACCGGTTTAGTATTTGGCGTAATACCCGCCTACCAGGGCAAGGGGGTAGATGGCTATATGATAATAGAAGCCGCCAGGGTGATACAAGGCAAACATCTGTACAACGAATACGAAATGCAATGGATAGGCGATTTCAATCCTAAGATGGTGAATATAGCGCAGAGCCTGGGCACTACCATTAGCCGCAAGCTGCACACCTACCGCTATTTGTTTGATAGGAATAAGGAGTTTAAAAGGCACCCTGTTTTAAAGTAAAAAGTCAAAATTCAAAAACCAAAAAATTATATCTTGGAGGTATGAAACTCACCTTTAAAAACATCTGGATAACCGTCAACATACTGCTGGCGGTGTGTATGGTGTACCTGGCTTTTACTAAAGGCTTTGTTGGTGTTACAAATTTGATTGTAGCCATAACACATCTTTCTGTCCTGTTGTATTATTTCTACAGTAAGGGTACTTTCAGGAAGGGAGCATTTAGGAATGAGAAGTATTAGTGGCTAATTACTAGCCCTAACTACTAATTTCCCTATCTTTAACACAACCAATACGCACCTGCTATGCACGACATACTGAGAGGTTTCATCAAACAGTTTGGCATGCTTACTGATGATGAGATTGATATCATTGTTGACAACGCCAATATCCAATCCTACAAGAAAGGCACTGTGCTGCTGCGCGAAGGACAGGTAGCCCGCGAATGTTACTTCGTGCTGAAAGGACTGGTACGCGAGTATTACATCAAAGACGGAGAAGAAAAATCCACCAACTTTTATACGGAAATGGAGCCCGTCAATTCCTTTACCAGCCATACCGAAAGTAAGCCCTCCAAGCACTTCCTGGTGTGTGCGGAGGACTGCGTGCTGACCGTAGGCACCGACTCGCTGGAGCAGGAGATGTGCCGCCGCATACCCAGGCTCGAAAGTATCATCAGGCAGGAGGTAGAAAACAACACCGGCAAAATGCAGGACTATATAGCCGAATTCATCACCTCATCGCCCGAGGAGCGTTACATGAAACTGATGGAAGAACGCCCCGGCCTGCTCAACCGTGTACCCCAGCACCAGATAGCCAGTTATCTGGGTGTAACCCCTGAGTCGCTTAGCAGGATAAGAAAGAGGCTTTTGACCACTAAGTAAACAGCCCTTCCAAATATTTGCCCTGTGTTACGCTCAACACAATATTGCCGCGCTTACGTCCCGTGTCTATATAGCTGTGCGCCTCTGTTATTTCATCCATTACATACCGGCGTTCTATTACAGGGTTGTACTCATCGTTCGCCATCATTTCTTCCAACTCCTGCAACATGTTTTTTATTACAGGTGCCGGTTTCAGCCCTGTAGCGTCAAACTTTACTTTCTTGCCTCCACGCAGGCGATTCATCATCATTTGCCCCAACAATTTCATGCTAAGTACGGGGCACATATATATACCCGTTGGTGTCAGCACCTGCTTGCTTGCTGCAAAAGAACTTTTGCCCACCGTATCGTACACCACATCGTATAGCTTGCCTGCTTGTGTAAAGTCGGTAGTTGTATAATCTATCACATAGTCAGCACCCAGTGATTTTACCAGCTCTGCATTCGCAGCGCTGCACACCGCTGTTACTTCTGCGCCCTTATGTTTGGCTATCTGTATGGCTGCTACACCCAGGCTGCCCGATGCGCCATTGATCAACACCTTCTGTCCGGGTTTCAATCCTGCCAGGTTCTTCAAAAAATTCAGCGAAGTAACGGGCCCGTCGCACATCACCGCTGCCGCCTCAAACGACAGGTGTGCCGGCAAACTGCGTACTATGCCATTGGCAGGTACACATACATATTCCGCATTCGTGCCGAAACTCACAGTTGTTTCGCCATATACGGCATCGCCAATCTCAAAGCTCTGCACTGCCTTACCTGTAGCGGCTACTGTGCCAGCAAAGCCTGTACCTGTTATCGGGTGCTTTGGTTTGCTGAGGCCCAGGAACAGGCGCACGTAGCGCGGGTTACCTGTGCGCATCATGCTATCCGCCGTGGTAATGCTGGATGCATGCACCCTTATCAATAGTTCATCTTCTTTAGGTATGGGAATGGCTGCATCCTGCACCTGTAACACCTCGGGTTGACCATAAGCTGTACATACTACAGCTTTCATAACATTGCTCATTGTATTTGTTTTTGGATATTGATTTGATTCCGGAGGCAAAAGTATTTTCGTCATCATCGCTATCCATTGACTTTAGGTAAGAAATGAGCATTGGTGGTCCGCCATGACAGCGGCGTTTGTCTTTTGCATTATTCTATGTTGTCGTAATTGATGCCTTTTTCTTTGAAATACATTTTTCCGAAGGTGGAGGGTTTGGGTGGTTTGTCTTCATTGTTTTGAGCGTACTCCTCGTCCAGGGCTTTTACTTCTTCGGGGGTGAGGATGTAGGTTGGCGGGGCGGCTGGAAATGTCACAAGTTGAAAAAGACTGCGCCGATGCGGGCAGGTCACTTTATTAGCTGCAGGTTAATACTTTACCTTTTTTAATCTCTTTACAATTATACATTTGATAAAATGTATTAACTTTAATACAATTTAAAAACCGAACTGTCATGCGCAAACTCTATTCTATTCTGTTATGCCTTATTACCATACAGGCAAATGCACAAGCCCCATTCGTATTTACAGACTTCGACCTCAATAAAGGTATCCAGAAGTTTTCACGGCCACAGAACTTTGCGAGCTTCAATGGTCAGTTTGTTTTCACGGCCTACCAGGACGGCTCCGGCTACGAACCCTGGGTAAGCGACGGCACACAGGCAGGCACGATGTTGTTAAAAGACGTATATCCCGGCACTACGTATTCTAACTGCTTTGGGTACACGGCATACAACGGCAAACTATATTTTTCTGCACGAAGCAAAGCATATAGTATTGAGCTCTGGGAAACCGATGGCACCCCTGCCGGAACTAAACAGGTGATACAAATCAGTCAGTATTCGACCGCATTCGGACTGGAGTCTTTAATGGTATTCAATGGCAAAATGTATTTTGCAGCTAATGATAATATTCATGGACAGGAGCTGTGGGTAAGCGACGGGACTGCCCTTGGAACGCATGTGTTAACCGACATTAATATAGGTAGTGGTCATTCATGGCCGAGGCAAATTGCTGAATGTAATGGCAAACTTTATTTCAATGCTGATGACGGTATTAACGGCAGGGAGCTATGGGTAAGCGATGGAACTGCCAATGGTACTATTATGCTGAAAGATATAGTACCAGGAAGTGGTTCTTCTACGCCTGAAGCATTCTTTGTTTCGGGAAACATAATATATTTCAGGGCTACAACACCTGCTACAGGTTATGAACTATGGAAAACTGATGGAACAGTAAGTGGCACACAAATGGTAGCAGATATTAGTGGCGACAGTTCTGATGGTATCAGGTTCTCACAAAGCGCAGGTTTGATGGGTAATTTCAATTCGCAGACCTATTTCCGAGGCTTCGATAGTATTAATGGTTATGAATTATGGGTGACGGACGGGACTCCGGCGGGTACACAATTAGTAAAGAACATCAACCTTACCGGTCATAGCCTACCTAGTCAATTCACAGTATTCAATAATTTACTTTATTTCAGTGCATCAGATACTTTCTCAAATGGAGAGTTATGGGTAACGGATGGTACGGCAAACGGCACTGTAATGGTTGGTGACTTTTTCAAGGGACCGGTTTATGGTAGCTCCCCTTTTCTTTTAACAGTTTACAAAGGGTATTTGTATTTCAGGGGGCAAATAGACACCGGTGATATGCAACTACTAAGGTCAGACGGTACATATGCAGGCACTAAAGTGGTGAGGCCTGCCAATGCTACCGTGCAAAAAAATTGTGCTGCATGGTTTACCACCCAGCTTTTTCTGAATCCTGCAGACGACGCAATATATTTTGCTGCTGAGTACACCTCTACCGGTTATGAGCTATGGTCTTTAAGAGACACTACCACGTCAGTTAATATCCCTGGTTTGCATAACAATGCGGATTTTGTACTGTATCCTAATCCCAACAACGGTACATTCACCCTTGCATGGGACAATACCCATTTTAAGAACGCAACTGTACAGGTGTACGATATGATGGGCCGGCTATGTTACAGCGCGCCGGTTACTGAAACGAATACAGTCATCAGCATGGACAAAGCACCCGGCATCTACATAGTAAAGCTACAGATGGATGATGTTGTGCTGACAAAACATATTACTGTGCAGTAGAAACAGGATATTTTGTGTCTGAATGATGTAGTCGGGCAGGCCGTACTGAACATCCTGAACAACATAGCAGGTATTGCAAACAACCTACCTGCACATCCTCGCTACAAGCAAGGACGAAGAGGGAAAATATCACGTGTGAGTAAAAAATAATAAAAGATGCTTCTTTTGCGTCTGTTATTATAATTTTATAGTCGTTTCGATTTTTAACCTAAAACAAACTCTTATGAACAAGCTTCTCCTCTTCAGCATTTTGCTGTATTGCACAGGAATATTCAACGCTACAGCATCTACCAACATATCGGGGCAGATACGCAGCAATACTACATGGACCAAGGCTGGAAGCCCCTACATTTGCACGGGTACAGTTGAGATAGCACCGGACGCTGTACTGACGATAGACCCCGGCGTAACTGTAATATTGCAACAGAGCAATATCGTAGTGTATGGCTCGCTGATAATGAATGCCACCGCCGCCGACAGCATCACCTTCAAAGCTATCCTTATGAAAGGTGACAAAGCTTACAACATTGGTTTTGACGACCTGGCATTCGACAATTCGCCGCTTGGCACATACAACATACAATACTGTAATTTCGATGCCGTTGGTATCAACTTTAATAAAAACCCGATAAACCTTGAAGTATCCAATTGCCGTTTCACGGGCAATTATGGCCTTGTTGGCTGGTCCGGAGACTCCACTAATTATTTACGGGTGCATGATAACTTCATGTCAGCCAATATCTGGGTAGGCGGCCACAGCGGCTGGAGACATTCAGGCCCGATCGAAATATATGATAACGATTTTTATTGTGCATGGGCAAACAATACAATCAATATCCTGGCAGAGATTGATACCATCTTTATCAGGGATAACAAATTCCGCCACGGCGGCAGGGCTATATTTCTTATGGCTGAGGCTACAGCCATAATTACGGGCAATGTATTCTATGATAACCAGGAGGGTATACACACCCCCTCCTTCAATGTTGATTATTATATAGCTGACAACGTTTTCGCAGCAAATGACAAGGCAATTTTCCTGGTACAAAACCGATATGCATTTGCCACTATAAAACATAACAGTATATACAATAACGATTACGGGATACTGGTTAACCAGGATGCTATTGGCGCACCAACGCACAGCGTATATAATGTGACAATGGATAGTAATTGCATCTACGACAACAAAATATCAGGATTATGCTGGGGTGTTCTCAATAATTTCAGTATTGGTGCTAACTGGTGGGGCTCAACAGATACGCTGGATATAGACACCTGCATCAAAGATTTTAAAGATGATTTTCATTTAGGTGCTATTACTTACAGGCCGTTTCTTCCCAATAATTCAGGCTGCAAAACTTATACACCACCAACTACGGATATACCTATCGTGCCGGGCAAGACGAAAAAACAAATCACGAGCTATCCCAATCCCTTCGGGCATAGTTTGACCATTACTGCCGGCAAAACCGATATACTGGCGGAAGTAGTGTTGTACAATATTACCGGTGTAAAAGTAGCAGCGCAAGCATCCATACAGGGCAATACTGCCGTGATAAATACCAGGCAATTACCCGCTGGTATGTATATATACCTTGCTACTTATGCCGACCATACAACGACAAGTGGTAAGGTGTTGAAACAGTGAGGAGCATTTGCACTAAGTCAAAAAAACTGTTCTGCATTTCCCTATAGGTGATGAGGAACAGTTTTTTTGTTATCGGTGATTGTTATAGTGGTTCGTTCACCTTGACAAATGGAAGCTGTTTTAACTTTGACTTTTGAATTTTGCCTTAAAACCCTATTTTGCACCTATGCAACTATTAGACGGTAAGGCGGTATCCGCCCATATAAAAGAACAAATAAAGAAAGATACCGCGGCGCATATAGCAGCCGGCGGCAAGCAGCCCCACCTGGCGGCCATTATAGTAGGTAACAACCCCGCCAGCGAGGCTTATGTAGGCAGCAAGATTAAGACCTGCGGCGAACTGGGCTTCGGCTCTACGCTGCTGCGGTTTGAAGAAAGCATTACCGAAGCGCAACTGCTGGACGAGATAAAGAAACTGAACAACGATAAGAGTATTGATGGCATACTGGTGCAACTGCCCCTGCCCAAACATATATCCGACGATGCAGTGATCAACACCATAGACGCGGGTAAGGACGTGGATGGTTTTCACCCCGTATCGCAGGGCAAGATGCTGCTGGGGCAAAAGTCGTACCTGCCGGCAACACCCTATGGTATGCTGCTGATGCTGCAACATTATAATATAGACACTACCGGTATGCACTGCGTGGTGGTGGGCCGCAGCAATATAGTGGGTACGCCCATGACGGTGCTGATGAGCCGCAATGCCAACCCCGGCAACTGTACGGTAACCATCTGCCATAGTAAGACACGTAATCTGAAGGAAATGTGCCTGCAGGCCGATATTATAGTAGCCGCCATAGGCCGTGCCAACTTCATTACCGCCGATATGGTAAAAGAGGGCGCCATCGTGCTGGATGTGGGCATCAACCGTATAGACGATGCCACTAAGAAAAGCGGCAGCCGCCTGGTGGGCGATGTGGACTTTGACAATGTAGCGCCCAAGTGCAGCTATATCACACCCGTACCCGGCGGTGTGGGCCTCATGACCATCTGCGGATTAATGATGAATACTTTGGAAGCTGCGCGGGAACATTCGTAACTTTGCACCCGTTGGCAAATACAGATACATATATTACTGAATACCCGGTAATGGAGCATTTCTATACCCTGCAGGGGGAGGGAATGCACAGCGGAAGGGCTTCTTATTTCATACGGCTGGGCGGCTGCGATGTGGGCTGCGTATGGTGCGATGTGAAGGATAGCTGGGATGCGGACAAGCACCCCAAAATGACGGCGGACGAAATAGTGCTGGCCGCTATGCGGCACAGCGCCAGGCTGGCAGTGATTACAGGTGGAGAACCGGCCATGTACAACCTTACAGCCCTTTGCGATGCCCTGCATGCTGCGGGCTTTACCGTACATATAGAAACATCGGGGGCATACCCCATTGTAGGGACTATCGACTGGGTGACGCTATCCCCCAAGAAGTTCAAAGCCCCCATACAGGCCGCGCTGGACAAGGCCGATGAACTGAAGGTGGTGGTGTACCACAAGTCGGACTTTGCCTGGGCGGAGGAACATGCTGCCAAAGTGCCGGACAGCTGCAAGCTGTACCTGCAGCCCGAATGGAGCAAGAAGGATAACATCACCCCAATGGTGACAGACTATATACTGGCGCACCCGCAGTGGGGGCTGTCTCTGCAAACACATAAATACATCAACATACCATAAGCATGACCTGGATAGAAGCTATTATTCTCGGCATAGTAGAAGGAATAACGGAATACCTGCCTGTATCATCTACGGGGCACATGATACTCACCAGCTACCTGATGGGCATAGAGGAAGACCCCTTTACCAAGATGTTTGAGATATGCGTGCAACTGGGCGCAATACTGTCTGTTGTAGTGCTGTACTGGAAAAAATTTTTTGATAAAAGCAGGCTGAATTTTTACGTGAAGCTGTTTGTCGCGGTCATTCCTGCACTGGTGCTGGGCTTCCTGTTCAACGATGCGATAGAAGATCTGCTGGAAAGCCCCATGACGGTATCGGCTATGCTGATACTGGGTGGAGTGGTGCTGCTCTTTATTGACAAAGCCTTTAAGAACCCCACCGTTACCCACGAAGAAGACATTACCCTGAAACGCGGCTTTGTAATAGGCCTGTGGCAATGCCTGGCCATGATACCGGGCGTCAGCCGCAGTGCGGCCTCGATAATAGGCGGTATGCAGCAAAAGCTGACGCGTAGCGTAGCGGCTGAATTCTCTTTCTTCCTGGCAGTGCCTACCATGGCGGCGGCTACGGGCTACTCCATGGTGTTGAAAAACTGGGAAGTGAATGGCACTGAAATGAAGGGCTACGAACTGCTGACCCAAAGCAGCGAAAACATGGTGAACTTTGGCATAGGCACGGTAGTGTCTTTCGTTGTAGCTATGATAGCTATCAAAACATTTATCACCTTCCTGCAAAAGCATGGCTTTAAGATGTTTGGCTACTACCGCATTGTGGTGGGTATTATTATGTTGTTTGTGTTGGGGATGAGATAGAAAGTGGATATTGGATAGAGGATGTTGTCCGCCCGGATGGTCGGACGGGGATATTTGATGCGGACTTATAGAAGTATTATAATAAAAAACACCACGCAGTTGCGTGGTGTTTTTTATTATGAAGATTGTTGATTTATCGCTTATTGAGTAGACAAGCCACTGATAGCAGGATAAACACCTTTGTTGGCATTCACATCATACAATACAGGCGACTGGTCGATAAGGCCGTTCAAGGCGCGCTTCCACTTCAACATACCCGATGTATCAAAGGCGTAAAAATTCAAATCATAGCTACCAATGTATACAGTACCATTGTGCGCTATAGGAGAAGACCTGATGAGCGCGCCTGTGCGGTATTTCCACCTTACAGTACCGTCAATGATGTTGATGGCATAGAAATGGTGGTCATTTCCGCCGAAGTAAACCGTTTGGTCGTAAGCATAAGGGGAACCATAGATACGCTCGTTGGTTTCAAAAATCCACCTGGGTTGCTGCGCATCGGGGTCTATGCAATATAGTTTGTTATCCTCGCAGCCGAATATCACATTCCGCCCGAAAACGATAGGTGATGTGCTGATAAAATCTCCGGCGTTGTAGCTCCACAATTGTGTACCTGTATTCAGGTCGAATGCGCCGAGCAGTGAGCCTGCGCATACATAAAGCACCTGCCCGTCGGTTACGGGGTTGTTGGGGTTAGCCCCTGTATTACTCCACGCAAGCGGCGCTGCTGTAGTCAGTTCTACCAATTCTGTTTTAGTAGAATAAGGAATGAGCATTTTGTTGCCAATAAACAATGGCGTGGTGGGTATAGTATTGTTGGCAGGAATATTCAAAGTGAAGTTTACCGGCTGCCTGGGTATATCAGTGCTGGTATGGTCGTACTGGGCAAAAGTCCTGCTTGCACCGGTAGGGCCGGTAGCATCATATTGCACAAACACGTATTTATCCCTTCCTGTAATAGGACCGATAATGGAGTATGATGTAGCTGCAGCAGAGGGGTTGAAGATACTATCTACTACCTTACCATTGATTGCATTCAGTTTCAGTACATTGTCAGACAATCCGTTAGACACTGCTACAAATACATATTCGCCCAGTACCAGCGGCTCATAAGGCATTCCCCTTAGTTCATGAAACTTCCACCTCAATGCCCCTGTAACGGGGTCTATAGCATACAGCGTATTACCTTCCGATATTATATATATATTATCCTGCTGTACATCCAGTAACGGTTCATCGCTACTGAACTCAGGCTTGGTGCATGATGTTGCGAGAATCAATGCCGCAGAAAACAAAAATATACTCCTGGTCCAAATTTGGCGCATTGTCATAATTAGTTTAAGTACTGCAAAATAAGGGTTTTGGCTTTTTATTGCAAGGTGTAAAAAAAATAAATCCGGTTTTTTAGTATAAAAGACCGGATTTATAAACATTAGGTTGGCAAATAGTTATGCCAGGGCCTTTTCTTTTTGTCGTTTGATACGGCTTATCATCGCGTCCAGTGCGCGGTCAAAAGATTCTTCAAAGCCTTTTGACTGGTGTTTAACGAAAAATGAATGTTTCGGAACATACACCTTTATTTCAGCTACTTTATCTTTAATATTATGGACAATATTATCAAGTTTCAGGTAAACATCCACTCCTATTATATTGTCATGAAACGTCCTCAGTTTGTCTAATTTCCTGCTCACGTGTTCTAGTAGCTTGGCATCTGCGTCGAAATGCACTGTCTGGATTTGTACGTTCATAATTTCACTATTTGATGTTAACAATGAGCCTACCCCCTGGGGTGGCTGTTTTTATGAATTTGTTTTAATTGTTCGATGTTGTTGTGCGTGTACACCTGTGTAGCCGCCAGGCTGCTATGGCCCAACAGGTCTTTAATAGCCTGTATATTAGCGCCATTGTTCAGCAGTTGGGTGGCAAATGTGTGGCGCAGTACGTGCGGGCTTTTCTTAGAGAGGCTTGTTACCATGCCCAGGTGTTTTTTTACCACTCGGTACACATAGCCTGCATATAGTTGCTTACCATTGTCCAGCACCAGCAGGTAAGGACTTTCATTGCCTTCCAGCTTTCTTTTTTCCTGTATATAGTCCTTTATTTCCTGCAAAAGATGAGGGCCCAGCGGCACCAGCCGCTCTTTATTCCCTTTTCCCAATATCCGTACTTGTTTCAAAGCCCATTCTATATCCTGCTCTTTCATGTTCAGCAGCTCGCTGCGGCGCATGCCTGTCTGGTACAGCAGGGTACATATCATGCGGTCGGTAGCCCCTTTGAATCCTTCATCAAAATCAACAGCCTCCAGCAGGTGGACGGTTTCCTGTTCTTTGAGGTAGGCAGGTAGCCTTTCGGGCAGTTTTTGCGAATGCAACTGGCGCACAGGGTTTTTCTTCACCTTGCCCAGGCGTAGCAAATACTTATATAATGAATTGAGGGAAGAAAGCTTCCTGTTGACGGTACGGGCCGACTGTTTATCATCCTTCATAGTAGCCAGCCAGCTGCGAATATGAAAATGGGACAGCTCATTTATGTCACTGATACCAAATTCCCCGTCTATGTATGTAATGAATTGTGAGAGGTCTTTTTCGTAGGCTACTAATGTATGGTGAGAATATCTTTTCTCATATTTCAGGTATTGTAGAAAGTCCGGTAGCCACTGTACAATCATAAAAAAATACTGGTATTGTAAATATACGATATTACAATACCAGTAGCAATACTATGGTAGCCTAAACTTTGTTAAAAAGTTGTTGTCGCTTATTTTTCTATTATACCAGCGTCAATCTGTTGCTTGTAGATAGCTTTCAGCACCTGTGTACGGCGCCTTACAGATGGCTTGGTAAAAGACTGGCGGTCTCTTAACTGGTTGAGTGTGCGTGATTTCTCGTACTTCTTCTTGTACTTTTTCAGCGCTTTGTCAATGTTTTCGCAGTCTTTTGAATCAATTATCAGCATAGTTGTTATACCCCCTTTGTTCTTTAAGGTTGGCGAAGGTATGTATTTTTCATATTTTGAGCAAACTTAAAAGGGTAAATTTCAGCCCCGGGTATAATTTTTAGCACGCTAATTGCGTTATTTTTGCATCTACGCTTATGCCAAAGAGAAACATATTTATAAAAATATTTATTTCAGCAGCCTTACTTGCATTGTTTTATGCGTGCAGCAAGTCTGAGCCGTTTGATACAGCCAGCGCAGAGCTGTTTTCTGACAGGTATTGCAACGACCCCATTGCTATCAACTATAATCATGGTTTCCCGGGTACGGCCGACAACAGTATATGTATATACCCTACTGATGTATTTAAGGGCAGTTTTTCTCTTAAGGATTCTATCTACGATGCCGATTTCAACCTGGACACCGTACTGGATTACCTGGTCACTTTCCACACCGTTTCGCTTACGAATGTCAAGTTATCAGGGTTCTGCATCAACGGAGATACGGTACGCATGACCGCAGACAGGTATTACAGGGCTGCTGTTGATTCTACTATGTTGCCCGACTCCAGCATGGTAGAGGGACATGTTTTTTGCAGGGGGGTAGATACCATTAAAGGCAACATCATCAAATACGATGGCGATACGGCTAAAATCCGCATCAATTTTATCATAGCCAGCGACACTGGTATCAATTATCATATAGGTACGGGTATTAAACAATAAGCCAGATGTTCACCGGAATAATCGCACACATAGCCCGGGTAAAAGAATTATTGCCCAACGGCGGCAACCTGGATATAAGGCTGGAGGGCCCTTTTGCCCACGAACTAAAAATAGACCAGTCGGTAGCGCACAACGGTGTCTGCCTGACAGTTGTTGAAATAAAAGGCGATACCTACAGGGTGACAGCCGTGGCAGAAACACTAAAAAAAACCAACCTAGGGCAGCTGAAACCCGGAGACAGCGTTAATATAGAACTGGCGTTGCGGGCAGGCGACAGGTTGGATGGCCATTTTGTTCAGGGCCATGTGGATGCCACGGGCTCTTGTGAAGATGTGCGGGAAGCAGAAGGTAGCTGGTTGTTTACTTTTCGTTTTCCCGACTCGTTTGCACCGTTGGTTATCGAAAAGGGGTCTGTGTGCATTAACGGTGTCAGCCTCACAGCATTCGGGGTTACGCGCGATACATTTACGGTCACCATTATACCCTACACATACCAACACACCACATTTCAACATCTGCGAAAAGGAGATAGTGTTAACCTGGAATTCGATGTATTGGGCAAGTACATGCTGAGAAAACTGGAACTGGATATGATGTCTTAATAAGACAGAGCAGTTTATATCTTCTTTGCAGGTTTCGCCATATTTTCCTTTACCCTGAATTTTACGATTTTCTCTACCAGTTTCAAGGGTATAGGCTCATCCAGGGGAAACTGTACGGAGCCCTTCCCTTCCTTATATTTCGACAATTCCTTTTTAAATGCTTCGTGCCCGGTGGGGGTGGCATAAAACCCTATATGGCCTTTATAGCCTGCAAAGTATACCAGCGGGCCATTCAGCTTGTAGGCGGGCATGGCATAGGCAATACATTCTTCAGCCGCCGGAGCTGCTTTTCGGATAGTCTTTCTCAGTTCCTGCAATAGTTCTTGTATATCAGCCGGAAAAGCTGAAATATATTCATCGATAGTATCCGGCTTTTTGCTGGCCATATATTTGCGATTATACATCCTAAATATACACAAACAACCGGTGTGATAATAAAAGACCTTTCTCCTTTTGAAGGAAAATGATTTTCTTGCAAACATGAAAGGTTTTGCCAGTGATAACTATGCGGGTGTGCTGCCCGAGGTGATGGATGCTTTGCAAAAAGCCAACTACGAACATGCCCGTTCTTACGGGGCGGATGATATAACACAACGAACGATAAAACTGTTCAGGGAGGTATTAGGTGCGGATGTGGATGTATATTTTGTATTCAACGGCACGGGTGCCAATGTACTCAGTATCAGCAGCGTCACACAGTCGTTCAACTCTGTGCTGTGTGCAGACACTTCGCATATTTATTGCGATGAATCTTCAGCCCCGGAAACATTTACCGGCTGCAGGTTTTTTCCTCTAAAATCGGATGCCGCAGGTAAGCTGACGCCGGAGATTATCCATAAGCGCCTGATAAGAAAGGGGGACATGCACTATGCGCAACCGCAAATAATATCACTGACACAAACCACAGAGTATGCCACCGTATATACTGTTGACGAACTGAAAGCAGTGAGCAGGCTGGCAAAAGAACAGGGATTGTATTATCATATAGACGGCTCCAGGTTTTTTAACGCTGCCGCGGCGTTGGGTTGCAGTTTACAAGAAATGAGTACTGCCATAGGGCTGGATATATTATCGCTGGGCGGCACCAAAGCGGGCATGATGTATGGCGAGGCTGTGGTGGTTTTCAATAAAGAACTGGCAAAAAACATCGCCTTCAAGCATAAGCAAAGCATGCAACTGGCATCTAAAAACAGGTTTATCGCCGCCCAGTTTGAAACCATGCTGAACAATGAACTATGGCGCAAACACGCCGCACACGCCAATGCTATGGCGCAACTGCTGCACAACAGTATAAAAGATATACCGGGCGTACAGGTAACCAAGCCCGTACAGGCCAATGGCGTATTTGCCATACACCCCGAAAGCTGGAACGAAACAATGTGGGCGCAGTACCCGTATTATGTATGGGATGAGCATACCAACGAAGTTCGGATGATGTGCTCGTGGGATACCACGGAAGAGGAAGTAAAGGGGTTTGCAGGATTGATGAGGAGTACAGCCATCGGATAATAAAATTGCATATTTAACGGTTATGCGCCTCGCCGCAAATGAGTGGTATTAGCTTTAAAATTCTTTTTGAAAATATCCGAATAAAGCTATCTTTGCAATCCCCAAAATAGGGGTGGCTATTCAAAAGTATATGGTGAGGTGGGTGAGTGGCCGAAACCAACAGTTTGCTAAACTGTCGTACGCTTAACCGTGTACCGCGGGTTCGAATCCCGCCCTCACCGCCGGTAAAGATACAGGAACAGTAATGTTCCTACAGGTTCGGGGAGTAGCGCAGGCCGGTAGCGCACCTGGTTTGGGACCAGGGGGTCGCAGGTTCGAATCCTGTCTCCCCGACAACAAGTAAAGAGCTTTGGTATTTACCAAAGCTCTTTTGTTTTTTATACTATTTTCCTACACCTGGTTTGGGACCAGGGGGTCGCAGGTTCGAACTTTTCTCAGCGAAGCTAATCCTGTCTCCCCGACTACATGTAAAGAGCTTTGGTAATAACCAAAGCTCTTTTATTTTTTATACTATTTTCCTACACCTGGTTTGGGACCAGGGGGTCGCAGGTTCGAACTTTTCTCAGCGAAGCTAATCCTGTCTCCCCGACTACATGTAAAGAGCTTTGGTATTTACCAAAGCTCTTTTGTTTTTTATTCATACCCGTTTCTGCCCGGCACATATCAGCCTGCATACTTTACCACCACAGCCGACCTGTTGTTGTCTTCTTTGCTTTGGGCGTTTTTAGACACTAGCCTTTCCATCTCCCCTGCAAAGAACTCATTGCAGTTCTTGTCCTGGCAATGTAGCATGGCTTTCTTCATACTGATGATTGCACCGGTATAGATGCCTTGTTTTTCCAGCATCAAGGCTTCGTGATAACATATCCGGGACTTGTCTATACCCCGCACAGCCAATGCTTTGCTGATGAGTTTTTCTGCTTTGTCAAAATCATCCATCATGATTGCCAGCCGGATGTATTCGTAATAAGTATGAATATATCCGGGCTCGTGGTATAGCGCCAGCTCAAAGTTTTCCCGGGCCGCATCGAAACGCGACAGGTCACGGTAGTATATTTTACCCTGCAATGTCAGTAAACCCGCGTGCGCATCATCGTGCGACAAGCCGTAATCCAGTGCTTCAAGTGCATCCTCCAAGTTATACGGATAATTGTCTTTGGCTTTTAAATAATATTTATCTGCAGCGTTCATAGCTGTTTGTATTTTGTTCA
The DNA here is from genome assembly GCA_937928385.1 of uncultured Bacteroidota bacterium. Classification (GTDB taxonomy): domain Bacteria; phylum Bacteroidota; class Bacteroidia; order Chitinophagales; family Chitinophagaceae; genus UBA5543. The sequence goes on from CALEZD010000028.1 coordinate 26,717, forward strand.
TTAAAAAATGTGAATCAGCCTTTTGCGCAGGCCGGTACGCATTGTACCAACTGTATCGCTAACAGAATGGGAACGACAAGGCCTGCCCGCTATGATGAATAGCGTGTAACAACAGTTGATATGTATTAACCGGACGCATTGCCTTGTAATTAAAAAGAGAAAATTATTATTCGCTATTTACACAAAAACAATGCCAACATTTCTGCCGGCATTGTTTTTTAATGGTATTCATTATTTCGCTATTGCCCTACCCTGAAGCGTATCGCTGTAATATCTCCATTGATGTTCACCCTCAGCAGGTATATGCCATTGGCTACATTACTCAATTGTATTTCTTTGTTCAGTTCACCGGTATTAGCTGTTATCATTTCGCTAT
>CALEZD010000029.1 GCA_937928385.1 uncultured Bacteroidota bacterium
TCCGTAACAATACATTTAATTTTGGTTCTTACGGTATTTACTGGTCAGGTAACTCTACCTCTTCATTGAGTGCGGATAACGAGTTTACTGGTAATGCATTCAATCAGCCATATTACTATGGGGTATATGCCTATTATACCAGCAATCAAAATATATCAAATAACAGCATCACCCGCAGTGGCTCAGGTAGTTTTTATGGTTTTTACCTGTATTATGCTGACAATGCATTCAAATTAGATGGCAATACGGTAACCAGTACCAGCATTACTACATCCTCTCACTATCCTATATATATGTGGTATTGCGATGGAAGCAGTAGCAACAGGGGTAGTGTGAGCGGTAATACTATATCAGTTAGCAGCAGCACTACCAGCTATGGTATGTTTATTTATTATGGTAACTATTATTCTGTTGCTAATAACAAAGTTACATTGACAGGTAGTGGTACTAAATATCCCTTGTATAACTACAACTACACTAACTCATCATTCACCTACGGTAAAGACTGTTATATAGAAGGTAATGAGTTTACAGCAACTACCACTAGTTCAATATATATATACGCCCACTATTATTATCAGCAAAATCCTAAATTTAATAATAACAAGATAACTTTTAATGGAGGATCAGGTTCTCAGGAGTTATATCTCGGATATTACTATCAGTATAATTCAGAGATTTCGGGCAATATTATTACTATGAATGGTACGAGTGGTAGTAAGAATATTTATGCTAATTATTGGTATGGCGAAGATGGCTTTAAATTCAATAATAATGATATTACTATTAACACGACTTCGGGTTCTGTAAACTTGTATACTGCTTATTATACTTATTACAATCAGGATCCTATTCAGCTGAATAACAACAAAATAAAGCTTAACGCTACTTCATCTGCATCACTGTATAATTACATGGGATATTATAACTACAACAGTAGTGCCCTGGGTAATGAGTGTAAAGGTAATGATGTTAATATCACGACATTGGGTAACTATGCGATGAATTACATGGCGTACTATTATGACGGCATGGATTTATCTGATAATAAGGTATACGCCAAATCAAACTATTATGTATACGGTATGTATTCTTATGGTAAATCGGGCACTACTAATCCATGGACTGTAAAGAACAATAATATTGTTGCTATTGGCGGTAGTGGATTTGTTTATGGCATGACCTTGTACTATGCTAACAATGCGACAATTGCCAATAACTCTATTTATGCCAAAGGTACCTATTACATCTATGGTTTCCAGGGAGGCTACAATGGCGGTGGTGGTAAATACTACAACAATACTATACATACCGAGGGCGGTAGCTACAACTACGGGATGTATTGTTACCAATCCAGTTCAGGCCAGTTTGCTACATTGCGCAATAATGTGTTGTCTCGCAATTCCAGTGGTTCCGCGTACCTGTTCTATGGTTACAACCCTTCTTATTATGACATGGATTATAACAACTATTGGGCTAATGGTTCTACGTTGGTTTATTTTGGCACAACCGGTGGGTATAGCACAATACCTGCACTGAGAGCTGCAACTAACCAAAACCATAACTCATTATCATACAATCCCGGTTTTACGAATACGAGTACAGGTGACCTTCGTCCTGACCCGGCTAATCCAAACAGCTGGTCATTGAACGGACGTGGTGTTCAGTTAGCAGGTAATGATAAAGATATAGACGGCAATAACCGTGCGCTGACCACTGTGCAAGGTGTGCCTGATATTGGTGCTTATGAGTTCGTGCCCACTTCCACACCTCCCAACTGTACAGTTGCTCCGGCACCTGCTCCAAGCGGAACAAGCGTTGTTTCGTTTGGTGAAGATACAGTAGCTGTACTGCGCTGGAGCGCTACCGTGCCTACTGGTTTTGCGGTGAAACAATATACCGGCACTAACCCTCCGGGTGTTACTACCATCAACCCTACGCAGATGTTCTACTATGCTGACTTCCAGGGTACGGGTACTGCGCTGGATTATGAGCAGGATTTGTATTTCAAAGACCCATGGATGGGTTCTATCGCTTCCAAGTCAGCGCTTCGCCTGGCGGAGAAAGTTGGCACCAGCGCCTGGAACGGTTACCCTTCATCAGCGAGTAGCTCCAATGTTGTGCGCAACTTTATAGCCACGCCATCGGTAGATGATGTGGGGGCCCTGTTTACAGGTATTGACGTATCGAACAACGCGAGCGCGGATGCGATTATCGAACCTGTTCCCCCTTTCTGCCCCGGCACTTACGCTGTTAAGCTGCGGATTAAGAACAATGGTAATAACGTAATCAGCAATGTGAAGATAGACTGGCAACTGAATGGCGGCGCTATCCAGACCATTAACTATACCACGCCTATTAATATCAACGGCAGCCCCCAGGGCAATGAGGCGATTATCAACCTGGGCAATGTCAACTTCGGATCTTCGGCTGTCAATATCAAGGCATGGACTTACCAGCCCAATGGTGTACAGGACCCGATACCGGGCGATGATACCCTGAACAAGGATTATTTTGCAGCGCTGAGCGGTACCTATACCGTAGGCGGTGTTAACCCCAACTTCCCTACTGTGATAGCAGCAGCCAATGCACTGAGCCAGTACGGTACCTGCGGCGATGTGATATTTGATATCCGCCCGGGCACATACACAGGCAAAGTAACGCTGAACAATCCGCTGGCGGTGCCGAACACGAGCGGCCGTGTGACGTTCCGTTCTGAGAACGGTAACGCGAATAGCGTGATTATCAATTACGCCAGCCCGGTAACGAATGTGGATCCGGTCATACACCTGAATAATGCGGACAGGTTCACCTTCAAGAACCTCACCATTACCGCCAACGGTACTTATGGCCAGGTAATTGGCTTCTACGGTGCTACCGATGATGACTCTGTGGTAGGTTGTATCATGGAGGTTACATCTACTATCAGTACTTCATATAATGCTGTTGTTATGGCGTACAATTTCTATACTGGCTTCGCCGGTAAGAATATTGTATTGAAAGATAATGTTATGAAAGGTGGATATTATACTTGTTGGTTGTATCCCAATACCTACCAGCCTGGTATAGTCATAGATAATAACCAGATACTGGATGCACGGTATATGGGTTTGTATATGTTCTACACATACGGTTCCAAGGTGACTAATAATACTATCAAAGCATTGCCGACAGCAAGTGCCTACTATGGTATGTATAATTACTATGCTTACCAGAGCCCCCAGGTTACGGGCAACA
>CALEZD010000030.1 GCA_937928385.1 uncultured Bacteroidota bacterium
CAATAGCGCCAACCCCTGTTACATCTGCTGTAGGCATTACGAACTATTATGTATCACAAACCATAGACGGCTGTGAGAGCGACAGGGATACCCTGACCGTAATAGTGGATACCATCATTACCGCAAGGATTACATTGAGTGACTCGATGTTCTGCGTATACGACTCGATAACCATTACCCAGACCGGCCAGTTGCCTGATACCAGCATCTTCACCTGGGGCTGGCATGGTGGCAAGATACTGTCAGGCGACAGTTCAGGGCCTTATGTAATCAAATGGGATACAGCGGGCACAAAAACCATCACGCTGAACGCGGACAACAACGGCTGTAAGGCGGATGATACCATCACGCTGGAAGTACTGTCACAGCCGGAGTCCTGGTTCAATATGCCGCCGGAAGTATGCGTAGGAGCGGAGACGATATTCAAACTGGATACGATGCTGCAATATGCTGTAGGGTACAACTGGGTTTTAGACCCGAGGGTAGGGGTGAAGGACACCGATACTTCCGGCACTGGGTTTACTATTATGTGGAAAGAACCCGGTGCGCATAAGTTCAGCTTAAGCACGCTCTCTCAATACGGCTGTAAGTCGTTGCCTTTTGCGGACACAGTGAACGTAAGGGACTACCCTGTTGTAAAAATTGAACCATTGAATAACCATACAATTTGCACTAAGAGTACGATTACGCTCAGGGCGCAGCAGTTGTCCGGTGTTTCTAAGTTTGAATGGTCACCTGCAGAGAAATTCCTGACGAACAATAATGCGGAAGTAAGTGCAAATATCAAAAGCTCGGGCTTTATCAGGCTGACGGCGGAAGACGCCTATGGTTGTAAAGGTGCGGATAGTATGTACATAGCCATCAAGCTGTGCTGTAAAGCAGTACTTCCGACTGCGTTCTCTCCTAACAACGATGGACTGAACGATAAGTTTGGTATTATATCCAATGGCAACTATAAGATTTACAACTTCAGGGTGGTAAACAGGTATGGAAGGGAGGTGTTCAGCACTACCAACCAGAACGACCGCTGGGACGGTACCTACAATGGTATGCCGCAGGGTATGGGTACCTACTACTATTATATCAGGTATAGCTGCGAAGATGATGACGCGGATAATGTAGTGGAAGAGCGGGGGGATGTGACGCTATTAAAATAATTGATCAGAATGTTTTTGAAACGTCCTCTTTTGAGGGCGTTTTTTTTGTGGCCTTAAGTATTAGCTAAAAAGGATTGGGATAAGTTATAAGTATTAAAGCTATTTAGCTATTTTTATATTCCCAATATCTTAAACTTTTATTAAAATTTCATTGTGTTGAAAAAAGGGATACTTTTCGCTGCGGTACTGTTTTTTAGTTTGATGTTGTTCAGCAACAGGGTACAGGCCAGCCACGCAGCCGGTGGAGAGCTGGTGTACCAGTGGGTGAGCGGCAACACTTATAGGTTTATCTTCAAGTTTTACAGGGACTGTGGTGGTGCCGGAGAGCCCAATTCAGTGGTATTATGTGCCAAAAACACATGTACGAACCAAAACTACACACAGATAATGACTAAGCTGTCGCAGCTACCGGGCGGAGGCAGTAATGGTCAGCAGGTATCAACGGGATGTGCTAATCAGAAAAATAAATGCGACAGTTTGCAATCCAATATTCCGGGATACAGGGAATGGTGGTATGCAGTAGATTTCACACTTCCCGCAGCTTGCAGCAACTGGGTATTTTCTGCCGGCATAGCTAACCGCAATAGCTCTGATAATCTTCAGAACAGCGCCAACCAGGTTTTCTATGTAGAAACTACATTTAACAGTGTAGCTGCACCGGGTAACTCCTCCCCTGTATTCTCCGTTAAGCCCGTTCCTTATGTTTGTCTCAATCAGAACTACCAGTATAACAATGGTGGTGTGGATCCGGATAACGACTCTGTTGTTTTTGACATGGTAATGCCATTGGCTATCAACAATCCAAACAACTGCGCTCTCACGCCATTTAATACGACTTTTGCGTCTGCATCTCCCTCTTACAACATCACTACTAATCCTTTCCAGACAAATAATACTTTTACAATTAACTCCCTAACCGGCGAACTTGATTTTACACCTGGTATGCAAGGCTCGCACACCGTTACCATACGTGCGCGCGAATATCGAAATGGAGTATTGATTGGCTCTGTAATGAGAGATATTCAAGTGCAGGTAATACCCTGTGCTACTGCCAGCGTAACGCCGACAATATCCAATGATTCTGTAAGTGTCTCCGGCTCTGCAATTTATTCGGGAGGTACCGTGGTCGGATGTGCGACCAAACAATTTTCATTTTGTTTCAATATAAAATCTACTGATACAGCAGCAAAGTTGGTGGCTACAGATAACCATGGCGTGGCATTGCCCGGGTCAAGTATTGCTTATACTAATCTTCAAACTGATTCAGTGAGAGGCTGTGTTACGTGGACCCCCTCCGCATTAGATACAGGTACACGCGTATTTGTAGTTACGGTAAAAGACTCAAGCTGTGCCTCTGGAGGAGTGCCTATCAACTATGCTATCACGGTTCCTGTATATGTATGGGCAGTAACGGCCGCGCTAAAAGACACGACAATATGTGCCGGGCAAAGCGTACCTATTACCGCTGTTGGAGGAACAGCCTATATATGGTCTGTCATTTCAGGAGGGTCTCCTCTTACTTCGTTGAGTTGTACCTCCTGCAAATCGCCCATTGCAACGCCTACCGTTACTACCAGCTATGTAGTTAACTCTAACAGTTCACAAATTTGTAATCAGAATACGGATACAGTAACGGTAACAGTGGTACAACTACCGGTGGCCAGCGCCACGAGCACGTCCCCTGTATGCCCCGGGGATACATTAAAGCTGTTTGGCAATACGACTGCGGGAGCTACGTATCTGTGGAGCGGCCCTAACGGTTTTAGCTCAACACTTCAAAGCCCGGTAATACCTAATGCACAGACAGTCAACTCGGGTTTTTATACCTACAACTTAATAAGGAACGGCTGTACATCGGAACCTTTTGTGATGCAGGTGTACGTGGGCCCTCCTGCAGCCCCGGTAGCATCGAGCAACAGCCCTGTATGCCTGGGCAACCAGCTGATACTTACTGCTACAACTATCAGCGGCACTACTGTTACCTATCACTGGAGCGGCCCCAACAGTTTTAGTTCTAATCAGCAAAATCCGATTATCAATAATGCAAGCTTTGCGGACTCAGGAAACTATATTGTGTACGCTACCAAAGATGGTTGCGTCACTTTCTCAGATACGGTCAATATCAAAGTAAACGGGTTGCCGGCGGCACCAGTAGCGACAGTAGACACAGTTACCTATTGCCAGAATGCTACAGCGGGTGCGCTAACGGCAACGGGCACCAACCTGAAGTGGTACACTGTACCAACAGGCGGAACCGGCAGCAGCACACTTACACCATCTACAACCAATGCAGGTACATTCACCTACTATGTATCTCAAACGGACGGCAACGGCTGCG
>CALEZD010000031.1 GCA_937928385.1 uncultured Bacteroidota bacterium
GCAAAACATTCACCAAACAAGGTAATGTTACAATGATCAGGTAATTGAAATTGAATAGAAAAGCAATTAATTATACATAGTAATAAAGATAAAATATAATGAAAACAGTTCGTAGAATGTATTGGAAACTATTAACAGTAATTACTCCCGTATTATTGTTAATGGTATTAGGCCAATCCCGGTCCTATGCCTCACACTTTGCCGCAGGAGAGATATTCCTGACTTATATAGGCGAAGGTGCGGATGGTTGCAGCAATACCAGTGAGTATAAATATCTGCTGACTGTAGATTTATACAGGGCTTGTGAAGGAGGTGCTGCTGCTCCTACCACAGCTTTTATTAATTATGGTTCTGTAAATGGCGGTTTTACAGGAAGCATCAACATGACGGAGTACGTGCCGGATACATTACATGAATTATGTGAAGTATTTGTGCCGCAAAATTCATGTATCACTCCGGCTAACCAGAATACGTATCCAGCATATATACGCCATCGGTTTACAGATACACTGATTCTGCCTTCAGCGCAAACAGATTGGCTGTTTTCTTATTCGTCTTGTTGCCGTAATGGCGGTATAGCTAATGGTTCTTCTAACGGCTCTTTTTATATCGAAACAGGATTGAATAACCTGACGAAGTATAACAATAGTACTCCCAGGTTCCTGGTTGAGCCATTGCCTTATATATGTGCTATGCAGCCTGCTCAATATCTGAATGGCCCATTTGATTTAAATGGAGATTCCATGTTCACAAGGGTACAAGAGCCACTCGGTGGGGCAAATAACCCTATCCTTTATGCGCCTGCTCCATACTCAGTTAACGATCCTATGGGAAGTACTGCAGGCGGGCCTTTCCAGTTTGATCCGGCTACGGCTACAGCGTCATTTACACCTTCTAACCAGGGTAAATTTGTAATGGCATTTCGTTGCGAAGAATTTGACAGAGCTACCGGTATTTCACTTGGTTTCGTAGTGCGCGACGTACAAGTTTCTGTATTCCCTTGTAGCGCGCCTCCTCCTGTAATAGATAAGCTGCCTCCACTGGTAAATAATGCTGAAATAGTAAAAATCAATGGCAAAGATGGTATACTGGCTTGCCCCGGAAGCAATATTAATTTCTCAATGTCAACCCAGTCAACCAGCCCTACCAGCCTGGTGTTCCTCGAGGCTAATGTAGCTTCAATACCCGGTTCTACTTTCACCACTACAGGTGGTGGTACACAAAAAGTGACCGGCGAGTTCAACTGGACACCTACAACAAGTGATGTAGGTGAGCATACGCTGATAATTACTGCAAAAGACTCTACATGTTCAGGCACCAACTTTGCGATAGTCCTGAAAAACTATACTGTATTATTACTTAAAGTAGTGCCGGGCCTTGATGCCGGGCCGGATTTACCTATTTGCCAGATAGACGGTGATTCTGTACAGCTCTTTGTGAGAGGAGCCGATGCAGCCGACAGCCTTGACTTAACATGGGCTATAGCAGGTGGCGGTGCCCTGACAGGCTTGAGCGATCCTACCATACACAACCCCAGGGCTAAGCCAGGTAAGACTACTGATTATGTGGTGAGCGTATCTCAATTAAAAGGTGAATGTAAGTCGTCAGATACTGTAAGGGTTTATATTGATGAAACTAACTTAGTAAGGATCACACCTAAGAATCCGGTTAATCCTGATAATGCTTTGGTGATGTGCCGTCCGGGATATTTGCAATTAGAAGCCTTGCTTGAAGGCCGCCCGCCAAAAAATAACGTGTCTTGCGGTACAGGTAGCCCAACGCTGTGTTCTAACCCGATCACAGGAACGGTTTATGGATCTTCAGTTTATGGTAGAATTCCTTATGATTCATTTAGTGTGAACTCACCTATATTGTTCAACTCGCTCCGCACCAGTAAGCAACAATACCTGATTAACAGGAAAGATTTTGATGATGCGGGTATCTATTCATCTACTATCCGCTCTATATCTTTTGAAACAAAAGGTACTACTGCTCCAAATTATGAGTACACCAACTTCAGGATTTTTGTAAAATGTACTGATAAGAACCAGTTGAGTAAAGATGACGGATTTGAGAATTTCGGGTTAACACAGGTTTATTCAGAACCTTCAGTGACTTTCCCCGATGGTGTGCATACATTCACTTTCAGCACGCCATACAACTGGGATACGACCAGGAACCTGATTGTACAGATATGTTATTCTGAAAACCCGACTGTTGAGGCAGGTTGCGGTGTTACCAGCAAACCACCGGTAATATTGTATGTGCCTACTACATATATATCAGGCCTTAAACTGGCAGGTGACGACCAGAACGTAGGTAGCGTTTGTGCGGTTGATAAATCGGCTGCTATACTTGATGTGCCTGCACGCCCGATGTTCAGTTTTACTTATTGTGAAGCTCAGCCTTTGGATTTCAGGATTTCCTGGAACCAGGGTGAGTACTTGTCTGATAGTACGATAGCGCAGCCACTGGCTTATGTGCCCAAGTCCACTACCTTCATAGTGCAAACTGTAGGCCGCAGCAA
>CALEZD010000032.1 GCA_937928385.1 uncultured Bacteroidota bacterium
CAGGAGGAAATTATTGACACAAAAAAAGCCTTGTAAATTATTGATTTACAAGGCTTTAAGCTTTACAGCGGAGAGAGAGGGATTCGAACCCCCGGACCTTTAACAGTCAACGGTTTTCAAGACCGCCGCATTCGACCACTCTGCCATCTCTCCGGGCGCAAAATTATATAAGCCGGGCGATTTTCAAAAAAGAATTTCAATGCCAGCTTATATTTATTATAAAACCATGTTAAATAGACTATTATAACCGTAAGTAATGAACCTATCAGCCGTCTCATTCGTATATCATGTAAATTCGTAAAAATGAAATACCAACTATTATTGATGATGCCTGTTATGCTGTTGTTTACAGCATGCAGCTCGGCACAGTCAAAATCAGGAAAAACTAAAGGAGAACAACAAATGAGTACAGAGCAAAATAATAACCTGGAGATAGCCACATTTGCCGCCGGGTGCTTCTGGTGTGTAGAAGCGCAATACCAGCAGTTGGACGGGGTGGAGAAAGTAGAATCAGGCTATATAGGCGGGCATGTGGACAATCCTACCTACAAGCAGGTATGCGCTGGCAATACAGGCCATGCTGAGGCTTGTAATATATATTATGACCCTCAAAAAATCACCTACGACGAGTTGCTGGCAGCATTCTGGGTAGCACACGACCCCACTACCCTCAACCGCCAGGGCAACGATGTAGGCACGCAATACCGTTCGGCCATTTTTTACCACAACGAAGAGCAGAAGCAAAAAGCGGAAGAATACAAACGCAGGCTGAACGAAGAAAAAGCTTACAACAATCCTGTCGTTACAGAGATATCACCTTATAGTAAATTCTACAAGGCTGAAGAGTACCACCAGAATTACTACAACGACAACCCCAACCAAGGCTACTGTACGTTTGTGGTAAAACCCAAGTTGGATAAGTTCAAAAAAGTATTTGCTGATAAACTGAAAAAATAACTCTGTCCCTTGGTTGTTGAACCATTCACCCATTAGCACTACTTTTGAGTGCTCAAAATATCTTCTATGCATCTTTTATTAACCAACATCAGGCAACTCTGCAATATTGAGCAGGGCGTGGAAAGAAAATCTGTAGCTAAAGGGGAAACCCTGAAGAAAATGGAATATATTGAAAATGCCTGGCTGCTGATAGAAGATGGCATTATCCAGGACTTTGGCGATATGGAGCATGCACATGCAGTAGCAGCCAACGACATCTTAGATGTAAGCGGCAGGCTGGTGCTACCCGCCTGGGTCGATTCGCACACCCACCTCGTATTTGCCGCAGGGCGCGAAGATGAATTTGTAGATCGTATCAAAGGGCTCAGCTACGAAGAAATAGCCCGTCGTGGCGGAGGCATTCTTAACTCTGCCCGCAAGATGGCTGATATAGATGAACACCGGCTATACGATGAAAGCCTGGAACGCCTGCACAGGGTAATAGCACAGGGTACCGGGGCTATTGAAATAAAAAGTGGTTATGGTTTAAGCCTGGAAGCAGAACTGAAAATGCTCAGGGTTATCAGGAGGCTGAAAGAAGAGGGGCCAATCCCCGTCAAAGCATCGTTCCTGGCTGCTCACGCATATCCTATCGAATACAAGGAAAATCACGAAGCTTATTTAAACCTGATAATCAATGAAATGTTACCTATAGTCGCAGGCGAGGGCATGGCCGATTATATGGATGTATTCTGCGAACAGGGATTTTTCAGCGTAGATGAAACAGACAGGCTTTTGGAAGCGGGCGCCAAATACGGCCTCAAACCTAAAATTCACGCCAACCAGCTGCACCGTTCAGGTGGCGTGCAGGTAGGGGTAAAACATAATGCCATCAGCGTAGACCATCTGGAGGCCATGGGCGATGAGGAGATTGAAGCCCTTAAAAACAGCAATACCATCCCTACTCTGCTGCCGGGTGCGGCCTTCTTCCTGGGTATACAATACCAGCCTGCCCGCAAGCTGATAGACGCGGGCCTGCCTGTATGCCTGGCTACCGACTACAACCCTGGTTCCTGCCCCTCAGGCAATGTGCCACTGTTGCTGACACTGGCATGCACACAAATGAAAATGACCCCCGACGAAGCCATACAAGCTGTCACTACCAACGGCGCTGCTGCACTCGAGTTGTCAGGCCAGTTGGGCACCATTGCGGTGGGCAAAAAGGCTAACCTGATCATAACAAGGGAAATGCCCTCTTTTGCGCACATTCCTTACGATTTTGGCAATAATCCTGTCGAAAAAATGATTTTAGAGGGTCAAATTGTATAGTTTTTGGCTTTTTCAGGTTACTTTTGCCTCCCGCGTAAAACTAAATTATGGCATCAACAGCAGACATCCGTAACGGCATGATCATCAAATTAGATGGCAGCCTGTACTCAGTAGTAGAATTTGGACAGAATAAGACAGCCCGCGCCGCAGCAAAGGTATGGGCAAAGCTCAAAGGTGTGGACAACAACAGGTCTATCGAGCATACGTGGAACTCCGGTGACACCATCCACCCTGTACGTATCGAAAGGCGTACTTTCCAGTTCCTGTACAAAGACGACATGGGCTTCAACTTCATGGACAACGAAACATTTGAGCAGATAACCATGCCAGAAACCGCTATAGACAACCCCTCTTTGTATAAAGACGGGCAGGAGGTTTCCATCGCTATCAATACCGAAACTGAGCAGCCTATGAGTGTGGAACTGCCGGCCAACGTAGTATTGGAAGTAACCTATACCGAGCCGGGCCTGAAAGGCGATACGGCTACCCGTACTTTGAAACCTGCAACTGTAGAAACAGGCGCTACCGTAAACGTACCCCTGTTTGTAGATGCAGGCGAAAAAATTCGCATCGACAGCAAAACAGGCGCCTATATGGAGCGTGTAAAGGAATAATCAATCAGTAAATTACCCATCAAAAAAATAAATTATTATGGATCTGAAACAAATCCAGGAGCTGATAAAGGCGGTTAATAAGTCTGAACTCAGTGAATTAAGCATAAAGGATGGTGATTTTGAAATTACCATCAAGCAAACCCCGAATATAGAGGGACAACAGATGGTAGCATACCATGCACCACAACCCATGATGCAGGCTATGCAGGCCGCACCTGCCCCCGTGGCTGCATCTGCGCCATCGGCAGAGCCGGTTGCATCTGCACCAGCGGCTGCTTCAGACAAGCTGGTGACTATTAAGTCGCCCATGATCGGCACTTTCTACCGCAGTCCCAAGCCGGGCGAACCTCCTTTTATAAATGTTGGCGACAGTATTTCTGAAGGGGAGCATATATGTATTATCGAGGCTATGAAGTTGTTTAACGAGATAGAATCAGAAGTATCAGGAAAAATAGTAAAAGTACTGGCAGACGATGCATCGCCCGTTGAGTACGACCAGCCTTTATTCCTGGTAGAGATTGCCTAATAATGGCCCAATGGCTCTGGCATTGGATATGCCTTGAGTTGTTTTAACTTTTGATTTTTTACTTTTAAATTTTTAAAAGTGTTTAAAAAAATACTGATTGCAAACCGGGGCGAGATAGCCTTGCGTGTTATACGCACTTGCCGCGAAATGGGCATCCAGACGGTGGCTGTATATTCTACAGCTGATGCCGAGAGCCTGCACGTACGCTTTGCCGACGAGGCAGTATGTATAGGTAAGCCCCAAAGCTCCGACTCCTACCTGAATATCCCGCGTATAATGGCCGCGGCTGAAATAACCAATGCCGATGCTATACATCCCGGTTATGGATTCCTGGCAGAGAATGCTGAATTTGCTGACATTTGCGCCCGGTACAATATCAAGTTCATAGGGCCAACATCAGAAATGATGCGCCTGATGGGCGATAAAATAACCGCCAAAGATACGATGATAAAGGCCGGTGTTCCTGTTATACCGGGTTCCGAAGGCCTGCTGCAAAGCGTAGAGGAAGCGAAACTGCTGGCGGCAGAAATGGGCTACCCCGTGCTGCTGAAGGCCACGGCAGGTGGTGGTGGCAAGGGTATGCGCCTGGTATGGAAGGCTGATGAAATAGAGAAAGCTTACGAAAGTGCCAAAACAGAAGCGGGTGCCGCTTTTGGCAACGATGGCATTTATATGGAAAAGTTTGTGGAAGAACCACGCCATATAGAAATACAGGTAGCCGGCGACCAGTTTGGTAACGTATGCCACCTCAGCGAGCGCGACTGTTCTATCCAGCGCCGGCACCAGAAGCTGGTAGAGGAATCACCCTCTCCTTTCATGACACCGGAACTGCGCCAGGCTATGGGTGAGGCTGCTATAAAGGCCGCCCAAGCTATCAATTACGAGAGCGTGGGTACTATCGAGTTCCTGGTAGATAAGCACCGCAACTTCTACTTTATGGAGATGAACACCCGTATACAGGTAGAACACTGCGTAACAGAAGAAGTAATCAACTACGACCTGATAAAGGAGCAAATAAAAATAGCGGCGGGCATCAAAATAAGTGGTAAAAACTACGAGCCTACTATGCATGCTATTGAGTGCCGTATCAACGCGGAAGACCCCTATAACGACTTCCGCCCCAGCCCGGGCAAAATAACCGTGCTGCACACCCCCGGCGGGCATGGCGTACGTGTTGACTCGCATATATATGCAGGCTACACTATACCACCGTACTACGACTCGATGATTGGCAAACTGATAGCCGTGGCGCAAACACGCGAAGAAGCGCTGGATACAATGGAGCGTGCGTTGAGTGAATATGTGATAGAAGGTGTGAAAACCACTATCCCGTTCCACCAGCAGTTGATGAGGGACGAACGTTTCCGCAGCGGCAACTTCACTACCAAGTTCATTGAAGATTTTAAGCTGCAATAACAAACTGATTATTACTCAGAATAAGCGCCGGGCATTTGCCCGGCGTTGTTGTTTTGTATGCTTAAAACAACGGCAACTGCCCGTTCCTGATACGGCGGAAGGCATTGGTGTTCGGCACCCAGTGTTCTTCGTTCAGGCCAAATTTCTTACAATACAGCGTAAACTGTGTTTTTATCAGCTCGGCAAATTTGCCATCGCCCACTATACGGTTGCCCCAGCGGCTGTCGTTTACATTCCCTTCGTGGCAACTGCGTATCAGGTTCCATACTTTCTCTGCCCTGTCGGGGAAGGCTTTTTGCAGCCAGTCGTGAAAGATACCGCCAATGGCTCCGTTCAGCCTTACTACAGTGTACCCTGCCCTTTTGGCCCCTGCTTCCGACGCCGCTTTCAATACATCATGTATATGCGTATCATTCAGCCCCGGTATCAGCGGTGCGTTCATAATGCCCGTGGGTATGCCCGCCTTCGATAAGGTTTCCACTACTTTCAACCTCGATTTGTACGAAGCAGTACGGGGTTCCAGCACCCGGCGCAGCCCTTCGTCCAGAGATGTGATGGAACTGAACACGCTTACCAGGTTGTATTTGTTCAATTCCTGCAGTATATCCAGGTCGCGCAGCACCAGGGCGTTCTTAGTCAGTACACCTACGGGGTTACGGTATTCCAGGCATATCTCCAGCAACTTGCGGGTGATGCGCATTTTACGCTCAATAGGCTGGTAACAGTCCGTATTGCCCGACAGTGATATAGGTGCCGGCACCCAATTTTTATTCTCAAAAAACTTCTTCAGCAGGGCGGGTGCGTTTTTCTTCACCACTATGCGGCTTTCAAAATCTACCCCGGCGCTGTAGCCCCAGTACTCGTGAGAGTTGCGGGCGTAGCAATAAATACACCCATGCTCGCAGCCCTGGTAGGGGTTCACAGAAAACATCATGCCCACATCGGGGCTGGTTACTTTGTTCACCAGTGTACGGCTGTCATCGTATATATATTCCGTTTGGCGTACTTCAGTTTCCCAGTCGTCTATGGCCTCCGGGTGCTCCTGTACATACTCGTTCACCAAAAACCTGTTCTTAGGATTGTACTGCGCTCCCCTGCCTTTTTCAAATAAATGGTTGGCTTTCTGGTTAATCATAGCTCCCTCTCTTTTACTCAAATGTACATAAATATTTTGTACAAATTTAAACATTTGCACAAATTTATTTTTACCTTGCAGGTACAAACAAAACCCCGCAAACAAATGGAACAGGAACTCAAAGCCAAAGAACGGTTTTCTCAAAACTCATTGACAATAAGGCCCGGCGCCCTGATGATGTATATAGATATGAACAGCTTTTTCGCCAGCTGCGAGCAGCAGGAAAATCCTGAACTGCGCAACCGCCCCATCGGCGTTATCACCCACCCCAGCGCCAACGCCTGTGTGATAGCCCCATCGGTAGAGGCTAAAAAATTCGGGGTAAAAACGGGTATGCGCCTGGGCGAATGCCGTGAGCTATGCCCGCAGATAGTGCCCGTGCTCTGCCGCCCCCACCGCTACCGCGATTTCCATGTGCGCATCATCAAGGTATTGACCCGCTATTGCGACGATGTACTGCCCAAAAGCATCGACGAGGCGGTGATGAACTTTTCCTCTTACCGACTGGTGTACGATGACTTTATGGAAGTGGCCCGGCAAATAAAGGCAGATATCCGCCGCGACTGTGGCGAATATGTAAAATGCAGCATAGGCATAGCGCCCAACGCCTTCCTGGCCAAGCTGGCTACCGAGCTGCAAAAACCCGACGGGCTGATAGAGATAACACCCGAAAACATTGATGGACATTTGTCTAAACTCAAACTAACCGACCTGCCCGGCATAGCCCGTGCCAATGAACGCCGCCTGCTGACCATAGGCATACGCAGCCCGCTGGAAATGCGGCAGGCATCAGAACCCCTGCTACGCAAAGCTTTTGGGGGCATAGTGGGCAATTACTGGTACAAGCGATTGCACTTTATGGAGGTGGATATGTATAAGAACAACTACCGGGGCATGAGCGCGGGCCGCACCCTCAGCCGCCAGCAACGCGAAAACAAACAATCGCTGGAGAGTATGCTCATATCACTGTGTACCCGGCTGGAGCAGCGCATGGTGAAACAGGAAGTGTTTTGCCGCGAGGTGGATTTCAGCATCAAATACCTGGACGGCACCCGCTGGGACACCAAAATAAAAATGGCCAACCCCACGCAGGACGCTATGGAAATGCGCAAATACATACAGCAGCGTATGGAAGAATTTGAACGGAAATATCAAAACCAGCCCGGCCTGTTCAATAACAAAACGCAACATATAGTGGTATCTATTTCCAACTTCGTTACCAACCAGCTGATGCAGTACAGCCTGTTTGACAACCGCATACGCAAAGATCTGCTGCGCAAAGCCATGTACAATATCAAAGACGACTTTGGCAAAAACAGCGTGCGCCGCGCCGCCGAAACCCTTCAGCACGACGTGATGCGCGACGCCATCGGCTTCGGCTCGGTAAAAGACCTGTACGAAGGCAAACACTTCAACCACTACCTGCTGGAAGAAGACCATATAGGCGCCAAAGCACAACGCACCCCCAAGAAAGAAGTTAAAGAAGAAATAATAGACTGGGACGCCATAGATGTACTCAACGATTAGGCTTATCGTAAGGGCGGTATTTAAAACCGCTGTGTTCATATCCTGGCTGGGAGTAAGGATGGCCAGGAATATACTGGAATGATATTGATGTGTTTGAAGCAACATTCCCTGCTCGGGGGAGGACATTACTTTAACTCTCCAAACGGAACATCTGTTATCCGGTAATGCTTCGTGTCCTTATAATCAAAATGCCACCATTCTACGGGATATACCGTAAACCCGTGCTCTTGCATCTT
This sequence comes from uncultured Bacteroidota bacterium, assembly GCA_937928385.1. Taxonomy (GTDB): domain Bacteria; phylum Bacteroidota; class Bacteroidia; order Chitinophagales; family Chitinophagaceae; genus UBA5543. The sequence continues at coordinate 7,720 of CALEZD010000032.1, forward strand.
GCCGATGAGCAGGTCGCGGTTGGCACGCTGTGTTTCTGTGCCACCCTTATAGTCAGGATGTGCTTTTTCGTTCATCTCGTCATAACCACTGGGCATGTCCACCTGTTCGCCGGTCTCTAAGTTGTACAGGGTCAGGTCTACTGCGCAGCCGCGATTATGTACCGAACCCTTTTTAGGGTCTGCCACGTAAGCCTTCTGGTCTTTCGGGGTTATATCCCAGAAAAATTTGGTCACGCTCCACGGGCGGTAACCGTCAAATACCATCAGCCCGTAACCCAGTTGGCGCAGCTCCTTATTCACCTCAGCCAACGCCACGGCAGCGGGGCGTTGCAAAAAAGCGCTTGCCTCTTCATACACCTTCATACCCGCAAAGTTATTGGTGGTGGCATAACGTATATCCAGCCTGATAGTACTGTCCACCAGCACTATCTCCACAAGGTCGTTTGCAAAAAAATCTCCCTCTTCTTTAGGCGGATGTTGGCCGCAGGCGGTAAGCGTGCAAGCCATAGCTAACAATAGACTCTCCAGCTTCTTCATCCGGACAAAAATAGTCAATGTTATTCCTTCAGGTTATACTTCGCCATATTCGAGTCGGTAAACGGGAAAAAATCAAGCACATCGTACTCCCATACATTGGTTGGAAAGATAACTACCAGGTTAGCCGTTTTATCGCCTATGTTTTTAAACGCATGGGGCACCATCGGCGGAATGTTGATGATATACGGCGCTTCAATTGTAAACATCGTATCGCCCAGCGCGTACAGTATTTTACCCTCCAGCAATACATGCGACTCTTCGCCCTGGTGCGTATGCATAGGCGGCGCCCCTCCGGGAAAGGTTTCCGTAATACCGATCACCAGGTTTCGGTAGCCGTTATTCTGCCCTTCCATCACATGTACATACTCACCCGGGCCGGGATTGATAACAGGCAAATCATCCAGCTTGGCGGCATAGTCCTTCCAGTATTTCATCTCCCTGGTTTGATAGCCCACCGGCACGGTCCTTCTCTCCAGCACCTTATGCGAATGGTGTTGCTTATGCAGGTACTGAATGATGGAATCAGGAACGGTTTTCACTTCGTCAACCAGCCCTTCTATGGAGAAAGTTTCTTTGGCATGGTCGTGTGTATGCGGGTGTTCATGCCCATCGTGCTCGTGGGTTGTTTCATTTTTATTTTGACAAGCAGAAAAGTAGCTGACAGCTGCAATTGCGCATATAACTACCAAATACTTTTTAGCGTACATAATAATGGATTTTATATTAATAAAATCTAAAGTAGGTAGATTTTATTATATATCATAACAAATAGATATTGATAATTTATGATTGCAGATAGAAAGTTGGGTACAACATAACATGCTGCGCAAAATCATAGTTAAAGACACTATTCCTTCACTACCCTATCCTTCACAGGTATCACTAATTTCAGCCCCGACCATATATCATCTATCGCGCACACTTTTACATCCACCAGCCCTATCTCTAATGCAAAGCCACGAACTATATCTTCTGTAACATCCGTCGGTACCTTCGATGCCTTCTTAGGCCACGACACCCATATCATACCATTCTGCTCTATCTCTTTTTTCAGGCCCGGTAGTAGCTTCATCAGCTCGGCTGCGCTGTCTGTAAAAAAGTGGATAAAGTTCTTCTTAGCAGACTTTTTTGTGGTCATCTCTACATCAGCAGGAAAATCAGTAAAAAGTTGAAAGTAATATTCCGGCGCGTTGATTACCCGGATGGTAAGACCTTCCTTAATACCCAATTTTTTTGCTAGTGGTGTGCCTGAATATCCTGCTGTAGCCATAATCGTAACCTAAATATACTTCAGATAAATCAATATCACTTGCTGCTCGACATGTCTCCCCTTTAGGCTATCGTGTGGGCCATTAATAACCAAGTTAACATATACCCTCACAACCCATTACCCCATTACCCAATTACCTTATTAACATATTATCCTATTACCGCATTAACTATTTAACCTATTAAACTTTTAACCTTTTAACTTATTTGGGTAAATTTGCAGCCAAAATATTTAAATGGCCACTATATACTTCGATAATGCTGCTACTACCGCCCTCGACCCCGAGGTGCTGGAAGCTATGATGCCCTTCCTGACTGCCAAGTTTGGCAACCCTTCCTCTGTATATTCTTATGGCAGGGAGACGAAGCTGGGCATCGAAACAGCGCGAAAAACAGTGGCCAAACTGCTGGGCTGCACTCCGGGTGAGATATTCTTCACCTCCGGCGGAACGGAAAGCAGCAACATGGCTATCAACTGCGCCATCCGCGACCTGGGCTGTAAACACATCATTACATCGCCCATAGAGCACCACGCTACACTATATACCGCCGAGAATATGGCTAAGGCCGGTTATGCCACCCTGAGCATGGTCAACATACTGCCGGACGGCCATACCGACCTCGCCCATCTGGAACAACTGCTGGCCGACAGCAATGAAAAGACCCTGGTGACGCTGATGCACGCCAACAATGAAATAGGCAACCTGCTGAACATAAAAGCCGTAAGCGCACTCTGCGAAAAATACGGTGCCATCTTTCATTGTGATATGGTGCAAACCATTGGCCACTACCCGCTTAACCTCAAAGAGCTGAAGGTGCATTTTGCCAGCTCTGCCGGGCACAAATTTCACGGGCCCAAGGGCGTGGGGGTACTCTACGTAAGCGATGAGGTGAAGATAAAGCCTATGATATACGGCGGCTCGCAGGAGCGGAATATGCGTGCGGGCACCGAAAACCTGTATGGCATCATAGGTTATGCCAAGGCGCTGGAAAAAGCCGTAGCCCGCTACGAGCAGGACAGCGCTTATATCAGTGGATTGAAGGCTTATATGAAGGAGCAGTTGAAAGCCAACTTCACCAATATACGTTTCAACGGCGATTGCGATGGGGAATGCCTGTACACAGTGCTAAATGTAGCGTTCCCAAAAACCGATAAGTCGGACATGTTGTTGTTCAACCTTGATATGGCGGGTATCTGTGTAAGCGGGGGCAGCGCCTGTAGCAGCGGGGCCAGTTCGGTAAGCCATGTTATCAAAACCCTGTACGGCCCCGAAGGTGAAAACCTGGTGCCTATACGCTTCTCATTCAGCCACGACAACACCCGCGAAGAAGTGGATTATGTAATAACCAAGCTGAAAGAACTCGTATAATTAATACCCCATCTTTGCAATATCTGCATTGATGCAATATCTTAGCCCTGCACCTCATGACAGCCAACAGCCATACTACTCGTTTGCGCGATTACTGGTTCGCCCCGGTAAACAACAGCCCTTTAATAGTATTCCGCATACTGTTTGGGGCTATTATGCTTATGGAGTTTGGCAGGTCTATAGCCCGCGGATGGGTAGATGAGGTATATATCCGCGCTCCGTTCAGGTTCACATTTATAGGTTTCGAGTTCCTGCAACAGCTGAACGGGGAAAAGATGTACTGGTACTTTGGTGCGGGTTGCCTGGTTTCTGTAATGGTGGCTTTGGGTTTGTTCTACAGGTATTCATCTTTCCTACTGGCTGTATTATGGACCGGAGTGTACTTCTCGCAGAAAGCACATTACAACAACCACTTTTACCTGATGGTGCTCATCTGCTGGATGATGTTCATCGTGCCGGCACACAGGCGCGCTTCGCTGGATGTAAAGCTGGGCCTGGTAAAACCAACTAACGAGTGCTACCGCTGGTGTTTACAGATTTTCATCATCCAGATAGCCATAGTATATACCTACGCTGCCATAGCCAAGCTATACCCCGACTGGCTGAATGCTATGCCTGCCAAGATATGGTTCACAAACAAGCAGAACCACCAGTATTTCGGTTACCTGTTTAAGCAGGAGTGGTTTGCCTACTTTGTTTCCTATAGCGGTATCATATTCGACTTCCTGATTGTTCCTGCACTGCTGTGGAAACGTACAAGGGTATTGGCGGTGATTGCGATGCTCGTCTTCCACCAGTTCAACAAATTAACTTTCGGCATAGGTGTATTCCCCTACCTGGCTATGAGCCTGAATGTCTTCTTTTTTCCGGGCAAGACATTTGACAATACAGTGGGTGTAGAAAGCAAGCCCTTCTCCTACCCTACGTTATTGCCCAAACAACAACAATACATTACCCTTATCCTGAGCATGTACATCGTATGGCAGGTACTCACACCCTTCAGGCACTATCTATATAAGGGCGATGTGGTGTGGACAGAAGAAGGCCACCGCATGGCATGGAGGATGATGCTGCGCAGTAAGAAAGGTGATGCAGTATTTACGGTAAAAGATAAAAACTCGGACAGTACCTGGACTATTAATCCCGAAGACCACATGCTGCGTTACCAGGCAAAAAATGTTGCGACCAAACCTGATTTTATCTGGCAATTTGCCCAACTGTTGAAGAAGCAATACAAACAGCAGGGTTACGATGTAGCAATATACGTACAAAGCTTATGCTCAGTTAATGGCAGGCCGAAGCGATTATTAATTGACCCCAATACAGACATAGCAGCTGTGAAATGGAAACACTTTACACATAACGAATGGGTGTTGACGGAATACAAATAACATTATTAGATTTACATTATGAGCTTCATCAGTAAAATAAAAAATGCTATACCCGAAAACATCAGGCCGTTTCTATTAAGGGCAGCAATTCTCATCATTGCCTGGGAGTTGCTTTATAACTTTGTACTAAGGCCCTCCGGCATACCCGACGACCAGCTGACACGCATAGTACAGGTAGGTGCCATGAAGCTCTTATCACTGTTTTATACAAACATCGGCGAAGATGACAACGTGATTATTCTCAACGGATCCAGGGCTGTGAGCATAGCCCGCCAGTGCAACGGATTGGAATTAATAGTACTGTACCTGGGCTTTATATTCTGCCTGCCCTCCAACCCTAAGCGTATGATTTTGTTTGGTACAATAGGCGTGCTGGTTATCTACATACTTAACATTATCCGCACAGCACTGCTGGCTGCTATGTACGACATCAACCATTCGATGACAGACTTTGCACATCACTATGTGTTTAAGATTATTATTTATGCAGTTGTGTTCCTGGGTTGGGTATTGTATATGAAAAAACCAAAACAACATGAAGCAGCAAAATAAGTTCTGGCTGGCGCTTGTGCTCATTACAATTGTCTGCTTTGTAGACTACCAGATGTTTACCGAAGGATATGCAGTACGCAGGTTGTCGCCAATGGTCAGGCAGGCTGGGCATTTCGTAGTATTGCTGGCGGTGATACCTATCGGCTGGTGGGCATGGAAGCAGCATACTATGCAATGGCTGAAACAGTTGTGGCTATACTCGTATGGTATTGCGCTGGCATTCATTGTGTTAATAGGCCTGCTGAAATCTCAAACCAATATACTTACTGAAGACTTTCTTGATTGGGTAACCACTGTCAGGTATTTCTTTACCAGTCCTTTGCCCCATCTGCTGTTATACATGCTATCGCTTATTGCGCAGCAGAGAAGCAATAATGCACAATAATCCATGTAGTGTGGATATCTTGCAACACCTACATATTACATTAAGCACACATAAATATTTATATTTGTCAGAGAGGATATAAGGAAGACAGCAAAAACCATGCATATATGAGGACGTTTATAATTATCACTATTCTGCTTTTCATAAGTAATCTCGAAAGCAAGGCTATATATACCGGCCGGGTTCAGGATATATTCAGCAGGCTGCAATCTTTGTATGTATACAAACACATAAGTTACGGTTACGGCGACGACGACAACAGCAACTATAACAACGACGATGATAACAGTAACTATAACAACGATGACGATAACAGCAACTACAACAATGATGACGACAACTATAGTAGCGGGGATGATGATGATAGCAACGATGATGATGACAGCAGCGAAATACCCCTTGATGGTGGCTTAAGCTTCCTGGCATTGGCGGGTGCAGGGTTGGGTATAAAAAAACTGCGCGACAACAGTGCGAAGAAAAAGACTGAACGTAATGAACAATAATAACAACATCTTATGAAACGGCGCCAATGGCGCCGTTTCTATTTAAAGTATGCTTGGTTATATTTGTATAAAAGCACAATATGCAGCGCATCAACCTATTGATACAGAAACTGGCGGACATGGCGGGAAGTGACAAGAACAAAACGGTCATTGACATTGACCTGATGCTGGACTATACCCGTGTGCTGTATGCTGACCTGCTGGAACTGCGCAAAAACAAACTGCTGGCTGAACAGGCAAAACAGGAGACTCCTGAAGCACCTGCACCCGCCGTTGAGCAAACTGAAAATGTACCGCAGGCAGTCCCCGAACCTGCAATAGTATTACCCAATATAGCCGATGTACCTGTTGTAGATATACGTACAAGCATAGGCATAAATGACAAGTACCTGTACATAAGCGAACTCTTTGGGGATGATAAAACCGCTTATGATACGGCCATAAAAGAACTGAACAAGTGCAACAACCTGAAGGAGGCCATGCGTTTTGCAGACAACGAGTTGAATAATAAATATAACTGGGACAAAGAAAACCCTACGGTACAGTCTTTTTATACTCTTTTGAGCAGTTCTTTCCCCTCTATATAGGCGATAATCTTGTCGGTGGCGCCTGTATTCGCTGTTACATACTTCCGTGCTGAGACACAAGCCGCATTATAGCTGATGCGGTCTTCTTCCCATTGTAATATTTGGTTGAGCATACTTTCCGCATCGGGTACGATATATGCTGCACCGGCATCCTGTAGGTCTTTGGCTTCTTTAAACTTATGATACACCGGGCCATGAAATACAGGTTTACCATATACAGCCGCTTCCAGTATATTATGTATGCCGCTTTTGTTGAATCCCCCACCTACATAAGTAACGTCTGCATATTGATACAACCTGAGCAACAATCCGATTGTATCTACCAATAATACACGCTGGTCGTAATAATCCTGCTCCATCCTCGACCATAGCACAGCATCGCCCTCGTGTAGCTCCATCAGCTGTTTCATGTGGCTAAGGTCCGTTTCATGTGGTACAACTATCATCTTCCAACCTATTGGCAGCTTGTCCATTACCTGTTTCAATATCTGCTCGTCGTCAGGCCATGTACTACCAGCCACAATGATTTTATGCCCATCGCAGAAACCCTGTATATTATCTACGGGCTGTGTATTCAATGCCGCACCCACTACCCTGTCGAACCTGGTATCGCCGCCCACGCTTACATGTTCCATACCAATTCTGTTCAGCATTTGCTCAGACGTACTATCCTGTACAAAGATGTGGGTAAATGCATGTAGCATGCGCCGGTGCAGCCAACCATACCATTGAAAAAAAGGCTGGTCTTTCCTGAATATAGCGGACTGTAGTAGTATGGGTACATTTTTCTTTGCCAACCTCATCAGCAGAAAATACCACAAGTCATACTTGACAAACAACGCCAGCTTCGGCCTCACAGACCGTACAAATTGCCTGGCTGAGTACGCACTGTCCAGTGGCAGGTAAAAGACATAATCAACACCTTCGTAAGCTTTCCTGATTTCGTAGCCTGACGGGGAAAAAAATGTGAGGACGAATGCATGTGAAGGATACTTTTCTCTTAGCTTTTCCAGTACCGGCCTGCCCTGTTCAAATTCGCCCAACGAGGCACAGTGCATCCATATACGTGGCCGCTTCTCATCTACCAGGGTGTATTTAATATGCGCCAATAACCCTTTACGTCCGCGTATAAAGAGCCTTGCCTTGTTGTTGAACAAGGCTGCCACCCTTACGGTAAGAGCGTACAATCGTATGGCAAGCCAGTATAAAACTACCGACATAAATTATTCAAAAAAGAACTCCTCAGACTTGCGTTTGAAGATGGGAATATACCACCCCGCCCTGATACCGTACAAAAGGTCGAACCTGGATTCATTGCCCGGCCTGCGAACATCATATAGCCAATCTCTGCGCCCCTGCGTGAAACCTGCTGTGACATTCAACCCTATATGAAAATTGAGCAGATTGTTGTTGGCAAAATAGGTATAACCAACATATTGTTCCAGCATCCAGCCATTAGTCAGCCTGTCGTACCCTTTCTTATATTCGCCGAGAATTGATGGTATAGCATTTTCCCTGTCACGGATAAAGACTTTGTGTTCCATAAACCCTACCGTAGTCATAGCTAATATACCGTTATCGCTATTCTTTTTGCCTATGTTAAATATCCTTCCTCCCTGCAGGCCAACCATATATCCACGCTGATAAAAGTTGGCGCTGATACGTTGCCCTGTATTGCTGATGAACGTACCGTATTTATCTACCACGTTTGCCAACAAGGAGTCTTCCCTCAGGTTGTTACCAAACATATAGTCAAACTTGGGCCCGAACACCCAGTTAGACTTGGTTTTGTACAACACCTGGCCACCCACCCGCCAACTGGTGCCATATCGCTCAGCCATGTCAGCGCCGGGGAAATCCACCCCTGTGTTAAAACCTAAAATAAAGCCCTTGCGGGCAGGTTGTTTTTCCAGGCCAAACAGGTCGTTCTGGGCGTTGGCTTGCAATGAAATGGACAGAAGTAACAATACAAGTATTCTCTGCATATACATACAACAGGTAAGCGTTTCTGCCGTGAAGATAAGGCAAATAGATTTCATACTATTGTTAGCTCCGTCATAAAACCTACATAATCTATATAGTAATATTTTGACGAATGAAGCCTAAAACGTAGGTTTGCAGCCGTTTAAAAAAGCACTATGCAAAAACTGCAAATGGTTGACCTGAAGCGTCAATACCAAAAAATAAAGCCGGAAGTAGATACAGCTATACAAAGAGTAATTGACAACACGGCATTTATAGCCGGTGAGGATGTGAAACTTTTCGCTAAGGAACTGGCGGCATACCTGGGGGTAAAACATGTAATTCCATGTGCCAATGGCACAGACGCCTTGCAGATAGCGTTGATGGCCCTTGGCTTGAAACCCGGAGACGAGGTTATCACACCGTCCTTTACTTATATAGCCACTGTAGAGGTTATGGCGCTATTGAGGCTTCAGCCAGTTTTTGTAGATGTTGACCCCGATACTTTTACGGTAAATATTGATGATGTAAGGCAAGCAATAACCCCCAAAACCAAAGCAATAGTACCCGTACACCTGTATGGACAAACTGCTGATATGGAAGCTCTTCTGTCCATCTCTAAGGAATTCAATATTCCCCTGGTAGAGGATACAGCACAGGCCATAGGCGGACACTATACATTTGCCGATGGCAGCACGGCAAAAACAGGCACCATGGGTTCAATAGGTACTACGTCCTTCTTCCCGTCTAAAAACCTGGGTTGCTATGGAGATGGTGGTGCCATATTCAGCAACGATGATGCCCTGGCAGAAAAACTGCAAATGATAGCCAACCACGGCCAAAAAGTACGCTACTACCACGAAATGGTGGGCTGCAACAGTAGGCTGGACACAATACAGGCGGCCATACTCAGGGTAAAACTTCCCCACCTGGACGAATATTGCGATGCACGTAGGGCAGCGGCTGATTACTATGACCAAGCTTTTGCCGGCCATCCAAATATTACCACTCCATACCGTGCGCCATACAGCCACCATGTATTTCACCAATATACCATCAAGCTGAAAGATGTGAACAGGGATGATGTGGTAGCAGCATTAAGTGAGCGGGGCATACCATCTATGATATACTACCCAGTACCCAGCCACAAGCAGAACATGCTGAAGGAATTTGGCGGGGCAAACTTCCAACTGCCGGTTACCGATTTACTGCAGGAATGTGTTATATCATTACCTATACATACTGAACTGACAACTGAAGAACTGGAATTTATCTCAAAGAACTTTATAGAAGTAGTAGAACAACTGCGCAAGTAATGAACGTAATACAAACACCACTGGAAGGACTGCTGATACTGGAACCCCGCATCTTCAATGATGACCGCGGTTACTTTTTTGAAAGCTTCAATGCCCATACGTTCAAAACAGCTACCGGGCTGGACATTGACTTTGTGCAGGACAACCAGGCAAGGTCAACCATAAACGTTCTGCGTGGCCTGCATTACCAGAACGCACCACATGCACAAACCAAACTGATACGTGCCCTGGAAGGCGCTATATGGGATGTGGTAGTAGACCTGCGCAAAGGCAGCGCTACTTATGGCCGCTGGTATGGTGTAGAGCTGTCGGCTGAAAACAAAAGGCAATTCCTGGTGCCCCGCGGCTTTGCACATGGCTATTCTGTACTAACCGAAACAGCCGAAGTGTTTTACAAATGCGATGATTTCTACAGTAAAGAAGACGAAGGCGGGCTTTATTATGCCGACCCTGAATTGCAGATAGACTGGAAAATAGACCTGGCTAACGCAATAGTATCAGAAAAAGACAAAGTACAACCTGCTCTGAAAGAGAACAACGCCCGGTTCTAACTTTTCATATTGACATACTGCAAAGGTATATCCAGGTTGGCGCTGCGGCATAGCTGGATGACTGCCTGCAGTTCGTCAATTTTTTTGGCTGTTACCCTTATCGTATCATCCTGTATAGCGGGCTGTACTTTTGAGCCGCTGTCTTTTATCAGCTTCACGATCTTTTTAGCCATTTCACGGTCTATACCATTTTTTACCGGCACCGCCTTGCGGATGTACTTACCCGAAGCTGAATGGGTTTTTGACCTATCGAAGCTATTAGCCTCCAGCCCCTGGCGCATGGCTTTGGTAATAATGATATCCTCTAACTGAGCCAGTTGCATTTCATTTTCCACCTCCAGGTTGATGACCATATCCTTTTTGTTCAGCTCCATTTCTATATGGGAACCTTTAAAGTCGTAACGGGTGGCTATTTCCTTCTGTGCTATGTTAATAGCGTTGTCCAATGTCTGCAGGTCAACCTTGCTTACTATATCGAAAGATGGCATAATGAATTACTTGGTTATTGCATGATAAAAATACAACAACGGCAGTACAACAGCAAGAAACCCCTTATTGTTTCACCAACTTATAAACCGTACTTCCGCCTACTTCTCCGGAGACCTCCAGCATGTATATACCTGCCGGGTATTGCTGTACAGCGAGTTTGTTCGTTCCCAATTTCAGTGCACCAGCTGCATATATTCTGCCTGTGATGTCGTACAATGTATAATGGCCATCAACAGGACAGGATATTTCTACTTTGTCCGTAGCTGGATTGGGCCATATTTTCACTGTTTGTTTAGTGCTTGTTGCTTGTTCTATACCAAGTGTAGTGCCCAGCCCGTTGTAGTTGTTCTTTATTGTCGTGCTGTCCATCACGTAATTGGAGATGTGTATCATGGCTACACTGCCGCTACTCTGCTCATTATTGCCGGTATTGTTATCATCCCTGAAAAATATCAGCAGCTTATCAGTACCATATACATACTGGTCGGTATTGTCATTAAGCATACCCAGCACCGTGTCATTGTGGTAGATATACATATTCTTTGTAGAACCATCGCGGGTGATGGCGGCATATTCGTATTGCCCCGCCCCCAGAACCGAATCGGTATTGGTCAGTTTATTATACATTACCAGTTTACCATTCTGATTGTAGCATCCTGCATCTGCACCCAGGCTGTCGAAGTCTATGAGTTTCTTATACCCTTTAATAGAATCCAGCTTGAAATACAACTCGATAGTATAACTGCCTGATGAAAGCAGGTTGGTTGCAGAGTCGCTGAAGACCAGGCCGCAGCCCTTGTCAAAATTATAGACCCTCTTGTACACCCCTGCCACTGTCTGGAAAGAGTAAGTACCCTGGCACCAGGGCATCAAGGCGCTACCCTGGTATATATTTTCGCTCAACCGGTTGTTGAAATGGAAACGGTATGTCTTATTCTGGGCAGAGGCCGTAACAAAGAAAAGTACAGCTATCGGCAAAAGTAACAATTTCCTCATGTTGCGATTTTTCTTAAAGTTAAAAAAATCACTTCCCCAATGTCAACCTAAAACAGAAGCTATTTAATTAAAAGTTATTAATTCAGCTTCTCTTCCATTTCCAGTATCAGTTCAAACAGCTTATCATAATCCTTTGACAATCCGTCTAATTGCGTATTCAAATTACGATAAGCCTCGTCCACTTGCATAAACTTGTCCTTATCAGCATAAAACCCCGGGTCAGCCAATTGCTGTTCCAGTTTAGCCTTTTCTTCTGTCAGCTTGTTGATTTGTTCTTCCAGTTTCTGAAACTCCCTTTGTTTCTTCTGGTGTTCTTTCTGCATTTGTTTCAGTTCATTTGAAACCTGTGGCTGGGGTTGCTGTTTAGGCGCTTCCACTTTTTTTTCCACCACAGGTGTAGGTGCGGCTGCGGATTTGTTTAAAGCTGCTTTGCGCTTTTCTTTTTCCTGCTCGTATATTAGCCATTCGTCGTAAGGGCCGGCAAATTCACGAATCAACCCGTCTTCTATCACCCATATCTTATTAGCCGTTTTGCTGATGAAATACCTGTCGTGCGAAACGAGTATGAAGGTGCCATCGTATTTGTTAAGCGCGTCTATCAGCATTTCCACACTCTGCATATCCAGGTGGTTGGTCGGTTCATCCAGCATCAGGAAGTTGCCCTTCATGGCTATGGTCTTAGCCAATGCTACCCTAGCCTTTTCTCCGCCCGACAATACCCTGATTTTCTTGAACACATCATCTCCGCTGAACAGGAAACAGCCTAATAGCTGCCTCAATTCCAGTTCGGGCTTGCCTGTGCCTGCACTGCTCATTTCTTCCAGTATCTCGTGCTCCACATTCAGCGCTTCCAACTGGTGCTGGGCATAGAAACTCTCCTCCACATTGTGGCCCCATTTTCTTTCTCCGTCATAAGTCTCCTTGTCGGCAATGATGCGCAACAAGGTGGACTTACCCTTACCATTGGCGCCTATAAGGGCTATTTTATCACCACGGTTTATTTCGGCATTGGCATGGTTGAATATCACCTGGTTGCCAAACTTCTTGGAAATATCTTTCAGTGTACAGATGATTTTACCGGGCTGCACCTTTACATCAAAGTTGATGTTCATGACAGGCATAGTAGTGTCGGGCGATTCTATCCTGTCGAGTTTATCTAACCTCTTCAGGGCGCTCTGCGCCTGCGCAGCCTTAGAAGCCTTGGCACGGAAACGCTCCACAAAACGCTCCTGCTGGCGGATATAGTCCTGCTGGTTTTCATAAGCACGTTGCTGCATTTCCATACGCTCCGCTTTTTCCTTCTGGTAGAAGGAGTAGTTGCCCGTGTACAGGTGCAAATCCTGCTGCCATACTTCTACTATACGATTCACCATACGGTCGAGGAAATAACGGTCGTGCGAGACAATGACCACGCTGCCGGGATAACCCTGCAGGTAGCGTTCCAGCCATTCGATAGACGGCAGGTCGAGGTGGTTGGTAGGTTCATCGAGCAGCAGCAGGTCGGGCGCCTGCAGCATCATTTTAGCCAACAGCACACGCATCCTCCATCCACCACTGAACTCGCTGTAAGGGCGTTGCAGGTCGGCGGTAGTAAAGCCGAGGCCCTCCAGCACTTCGGCCGCTTTATGTTCCATTTCGTAGCCACCTGCCACTTCAAAATCGTGCAAGAGATGGCTGTATTTATCCAGCAGGTCGGCATCCTCAGGCTTCGTCTCCAGCTCTTTTACCAGCTGCTCCATTTCCTTTTCTATCTCATGCGCACGCTCGAATGCCTGCATACCTACCGAGAGGATACTGTTGTCGGTAGAAAAACTGAGCAGGTCCTGGTTGAAGAAACCGAGGGTGACATCTTTGGGCTTATTGATGGTACCGCCGTCCACTTTGTACTCTCCTGTCATGATGCGCAGGAGGGTGGACTTGCCCGCACCGTTGCTACCCACCAGGCCAATGCGTTGCCCGGTATCTATCTGCCAGCTGGCGTCTTCCAGTATGGGACGCGAGCCAAAATAAAATGATATGTTCTGTAAAGAAATCAGCATAAGCGGCGCAAAATTAGCTTAAAATGGTGGTAATTGGTTAAAAGGTTAATAAGTTAAATGGGTAATAGGTTAATGGGGCAATAGTTAATGCGGTAATGGGATAATCCCGCCGAAGCGGGACAAATTATGCTAATTAGTGTAAATTGGTTAATAAGTTAATTGGGTAATAGGTTAAAATAATTGATGAAATTGTTCCTTCTGGGAACAAATCTGGTGATTTGGGAACAAAATGTTCCTGATTCCGCACAAAATGTGCTGTTATAACATCCTGATATATGCATAGTGATTTGGTTGTTATTGTTTCTGTGATTTGTTCCAAAATGTTCCCTGATTTTTGAAATAAAATTTTCGGACTGCATAAAAAATCCCGCAGCAGCGGGAGGCAGGATTCTATACGATATGGTGTAGGTATGGCATGGTGTTTTTCAAATGCGATAATTACTGTATTTGTAGTATCACGGATAGCCGGTATTACTACGGTCCCGCATGGGCGGGATTTACGTAAATTCATTCGAATTTACTTCACCAAATATACAACAATTATTTGATTATGTAAAATTGAATTTTTTGTCTGAATCAGGATGCACAAGATGGAAGGATGGGCAGGATGCAATTTTTAGCTATTTTGATTATCTTTAATATTGTAATTCCTACTTATGAAAAACACCATCACATATTTCCTGTTGTGTATATTTTTGTCACTAACGGTGTACGCTAAAAATGAACAGAAACCCGCGCCTGCGACTCATTCCCCCATACAGTTCATGCAAAACAAAGGGCAGGTTACCGACCAGCATGGTGCTGTGCGCCGGGATATAGATGCGAAAGTGGAGGCTAATGGTGTGACTATGTTTGTGGGGGATGGGGAGATGCATTATCAGTGGACGAAAAGTCGTGAGTCGGAAGTCGTGAGTCGTGAGTCCGACGCGGGAATGCCCCACCCAGCCTCCCCTAAAGGGGAGGAGGTGTCACCTGGTGTCTTCCCCTTTAGGGGAGATAGAGGGGCCGATTCGCGCAGGACAAATTCGGAAATGGAGATATACAGGATGGACGTGAAACTTCTCGGCGCGAACAAAAACGCTGAGGTACTATTTGAAGAGCCGACGGGGTATTATGAGCATTATTATACCGCACATACAGGTGAGCAAGGTGTGCAGGCGAAGGGATATGGGAGGATTATTTATAAAGATATTTATCCGAATATCGACCTTGTATTGTATGTGTCCAACGCGAGTGCTCCACCCCCGGCTCGTACCTCGCCACCCCCGCCAGCGGGGGACATGCACAAGGTGTCTTCCCCTTTAGGGGAGATAGAGGGGCAAAACCCGAGTGGGATTAAGTATGACTTTATAGTACACCCCGGCGGCAACCCCGCCGATATAAGGCTACGGTACGAGGGGGCTACAGAGGTGAAATTAGTAGATGGCTCCCTTGTAGCCACAACCCCCTATGGCAGTATTACCGAAGCGGCACCCTACAGCTATGAGCTGGTGAGCGATAAGGAAGTTGCATCCGCTTATATATTAAGCGGGAATGAACTGAGTTTTAGCACAGGCGCTTACGAAGGCACCCTAATAATAGACCCCGTACTCAGCTGGTCAACATTTTACGGTGGAGCGGGATATGAAGGACTCCCTTCTCAAAGCGGTGCTGGGTTTGATAATACAGGTTCTGCAGGCACTGATACAGCCGGCAATGTATATTTAGGTTTTATTACCAATAGCAGCAGTAATATAGCCACCACGGGTGCGCATCAAAGCAGTTATGCAGGTAATGATGACTGGGCAATCGTCAAATTTAATGATAGGGGGCAGCGGATATGGGCTACTTATTATGGTGGAAGTGGAATTGAAATGTACTGTGACGTAGCTGTAAATGTACAGGGCGATGTATATTTTGCCGGGGAAACCAGCGGCGCAAGTGGCATGGCCACTGCCGGGGCACATCAAACAGTGTATGGAGGTGGTAATCGTGATATACTTCTGCTGATGCTGGACAGTAACGGCAGCCGGCAATGGGGCACTTACTATGGGGACACCAGCAGCAACCAATTGCGTGCCCTACAATGTGATAATGCGGGCAATATATGGTTGGCAGGCTATTCCGGCGGGATTTTTAACACCAATAAAAATTATACTACTTCCAACGCGTTTCTCACAACGTACAACCAATATCATATCGCTTCCTTCAACCGCAGCGGTACTCGTATTTACGGTTCTTATTTTTATGACCGTGTACTTACTATCTGGTTTGACCGGCAGGATAATTATTACCTCGCAGGGTTTGCTTTTGCTAATCCCAATATTGTGACAACCGGGAGCCACCAGGCAACGCACGGGGGGGGTATAGATGGGTATATCAATAAATTTAACAAAAACCATAACCGGCTCTGGGGTACTTATTATGGAGGAACGGAGTTTGATAGAATATTTGATGGGGTTTGCGATGCGGATGGTAATGTTTATGTAATAGGGGAAACTGGGAGCACCTCTACGATTGCTACCAACGGAGCCTACCAAACCGGTTTTTCCCCAATAGGAAGTGGTTACAAAATAGGATTTATAGCATCATTGACACCCGGCGGTGTGCGCCGCTGGGGTACCTACTATGGGGGCAACAGCAGTATCAATTATGGATGGAGTATAGCTGCCGGGGCAGACGGTGATATATACAGCCTTTTTACCGGTGGCTTTTTCTTTGGCAGCAACCTGACTACCCCAGGCGCTTATGAAACATCGGGTTTACTTATGTTGCTGGTGCAGTGGGATAAACTGGGCAACCGAAAATACGCCAGTTTTTATGAAGGTAATGGGGCATATCATCCACCCGCACGTAATTGCCTGGCCACCAACAACAGGGGCAGGATATATATGGTGGGTAATGCAAACACCAATGGCGGGCTTTCTACCCCTGGTGCACACCAAACCAGCCATAGCGGCGGCATAGACGTGTACCTGCTGCAACTGAGGGCGGATACCTCGGTGTTTATCCGCGAGCCCTTTTGGGATACAACGTATTGCCCGGGAGATACCATCCACCTGCCTTATGATGTGTCGCAGCGGTTCAGGAGCAGCAACAGCTTTACGGTGCAGATGAGCAGCGCCAACGGCAGCTTTGCCAGCCCGGTAACACTGGCTACGGTTAACAGCGATACTGCGGGTATGATACACTGCCCCATACCCACTACCACTGCGCCGGGCGGGGGGTACAAACTGCGCATCATAGCCACAGCGCCTGTAGATACTTCGGAGCATAACCTATGGGATATCCGCATCAAAGCAGCACCGGCTAACCTAAGCAACAGCAGCAACAGCCCCGTATGCACCGGCGACACCCTGCACCTGGCAGGTAGCAGTACCAGCACAGGCATTACCTGGGCATGGACCGGGCCGAATAGTTTCAGCGCAAGTGCAAAGGATACCTTCATAGCCAATACGCAATTAGCGGACTCAGGTAAATATATACTGAAAGCCACGCTGAACAGTACTGGCTGCAGCCTGCGCGATACGACAACCGTGGTGATGAAACCGACACCAGCCAAGCCAACAGCGGGTAGTAACAGCCCCGTATGTGAAACGCTGCCGCTGACATTGACAACAGGCAGTAGTACAAATGGTGTAAGCTATACCTGGGCCGGCCCAGGCAGCTACAGCAGCAGTACACAAAACCCTACAGTAACTACAAGCGCGTCATCCACTCATGCAGGGGATTATATCAGTACCGCTACACTGAACGGCTGTAGCAGCAGGGACACTACTACGGTAGTGGTATTGCCCAAGCCTGCCAAGCCCACGGCGGCAGCTACCAACAGCCCGCTCTGCCAAAGGCAGGATTTGCAACTGACAGCTTCGAATATTACAGGAGCATCTTACGCATGGTACGGCCCATCGGCTTTTACCGCCAATACACAAAACCCTGTAAGGGCTAATGTGCAGATGGCGGATGCCGGCGCGTATTATGTATATGCTACTGTGAGTGGTTGTGTATCTGACACAGATAGTGTAGTGGTGACGATTAATACAGACCCTGTAGTAAATATCTTCCCCACACCGGGGGTGAGTATCTGCCAGGGCAAGCAGGTGATATTTACCGCTATACCCACCAATGGGGGGAGTACCAGTTACAACTGGTTGGTGAATGGTATCAGCACAGGCAGTACAGGTACTGCATACAGTACTACTACGCTGAACAACGGTGATATAGTGAGCTGCGCCATGACCAGCACGGGCACCTGCGCTACGCCTTTTATTGACACCAGTAATACCATCACCATGACGGTACAACCTATACTCAGTCCCACTGTAACCATGACCGCCGACAATATGCCCCCCTGGAACGGCGGGCTGACGGTGACTTTTACAGCTAATCCCACACATGGGGGCAGCGCTCCTGAATACCAATGGAAACGCAACGGCGTTGACGTAAGCGGCGCTACGGGCCCAACATGGGGTGTGGTAGTGAACGCACTGAACCCCAACGAGGATATATGCGTGGTGTTGAAAAGCAGCTACGAATGTGCAGTACCCGATACGGCATTGAGTAATTGCATCACTACCGCATTTACGGGTGTAGGCGATATCGTTAATAACAAGAATATTAAGATTTATCCAAACCCGGTATCAGGCATTTTGCATATCGAGGGTGTTGAGGCAGGCAGTACGATTGAGCTGATAGACGTGCTGGGGAGGAAATGCGCAATTTCTCAATTACTCAATGGCTCAGTGGATGTGAGTATGCTTGTGCCGGGTGTGTATGTGGTGAGGGTGGATGGTGTGGTTGTGGGCAGGGTTGTGAAAAACTAAAATGTTGTATAAGATATTCAACGAAAACGCCCCGATCTTTGCAGAACGGGGCGTTTCAATATGATATACTGCCGCTTATTAAGCTTCCTTAGTAGCGATGTATTTTTTCTCCTGGATACGTGCTGACTTACCGAAACGCTCGCGCTGGTAGTACAGTTTGGCACGGCGTACGCGGCCACGCTTGTTTACTTTTATAGAGTCGATATGGGGCGAGTGCAACGGGAAAACACGCTCAACGCCAATGCCGTCAGAAATCTTACGAACGGTAAAGGTTTGGGTATAACCCCTGCCCTGGCGCTTAATCACATCGCCTTTGAATGACTGGATACGTGATTTGTTACCTTCTACAATCTTATAATCAACTGTAATATTATCACCTGCCTTGAAGTCAGGAATTTCCCTCGCGGGGCTCATCTGACTGTGAACATATGCTACTGCGTTGTCCATTTTAATTTACATTTTGGGTCTGCAAAGGTAATGGGTTTATTTGTTTTTACAAAAAAATATCCTGAATCATTCGCCGGAATCTTCCAGCAGGTCGGGGCGGCGCTCGGCGGTGCGTTTCAGCGACTGCTCGTGACGCCATTCATCCACCTTGCGGGGGTCGCCGCTCAGCAGCACTTCAGGCACCTTCCAGCCCCTGAAATCGGCGGGGCGGGTATATACGGGAGGCGCCAACAGCCCGTCCTGGTGCGAGTCGAACAGGGCCGAGGTCTCGTCGTTGAGCACACCCGGTATCAGCCTGCCGATGGTATCTACCAGCACGGCTGCAGCCAGTTCTCCCCCACTCAGCACATAATCGCCAATAGATATCTCACGTGTGACAAAATGCTCCCTGATGCGCTCATCAATGCCCTTATAATGCCCGCATATCACCATCAGGTTCTCCTTGAGGGACAGGTAGTTAGCCACTCCCTGCCTCAGGGTTTCGCCGTCGGGAGTCATATATATTACCTCATCATATTTCCTTTCGGCCTGTAGTTTTTCTATTAATATGGCCAGCGGCTCCGGCATCATAACCATACCCGCACCGCCGCCAAACTGGTAATCGTCAACCTGCGCCTGCTTGTAGGGGGTATAGTCGCGCAGGTTGTGCAGATGCACATCCAGCAGCCCTTTGGCCTGCGCCCTTTTTAATATAGAGTGGCTGAAGGGGCTTTCCAGCAGTTGGGGCAATACCGTTATTATGTCAATACGCATGTCTTAGTAATAAGTAGTAAGTAATAAGTTGATATGTTATGCGCTACCGAGGTATATCTCCAGCAGGCCCTCGGGCAGGTCCATCCTGATGAATTTATTTTTATAATTCACGTCCAGTATCATGTCCTCTACCAGCGGTACCAACACTTCTTTACCGTCAACGGTCAGGCGGGCTATCCATTGTTTGCCCATCAGCAGCACGTCTTCTATAGTGCCGATGCCTCCCTTTGTCTTATCCACCAGGTTGAAGCCTATGTACATCAGCGGGCTGTCTACCTTGGCCTTTTCCAGCACTTCCTCTTTGGCATACACAGTTTTGCCCACCAGTTTTTTGGCTTCTTCGGCGGTTGTCACTTCATCCAGGGTGATGATGTATTCTGTATCATTGGCAGGCTTTGCCGTTTCTACAAAGTACGGGATAAAGCTTTCGCGCCTGAGTTCTATAAACAAGACATCACCTTTTTTCAGCCAGCCGGTATTGTCTATTATCTGCTGCAATACAACCGAACCCTGCAAACCATGCGTCGCTACTATTTTTCCTACTCTCAACATAATTGTGCCGCAAAGTTAAAAATACCCGAAATACAATTTCGCATTTGTTGAATACTCGATATTCAGCTCATCGCCGTCGTTCAGCATATAATAGTCGCTTTCCGATACTTCTATACTTAATTTGTTAGGGCTGTCCAGGTAAAAATAGTATGTATGGTTCTGCGGCATATACTGCTTGCGGGTTATCCGGGTACGTTCCACCGTTTTGCTCCTGTGCTTAATATCAGCTTTTACCTTCTGCAGGCTGCGGCGGTATGCCAGCCAGGCGCAAAGGCCGGTAAAACAGAGCAGGAAAGTAACACCCATAAAATAGTCCCCCAGTTCAAAGGGATGTTCCTCACCATCCATGGCACGCATCCAGGCTACTATAAAAGGTATAATAAAACAGACGAACATAAATACACGTATAGCCTTGTAAAAACTGCGTGATTCCTTTTCATCTTTATCAATAAGGAACTGCAACTCTTCGGGCGACAATGCTTCTTTATGTATGCTGACCTCCTGCTTCATCAGGCGTGTTTATATCATATACATCCTGGTACTTGTTACGTGCATATTGCATGAAAGCATTAAAATCCAGGCCTTGTCCGGTAATATGCTTACACAGTTCTGCCGACCTGTATTTTCTGCCATGCCTGTGTACTTTATTGCGCAGCCATTGCAACAAGGGTTTGTAGTCACCTTGCTCATGCAAAATTTCCATGTCCGCAATTTCCCTTTTTGCGTGTGCGTAATATTGAGCAGCATAAAAACTGCCCAGTGAATAGGTAGGAAAATAACCGAAACTGCCGTGCGCCCAATGCACATCCTGCAAAACGCCTTGTTTATCATCGGGCGGTGTTACGCCCAGGTAATGCTGATAGGCGCTGTTCCATGCATCAACCAGCCCTGCCGTATCCAACTCTTTATTTATTAACGCCTTTTCTATTTCATATCGTATCAATACATGAAAATGGTATGTTAATTCATCGGCCTCGGTACGTATAAGCGATGGCTGTACTTTATTAATACCTTTATAAAACTGCTCCAGGGTCACATCGCTCAACTGTACGATAAAAGACTTTTGCAATTGCGGATAAAAATACTGCCAGAAATGTATACCCCTGCCTACACAGTTCTCCCACAGGCGCGACTGGGACTCATGCACAGCCAGCGATGAGGCTGCACCCAAGGGCAAGCCATATTGTATTGCCGGCAAGCCCTGCTCGTATAGTGCATGGCCGCCCTCGTGTATACTGCTCCACAGCAGCGAGGCGAAATCGTGTTCGTCAACCCGCGTTGTCACGCGTACGTCTTCGGGTGCAAAAGAAGTAGTAAAGGGATGTTCTGACAAATCCTGCCTGCCTGCTTCAAAATCATAACCTATTTTCTTCAGCACCTCCATAGAAAACTCCCATTGCCTGTCCTTGTTATAATACCGTTGCAGGAATGTGTCATCTACCTGCGGCGCATATTTAATACTATTGAGCAGGGCAGGCAACTGCTGTTTTACATCTGTAAAAACCGGGTTCAGCATTGCAACTGTTGCACCTTTTTCATAATCATCCATCAGTGCATCGTATGGATGCTGCTCATATCCATACAAATGTGCCTGCTCTATTTTCAGCGCTATCATTTTGGACAGCTCCGGTGCGTACAGGGCAAAGTTGTTTTCCTTGCGCGCCTTTATCCATGCATCGTAGCTGGTGCTTGTCTGTTCTGTTATCTTCGAGATGAACGAGGTAGGCAATTTTTTGCTCTTGAGGTAATCTTCCCTGCTTAGCCTGATATTGTCAGCCTGTTCTTCACTCAGTCCTCCCCTGCCCGACAATTCCTCCAACAGGTTGCCGTAGCTTTCTGAAGTAACCATATCGTGCGCCATTGAAGCCAGGGTAGCTAACTGGCGGCCCCTGTATGGAAAACCCTTGGGTGGCATATACACTTCCTGGTCCCAGCCCAATACTGCCGATGCATAGCCCAGGTCGGCGGCCTTTTGTGTAGTTTCTAAATATTGGTTGTATAATTCTGTTATAGTCTTTCCTGTCAGCATGTTATTAAAAATTCTTCGGAGGCAAATACTATTCTCCCCTTGCCTCCAGCCTTGTCACTTTATTGATTCCTTCCAGCGCACCCAGTTTCCGGCAGAGTACATCCAGTTCTTTGGTATCATACACATATACCATAATCGTTCCATCGAAAATGCCATCGTGCGAATCGATACTGATGGAACGCATATTCATTTTCAGTTCGGCGGAAATGACGTTGGTTATCTTTTGTATTACCCCTACATCATCCAGCCCAATGATACGCACACCCGTAAGGAATGATATTTCTTTATTCTTAGCCCATTTGGTACGTACTACCCTGTGGCCATAGTTGGCCAGCAATTGCGCGGCATTGGGGCAGTCGGTCCTGTGTATTTTAAGGCCCTCGCCCGATGTAACAAACCCGAACACGTCATCGCCCGGTATTGGTTGGCAGCATTGCGCCAGTTTATACAATATCTTATCCGAGCTTTCGCCGAATATAATGAGTTCGCTGTCTTTAGCCTGCTTGTTCCTGGATATTTCCTGTTCTGAAAGCAGGTGCTTTGTGTCCAGGTTGACTTCTCTTATCGGTTGCACCAGTTTATCGCCACTGACTGTAAAAGAGCGCAATTCTTTTATGTCCAGCGAACCCACTGCTATACCGTAAAACACATCCAATGGCGAAGGTTTCTTGAAGTAAGTGGTAATCTCATTCAGGTTGTGCTGAGATGCCGGCACACCCATGTGTTTCAGTTTGCGCAGCAATATCTCCTTACCATCTTCCGATATCTTTCTCTTTTCCTCTTTCAGGTAATACTTAATGCGCGACTTAGCCTTACCCGTTATTACAAACTGCAACCAGTCTTCAGAAGGTTTTTGTTTGGAGGAGGTAATAATCTCTACCTGGTCGCCCGTTTTCAGTTCATGGCTTAGGGGCACCAGTTTATAATTCACCTTGGCACCAATACACCTGGCACCCAGTTCGGAGTGTATATCAAAAGCAAAGTCGACAGCTGTGGCACCCTTGGGCAACACGCGCATATCGCCTTTAGGCGTGTACACATAAATCTCTTCGGTAAATAAGTCGAGCTTGAAATCCTGCAGGAAATCCAGCGTGTCGGTATCAGGGTTACTTAGTACATCCCTCAGGTGCTCCAGCCAGCTATCCAGTTTACTTTCCGGTGTACCGGGGTGGCCTTCTTTATACCGCCAGTGTGCTGCTACGCCTTTTTCGGCTATCTCGTTCATACGCTCGGTACGTATCTGCACTTCCACCCAACGTCCACCGGGGCCCATCACAGTGGTGTGCAGGGCTTCGTAACCATTACCTTTGGGTACGCTTATCCAGTCGCGCAACCTGTCGGGGCTGGGGCGGTAAAAGTTGGTGACTATTGAATATACTTTCCAGCAATCTTCTTTTTCTTTTTCAGGAGGCGAGTCCAGTATAATCCTGATAGCGAACAAATCGTACACCTCTTCGAAAGAAACGTGCTTGGTACGCATCTTGTTCCATATAGAGTGTACAGATTTGGGCCTGCCATATATTTCATAATCAAACCCGTCTTCATTGAGGGTTTCCTTTATCGGCCTGCTGAATTCGTTGATGTAACGTGTACGCTCCCGTTTGGTTTCACTAAGCCCCTGCATTATCTCTGCATACACTTCGGGCTGGGTGTACTTCAGCGACAGGTCTTCCAGCTCAGACTTAATCTCGTACAAGCCCAGGCGATGTGCCAGGGGGGCATATATATAACTGGTTTCCGATGCTATCTTGAGTTGTTTCTCGCGGCTCATGCTTTCCAGCGTGCGCATATTGTGCAGCCTGTCAGCAAGTTTAATAAGAATGACCCGCGGGTCGTGCGCAAGGGTGAGCAGTATTTTCCTGAAATTCTCCGCCTGCTCGGTGGTGCTGGATTTCATATCTACTACTGTAGATATTTTGGTAAGGCCGTCAATGATTTTTGCATAATCGGAGCCGAATTCGGTTTCAATATCATGCAGGGTCATTTCCGTATCCTCCACTACATCGTGCAGCAGCGCGCATATAGCGGATGTAACACCCATGCCCACCTCTTCTACCACAATGCGGGCTACGGCTATGGGGTGCAATATGTATGGCTCGCCTGATTTTCTCCGGGTATCTTTATGCGCGTCAGCAGCTATTTCAAAAGCCCTCCTGATACGCGGACGGTCGCCTTTTTTGATACGGTGTTTTAATGCGCGCAACAATGCCCTGTACTCCCTGAGTATCAGTTTCTTCTCCTCGTCCTCGCTTTTGCTGTATGTATTTAAAACAGTAGTTCCCATTAACCAATCACGCTTATACTCAATTTACAAATTTCGGGAGGAATAAAGGATAAAAAGAAATTAAGTGGCAATAAATATAAACTTTGCCCCGGTTTAATATTTTGACTTGAAGAACCTTGTGTACCCGGGTATATCCTTATCAGTCATCAACTTATTGTAGTTGGAGGATGATATCATCATTATTTCATACTCGGTATTCCTGTATTCTCTGAATATCTGTGAGGTTTTTTTCAGGCTGTTCATATAAATCACAGCCTGGTTCCTGTTGGTAAACGATTTTACAGATATCAACCCGTCGGTGGCGTTCAACATACTGATATCGGTTTTCAACTGTAGCGAACCGAATTTAAACTTATTAAAGTCTTCGATAGCGGCCTGTACCCCCTTAGTACGTTGTTCCATATTCTTAAATGTAAATATGACGAGGTGTTCTTCAGCGGGGTCATATTTGTAAATAGCAGGTATGGGACCCTGTACAGCCGGCGCCTTTGCCGACGACGTGCTATCAGTTGTTACTCCACCCATGTTACCCGCCTGCGGCAATGAAGATGAAACCTGTTTTGCTTTATTCTCCTGTATATACCTCTGTACGGCATCGGCCCAGCGGCGCAATGAATCGTTAGGGTCTGTGTGTTTGGTCATAAAGGCGGAGAGCAAAGAGTCTGCCCCGGCCAGGTCTCCCTGCATAGCCAGCGCAATGGTTTCTACCAGGTGGAAGCGCTCTGTATACACCGGTACATTGTATTTCTCCCGTCCATCTCTTGCCATTTGCACCGCAGTGTCGTACTCGCGGTTGAGCAACATATTATAAGCCTTATCGTAATGAGCTACTACACTCTCTGCTGCATCAAGACCCTGGCCATCTTCCGTAGGCCTTGCCAGTTTTGCCCATCTGCTGTCGGGGTGTTCTGCCTGTAATTGTAAGCTGTATCTTTTCGCATCATCCATGCGGTTTTGCCTCAATGCTACCACATACCGCAGGTATAATACCTCAGCGTCATATTCATGCTTGGGAAAGCGAACATCAAGTGTGTCCAGCAAATTCAATGCAGGCGGGTAATCTTCCAGGTCTTGTATATAAGCATTAGCCGCTGTCACATACGCCCTCCTGATATCCGCTAAGGCTTTTTCTTTGCTCTCCTCATCCGCAGGTATGGCAGCCATCAGGCTTTCTTCGGTGGGTATACCATTGGCATCTACGCCTTTATTTTCATTTTCGCCCTCTTGTGTGTCGTTATTAGCAAAGCCACCTGCACTGCTTCTGCGCCAATCATCCGCAAGCGGGCGGCTACCCCATTTCTGTTTAAACTCGTTATACCCTTTCTGCATCAGGGCGGGATTAGAGAAATACCAGTTGGCGTAATTGTTTTTGCTGTTGTTGGTATTATTACCTGCGTTCTTTAATGCTGCTGTAAGGCCTGCATTCTCGGCCTGGAATATGCTATCAGCACGCCTGTCTTCCAGCATTTTAATGTATTTCCTGACAATACTGCGTTGCTCCTTTTCATCCAAAGATGCCAGGTGCAGCAGGCTGTCGTTGTGCCTGATGGTATCTAAAGGCCCGGTAAGCTTACCCAGTGCTACACTCCTGCGCAGGGCGGTAGTCATATTGTAGCTATCTGGCGCGTCATTTATGTATAACGATGCGCTGTCGTAAGCATTTTTAGCCGCCTGGTACTTTCGCAGGTCATAATATATATCGCCCAGGGTAGCGTAGGATACAGCTTTCTGGCCTGAAGTAGTTTTTGGTGCTTCCAATCCTTTTTCAAGGTATGCAATAGCCTCTTCAGGGCTGCCGCCATTCAGCGACAACCTGCCCAACAGGTAATATACCTGCTCGTAATACTGGGCATATTTTCCATCCTTTAATATTTTTTTCAGAACAGCTACTGCTTCTTCCTGCTCCCCTCCCGCCAGCATCAGGCTGGTGGCCATGTTCTTTTTGGCATAAAAATCCATCTCAATTTTAGGGTGCAGGTCCAGTACCTTTTTGAAACTTTCGGCCGAGGCTGTGTAATTTTCGTAGCGCTGTTGCAACTGGCCATTGATATACGCGGCACGTATCCTTACCCAATCGGGCATTTTTTTGTCGGCTGTTACTTCATTCAGCGGCTCTATAGCTCCCCGGTAATCATGCTGGTTTAGCCTGATGAAAGATTTTTCCAATGCAATTCTGCCGGATAATGAACCGGGGAAGTTCGGGTCTGTTTCCACCAGGTCGAGGATAGATTCCGCATCGCCCTCCTTGTGTTGTTGTGCCAGCACGCGCGACAGCCAGAGTATACCCTCGTTGTGTACAGATTCGTGTGCCAGAAGTTTTCCAATACCAGATTTTTCCTCTTCTACCACAGAGCTTTTGCCGGTGGTACGTTTTTTCTTTTTCTTTTTATCACGCAGGCTCACGATGTACTTAAACGCATCTCCTGCATTCTTGTAGTCGCCCTTGTAATAGTATGCCTGCCCCAGCAGCAGGTACAGGTCATCGCCCCATTTGGTACGCGGGTCATGTATCTGTATACCCAGCGATGCCTTTTGGATAATACTATCCATATCGGGCGCTAATACGGTGGAATCCCTGTCGGGATTGAACGGGAACAGTGCCAGCAGGGAGTCATAGTTCTCCCGCCGGAAACGCTGCATATTATCCAACGCCTCATCCATCTTCTGGTCGGCATTGAAATAATAATTGAACCTTGTAAACGTATTCTGAAATACCGAGCGCGGGAAACCCCATCGCTTTTTCAGCATCTGGTCATTATTATACGCCTCCCGCTTTTTCTTTATCTTCAGTTCCAGCGCGAGCTGTGCTTTATCTTCCCGGTTCTTAGCCCTGCTTTCTTTGTCCTTTTCTCTTTTTACTTTCAGTTTGGCCAGGCTATCCGTTCTTATTTTGCGTGCTTCTTTCAGGCTGTCCGCATATATCTGCCGGGCGGTGGTCAGGCTATCGGTATAAGCCTTTCGTACTGCGGCTATACTGTCATTTACCCGTTGGCGTTCTGTAGCAATGCTATCGTAATATGCGGTACGCACCGCTTTGATACTATCGGCTTTCAATTTCCGCACAACTGCCACACTGTCTTTATACCGTGCGCTTTCCCGGTATGCCCTGATAACGGCCAGGCTGTCCGACCGTTTTTTCTGTACCGCCCTTATGCTATCCACATAGGCTTTACGTACAGCCACTATACTGTCTGTTACACGCTGCCGTTCTGCTTTTATACTATCAAGTGCTATCTGCCGGGCTACTTTAATACTATCCAACCGGGCCTCCCTGACAGCTGTCACACTATCCTTATAGCGTTTACTTTGCCTGTATTCCCTGATGAGGGCCAGGCTGTCGGCTACACGTTGGCGTTCGGCCTTTATGCTATCCATACGAGCCTCGCGAACAATGCGCATACTGTCAAAGTATTGTTTCTGTGCAGTACGGGTAGAGTCCAATATCCTGGCCCTTTCTGCAGCCACGCTGTCATTATACTTTTTTTGAGCTGTACGGGTAGAGTCCAGTATCCTGGCCCTCGCCACCCTCATACTATCGTTATAACGCTCCTGGGCTTTACGGGTAGAATCCAGCATCTGCTGACGCGCTCTCTGCAGGCTGTCAGTATTCTGCTGGGCATACAGATAGTTACCGCATATCAATAACGGCAATAAAAATATGATATGTTTAAACAACTGCCTGATAATACTTGCGGATTGTTGCGGGGGTTACCTGCTTACTATATAACTACTTTCAGGATAAAATATTTTGTGCTTGTCAGCCGATAAGGTAATACCGTATAACCAACCACCAAAAATAGACAAAAAACCGATGTTACCGAGAGCCTTGCTTCATTAAATCCTCGCAAACAACTTTGCATAGTAGTTACAGTTTAAAATATTACCATCTGTTTAACAGTTTGGTAATCACCAACGGATAATTACATTCCCTTACATTTGCACAATTATTATTTCGTGCCGCGTGAATACCGGCATAACCTTTCAGTGCTATGATAAAGAAACTACTCCTGTTATATATCATTTTTATAGTGCCAACGTGTTTATGGGCGCAAAAGAAAGTAACCCTGAGCGGCTATATGCGAGACGCCAGCAGTGGCGAGGCACTGATAGCCGCTACTGTATATATAAAAGAACTGGGAGTAGGGACACAAACCAATACTTATGGTTTTTATTCCATATCCATGCCTGCAGGTAGTTATACCATTAATTTCTCTTATGTAGGTTTTGCCACGCGTACCGAAACGATAAATATGACCGCCAGCAAGGTGTACGATGTAGAGATGGATAATGAGGCAAAGTTGGAGGAAGTAGAAATAACAGCAGAAAAACAGGATAAAAACATCAGCAGTACCAATATGGGTACTATTACCATATCGGCACAGACGGTGAAAAAGCTACCTGTAATATTCGGCGAGACTGATATATTGAAAACACTGCAACTGATGCCGGGCGTACAATCAGCAGGAGAAGGCAATTCAGGGTTTTATGTACGTGGCGGCGGCCCAGACCAAAACCTGATACTGCTGGATGATGCGGTGGTATATAATACAGGGCACCTGTTTGGTTTCTTTTCCGTTTTCAATACCGATGCGCTGAATAACGTAACCCTGATAAAAGGCGGTATGCCTGCAAAATACGGGGGCAGGCTTTCCTCAGTAGTAGATGTATCTATGAAAGAGGGAAATATGAAAGAATACCATGCCGAGGGTGGTATAGGCCTTATTGCCTCACGCCTTACCCTGGAAGGCCCTATCAAAAAAGACAAGGGCTCTTTCATGCTATCGGGCAGGCGCACCTATATAGATGTGCTGATAAAACCATTTGCAACCGGTGCGTTGAAAAATTCAGGTTACTTCTTTTACGATGCCAACCTGAAAGCCAACTATAAGGTAACAGATAAAGACCGTGTGTACCTGAGTGGTTACTTCGGGCGGGACAAATTTAAGTTTGCCGGGGAGAGCGGCAGCTTCTCAGCAGACATACCCTGGGGCAACAGCACTGCTACCCTGCGCTGGAACCACCTGTTCAACGACAGGCTGTTCCTGAATACCACTGCCGTGTACAACGATTATCAATTCTCCTTCGGTGCCACACAAAATGATTTTGACTTCAAACTGTCATCAGGCGTAAGAGACTATAACGCTAAAATAGATTTGGATTATTTCTCGGCTTTCAACCACAACTTTAAAGGCGGAGTAGCCTATACCTACCACAAGTTTATACCCAACCAGATATCGGGCAGTGCGGGCCAGGTGGAATTGCAACCTAATAACGCCCTGATAAAATACGCCCACGAAGGCGGTGCTTATATCATGGATGAATTTGACCCTTTCAGCTGGCTGAAGGTGAATGCAGGTATCCGTTATTCGTGGTTTGGACAAATAGGCCCTTATACAACGTATACTACCAACCTGAATGGCAAACGTACAGACAGCACTGTGTACGCTGCCGGACAGATAGTGGAAACCTACGGCGGCTGGGAGCCACGCCTGAATATGCGTTTTGCATTAAATGAAAAATCATCCATCAAAGCAGCAGTAACAAAAACCTACCAATATATACACCTGGTATCGAATAACGGCAGCACATTGCCTACCGACCTTTGGGTACCCAGTACGTTAATAGTACAGCCACAACAGTCCTGGCAATACTCTTTAGGTTATTTCAGGAACTTCCTGGATAACGCGTTGGAAACATCAGTAGAAGTATATTATAAAGACATGCGCAACCAGGTGGAATATCGTGAAGGGTATATACCATCAACCATACAAGACCCGGAACTGGATTTTGTCTTCGGTAGCGGCGAAGCTTACGGGGCGGAATTTTTCATCAATAAGACAAAAGGAAAATTTACCGGCTGGATAGGTTATACACTGGCCTGGACATACCGTAAATTTCCTGACCTGAACAAGGGTAACCGCTACCCTGCCAAGTACGACCGCAGGCACGACCTGTCCCTGGTAGCCAGTTATGAACACAGCCCGCGCTGGACATTCTCATCAATATTTGTGTACGGCTCGGGCAATGCTATTACCCTGCCTACCAACTACTATTTCATCAGCCAGACCGTAGTGCCGCAATACAGCGACCTGAATGCCTATCGATTGTTTGCCTACCACAGGCTCGACCTGTCGGCGGTGTTGACGCCACAAAGGCAAAAGAGAAAAAATAAACGCTGGGAAAGCAGCTGGGCATTTTCTATATACAATGTATATAGCAGGCAGAACCCGTACTTCCTGTATGTAGATACAGAAGGCGACCTGAGCCAGGGTGTGCAAGCCACAGTAAAGCAGGTGTCTATTTTCCCCATACTGCCCAGTATTACCTACAACTTTAAGTTCTAGGCTAATGACAATGTCGTGACAGAAGAAGTATCACAGATGGTAGTTTTGCTCAAAATTCAGCAGGATGCCATTAGTAAATTACATACCAATAGCCACCACCCTGTTTTCACTCTACTTCTTTGTACTGCTGTACAAGCATTGGAGTCGTAACAGGAAGTCAATGTACATCTTCTGGTGGATGCTGGGCGTATTCTTTTATGGCGCGGGTACGGTTACAGAGAGCTTACATACACTTATGGGTTATTCACCCGCCAACTTCAAGGCATGGTATATTTTCGGGGCATTCCTGGGTGGGGCTCCATTGGCACAGGGTACCGTACACCTGCTGATGAAAAAGAAAACAGCCAATACCTTATCTATCATACTCACTATATCCATCCTCATTTCTTCTGTATTGGTCATCCTATCTCCCCTAAAAGAAGGGCCGCATCCAAAACTGGATGGGAAAATACTGGAATGGACTTTTATCAGGTACATCACACCATTTATCAACCTTTATGCATTTGCCTTCCTGGTGGGCGGCGCCATCTATTCAGCCTATATATATGCGCAAGACAGGAATTTCAAACACAGGTTCTGGGGCAATGTGCTGATAGCAATAGGTGGCTTTTTGCCGGGCATCGGCGGCTATTCTGCAAAGGAAGGCCATGTTGAGGTACTATATGTCACAGAATTTATCGGGTTGTGTTTCATCTTCGCAGGTTACTACATCATTAAGAACAGCAGGGAAACATCGGCACACGCCAACCAGGCAGTTACAGCCTGAAACATCTTACAGTAAAGCATTTCAACACAATTATGCAGTTATTGATCAGCCTATAGTTTCTTAATAGCTGGTTAATCGTTAACATTTCAACCTGTTAAGCAGTTTTAAACAGTGCGTTAAGCGGGGCCGTTTATTTGCAAACGGGCCTGTGCGTGTTGCATCTTTGTATTGTCAAACGGCAGTAACCTACCGCAGACAACAAAAAGAAAAACACAAGACGCCCGGGCGTTTCAAAACAAAGAATAGAAAACACAATTTTTAAAAACACAAACAAAAAACACACAACATGCAACAAATAGCCTTCACACCGATGCTTGCCAAAGAAGCCCCTTATACTGCTACTATTATAAGGAAAGAGGCAACCCAGAAAATCATCCTGTTTGTAGCTATGCTGGCCTGCCTGGTATTAGCTGTGAATATCTAAAAGATATTTGCCGGGGTGTTTGTCTATGGCTTCTTGCGATGATCTGCCATTGCCCGGCAATTTTATTTGTCATTTCTATCCTCAATATATAAACACCCCCCGTTCCCGGGGGGTGTTTGCGTTTGTTACATAAGTTACCCAATAAGTAAGTAGTATATTATATTTTTGAAAAAT
>CALEZD010000033.1 GCA_937928385.1 uncultured Bacteroidota bacterium
ACACAGTTTGTCCCAGTGAGTTGGTAATTCTTACCATTACATCTTTGTCCGCCACCGGCTGGCTGAGCGTACCTTTGATGTTGAATTGCCCTTTGTTGGGGTTGGGGTACAGGTTCATGTCTGCAAAGGTTTTAGATAGTTCGGCAGTACCCGTAGTTATTATCTTACTATTTACCTGCAGCAGTTCAGGATTTACGCAAGCCTCGCTGCTGGCCATTTGTACGTGTATCTTGTCAGTTTTTTCAATGCCTACTGCGTCATAGGTTTCGCTGGTAGCGCCCGGTATTGGCACAGTGTTTTTGTACCACTGGTAAGACGGGTTAGCACCACCGTTAACTGGTATAGCCGTAAACCTGAATGTTTCATTACCCACGTAGTAAACAATGACATTTACCGAAGGGTCAATGAGCGGACTGACATTGAATGTCACCGGCAGGCTTTCTTCAGGGAATACGCAGGTGGCGCTGCTTGTAAACCTGCATTGTATCATGTCTCCGTTGCTGAGCGATGTGATTTTCATCGTACCACCTGTTTCACCCGGTATGTCAGCGCCGTTCAGCATCCATTGGAATGATGGAGTAGGGCCTGCATTAGTGTAATACGTGTACATTGTCACCTCTGTATTATTACATATCACGCTATCGGGGTTTGGTGTTATTACGATACTCGACCTTGTCGTCTGGTTGATAGTCATCGTCAGCGTATTGCTGGTTACCGTAACAGGAGAAGGACATTTGAGGTTGCTGGTCATCCGGCAACGCACCTGGTCACCGTCCAGCAGTTGTGCGGTCAGGTAGGTGTCTATATTAGCACCCACAGTTTGTCCGTTCACCTGCCATTCGTATGCAGGCATCGTACCACCGTTGGTGATGTTGCTCCTGAACACTGCAGGTTTGCCACTACACCATGAAGTGCCAACGTCAGATGTAACAGTGATCGTAGGAGTTGAGTACTGTGTTACCTTCATTGTTATTGTGTTGTCGCTCTTCACAGTTTTTGGCGAAGGGCAAGCAGTGTTCGAAGTTATATCGCACCATACCAGGTCGCCATTGGCCAGTGCTGTGGTAGTGTAAGTACTACCTGTACCTACTATGTTACCATTGCGCTTCCATACATAGGTAGGGTTGGTACCACCATTAGTCGGAGTCGGCGTAAATGTAACAGAAGAGCCCACGCATATATCGTCGTCGCTCACACTAACCGTAGCAGATGGCAGCACCAGCGGGTTCACCGTCATCGTAGCTACTGATGAAGTAGTTGTAGGCGCACAAATACCTGTTATTACACAACGGAACTGGTATCCGTTCATGCTGTAATAAGCATTGGCTACTTCCAGGTTAGGTGTAGTAACACCATTGTACAGGCTGTTGTTCACCAGGTTGCTCCATCCGCTACCTGTGTTCAACTGCCACTGGTACACCAGTTGCGAACCTGTAGCTACCACTTTGAAGCTGACATTGTATGTGCTGTCGCACCTTGTAACGTTGGAAGGATTAGAAGTGATTGTTGGCCTTGCATGTACTGTTATATCAGTTGTATTGGAGCTCACAGTATTACATGTACCCGTTACCACGCAGCGATACAGGTAGTGCAGTGTGTTGGTAGCTGCAGATATACCTGTAATATTCAGCGTGTTGGTAGTAACACCTGAGTATATACCACCATTATTCAAAGCTGTCCATATCCCACCGTTGTTGATATACCACCTGTAGCTGATACCTGTGCCTGTAGCACCAACTGTGAGGCTGGTATTGCTGCCGCTACAGTATGTGAGTGCAGTAGGTGTGTTGGTATTGATAGCCACCAGGGTGTTTACCGTCAGTGTAGCTGAAGCAGAAGTTTTAACTGTTGGGCAAGAGCCTGTTACCACGCACCTGTACCTGTATGCATTCATCGTAGCAGGTGGAGCTGTCAGTACCAGGTTGTTGGTAGTAGCGCCGCTGTACACACCGCCGTTAGTCACGTTACCCCATGTAGCGCCACCGTTGGTACTTACTTCCCACTGGTAGGTAAGGTTAGAACCTGTAGCACTGATAGCGAACGAAGCGTTCTGGCCTACACACTTCACCTGGTTGGATGGGTTGATGCTGATAAGCGGAGCTGTTTCAATAGCCAGGTTGGCTACATTGGATGTAGCATTGATACAACCTGTACTCAGTACGCAACGGTATTTGGTAAATGTACCGATATAAGCACCAGTCAGGTTCAGTGTAGCGGAATTAGCTCCTGTGAAGATACCACCATTAACAATATTGCTCCAGCT
>CALEZD010000034.1 GCA_937928385.1 uncultured Bacteroidota bacterium
GTGATTCATCAATTAATTGAAAATTTATACTTTGACCGTATACAATTAAATATTGACCCCGTTTTTATATTGAATCTTAGTAAAAAAGAAAACAAAAGGCGCTCAATATTAGTTGTAATACCGTTGGTTTATAATTAATATTTAATCTGTTTGTTTCATTTGTTATAATATTCCTCGGGCAAAAACATTGTTATGAATATTATGCATTTATATTGTTGCGCAAGTAATTCAAAGTCAGTTAGATATATTTTATCTGCCTCGAAAAAAATTCAAGCAAAAAAGATTATTAATATTCACGCCCTAAGCTATGTTTAATTTAATTATAATCTTGTAATCACACACTTTTAACACGATACTTACATCATTTTAACTACCCCTCTGGTTAATCTCTTTGCTTCATTAATATCTTTAGTAATACTGAAAATTGTTTAATATTGGTTAATAGGCAATTAGAAGTAATATTGACATGTTAAATTTTTAGGTAAACGTCTAAATATTGTTAAATTATGAAGCAAATCAACAAAATGAAGGCATCGTTGCTATCCATCCTACTGGTAGCAATTACAGGCCTCACGGCTTACGGCCAGTTGAACGGGACCTATACCGTTTATGGTACAAGCCCCAACTATGCAGACCTGCAGGCGGCTGTAAATGCACTGAGTGCCGGTGTATCAGGCCCTGTAACATTTAAAATCCGCCCGGGCAACTGGAGCAGTTCAACTACTTCCATAGCCAACCTGGGTGCGGTAGCAGGGGCAAGCGCTACTAATACCATTACGTTCGAGGCGGAGAATGGCAGTGCTGCCACTACTACAATTACTAACACATCAAGCAGCAGTAGTACTACAGCCAACCATATTTTCTATTTTAACGGTTCTAAGTACATACGTGTACGCAACCTGACGCTGAACAAAACGCACAGTACTTACGGTACAACTATACGTTTTGACGGCGACGCGGATAATAATATTGTTGAGAATTGCGTGCTGACGGGTGATATAGGTACTTCAAGCAGTACAAATAAAAGCCGTGTGTACGGCACCTCTCTGTCCAGCGCGAACAACAATATCATCCGTAACAATACCATCGATCGCGGTTCTTATGGTATTTATTGGAGAGGTTCTTCAAGTTCTTCTTCGGGCTTGTCGCAGGATAATGAGTTTAGCGGCAATAACCTGGTGAGCCCTTACAGCTATGGTATATATACTTATTATACCAACAACCAGAAGATAAACGGCAATACAATCAATACCTCACTAAGTGGCTCGTTCTATGGTATATATTGCGCCTACGGCGATGGTGGCCTGGAGGTGAAGAACAACACCGGCTCCATTACGGGTAAGTCTTCAACCACTATGGCCATGTACTATTATTTTTGCGACGGTACATCTACCAACCATGCAGAAATATCAGGCAATACTTTCACATTGTCATCCAGCAGCACGGTATATCCCATATATAATCAGTACTGCACATGGTTGAACTATGACAATAATACTGTTACAGCTACTTCTACAGGTACCAGTACAGGGTATATGTATATATCCTATTATGGCAGCAACAATACCATCAGCAACAGTAAGATATCACTGGCGCTGAAGAGGAGTTTCTACTTTTACGGAGCCTATTACAGCCCGAGTGCTACCATTACAGGCAACGAATTCACGCAAACAGGTGGCGATAACGCCGGTTATTACAACTATACCTATGCCATGATGGGGGCGAGCAACTCCAAGTTCAACAATAATAAGGTTTCACTTAACTACGGCGGACAATATTACTGGTACAACTATTGGACTTACAACAGCTCTCACAACTGCGAAATGATTGGTAATACCATTACAGAAACCAAATCCAACAACTCCGGTTACTTTTTGTATAACTATTTCTGTTATTATTCTAACGACCTGATGTTCAAAGACAATGTTATTACCGGTACAGGTGGCCCTAACTACTATTGGTACAACTATATGAACTATTATGGCTATGATATGACCATGGATGGTAATAACATCAGCTTTACCCATACCAGGGGAGGTTCTACAATTTATAGCGTGTACAACTTATTTTATGGTTATGGCACATCTGATATAAAAAACAACAAAATTCGTTCTGTATGCCAGAGCAATGGCGGCTATGCTTACGGGTTGCAGTTGCAGTATCTGAGTGGTGGTGATGGAGATTTGGAAAATAATGAGTTTACAGCCATAGGTGGTTACGGAGCCTATGCATTGTACTTATTTTACCCTCGTGGAAGTGTTAAGAACAACACGATGTACTCAAAATGCGCAAGCTACAATATGACGTTAGCGTGCTATTACCCCACTAACGTAAAATTTTACAATAACACTATACACAGCGATGCTACAGCAAGCAACAACTACGGTATGTATATGTATATGTATGGTGCGCAGTACAGTGCGGAGTTTAAGAATAACTCTATAAGCAAATCAGGCAGCAATGCTTATGCCATGTATGTATATGCCACTAACCCTACAAACTTCGTTAGTGACTACAACAATATTTACCAGCCTTCCGGTAGCTTGTATTACAATCCTTATTTTGGCAGCAACTACTCTTCTATACAGGCCTTGCGTAGCGGTACGGGCAATGACATGCACTCGCTATCGTATATGCCCGGTTTTATGAATGTATCAAATGGTGATTTGCGTCCCGACCCTGCAAACCCCAATAGCTGGGCGTTAAATGGCCGCGGTGTGCAGATGACGGGCAATGACAAAGACATTGCGGGCAACTCGCGCGCACTCACTACCGTGCAGGGAGTACCGGACTTAGGAGCTTACGAATTCACTCCAACAGCTACACCCCCTGATTGTCAATTAACACCTGCCACACCAACAGCCAATGGCACGCAAATAGTGCGTTTTGGCCAGGATACGGTAGCTGTACTGCGCTGGGGCGCAACAGTACCAACCGGTTTTGCTGTTAAGCAATATACAGGTACCAACCCTCCGGGCATTACTACTATCAACCCCACGCAGATGTTCTACTATGTAGACTTCCTGGGTACGGGTACCGCATTAGATTACGAGCAGGATTTGTATTTCAAAGACCCCTGGTTGGGCTCTATAGCTTCCAAGTCGGCGCTTCGCCTGGCTGAGAAAGTGGGTACAAGTGCGTGGAACGGTTATGCGCCGGCTACCAGCAGTTCCAACATTATCCGCAACTTCATAGCCACACCATCGGTAGATGATGTAGGGGCCTTGTTTACAGGTATCGACGTATCGAACAACGCTAGCGCCGATGCCATCATTGAGCCTGCACCACCTTTCTGCCAGGGTACTTACGCTGTTAAGCTGCGTATCAAGAACAATGGTAACAACACTATTAACAATGTGAAGATAGACTATAGTATCAACGGAGGTGCTATCCAGACCATTAACTATACTACGCCGATTAATATCAACGGCAGCCCGCAGGGCAATGAGGCGATCATCAACCTGACAAATGTTACTTTTGGCAGTTCAGCTGTCAACATCAAGGCGTGGACTTACCAGCCGAATGGTGTGCAGGATCCGATACCGACAGATGATACACTGGACAAAGATTATTTCGCAGCGTTGAGCGGTACGTATACTGTAGGTGGTGTTAACCCCAACTTCCCTACTGTGATAGCGGCAGCCAATGCGCTTTTGCAATACGGTACCTGCGGCGATGTGATATTCGATGTTCGTCCGGGTATATACACAGGGCAGGTGAACCTGAAGAACGGGGCTAAAGTGGGCGGTGGTATAGACCGTGTTACTTTCCGTGCGGTTAACGGCAACCCGAATACAACAGCAATATCATATTCCTCTCCAAGTACAGGCGATTTGACGACATTAATCATGAATGGGGCATCTAAATTCACCTTTAGGGATATGGGAATATTCGCCGCCGACCCCTCTCGGGGTATAGGCGTGGAATTCCTCGCAGGTTCTTCAGCCGATACATTTGATGGCTGTAGGATTTCTGTGGGCACTAATCTGTCAAGCTACCTGCGTGGTGTGTACAACAGCGGCGCAGGCGGTTGTAATAACAACGTGTTTACCGATTGTGCTATAGAAGGCGGTTATTACAGCTTTTACTGGTTTACCAGTTCAGCGCCATATACCGATGGCCTGGTGGTAAATAATTGTACGATGAACCCGTACTATTACGGTATATACAGTTACTATACCTACAATATAGAGTTCACCAACAATACCATAACAGGCCGTGTACCTGCTACGTCTTATGCAGGCATATACGCCTATATGTACGACTTTAATAACATTAATAAATACCAGGACATATCCGGCAACAGGATTTCCAACTTCCGGGGGTATAGTATGTACCTGTATTATGCCAAAGGAACCTCATCAAAACGGAGCCGTATAATGAATAATTCGGTAATTACGTCCAATGCGACTACCTCGTATTCTCCGTTGATGATGTATTATCCTACTTATGTAGATTTGGTTAACAACACTTTGGTGAATAATGGTACCAGCTCATCCAGCTACTATGCCGCATACCTGTACCTGAGCAGCTATGGTAACAATAAGATTATGAACAACGTGTTTGCTAACCTGGCTGGTGGTGTAGCATTCTATACATACTACCTCAACGGTTACAATAATGTATTTGATTATAACAATCTTTATACAACCAGTAAGTCTGCCTTTATTGGTGGTACTCCATCTGCCTCAAGTTTTGCTGCATGGAGAACAACCAGCGGCCAGGACAAACATTCCGTTACTTACGACCCTGCTATAACCAGTGCCACAGATGCAAAGCCTGACG
>CALEZD010000035.1 GCA_937928385.1 uncultured Bacteroidota bacterium
TTACACCTCAGCACCATAAAGTAAATATCAATACCGGTGTTGTTTACATTCAGTATGCCGCTAAAAGTATGCCTACAGCCATAGACAGCTTTGATGCCATTGACACTGTTGATGCAACGAACCCAACCGCTGTTTTTGAAAGGTTGACTCAGGGGGATTATTATATTTACGTAACCGGAACAGATTATAAGCTGCCACAGGGCAACGATGCTGTAATGGGTGGCGCGCATTTCAGGGTAATTGATACCCTTGAAAAAACTTATGACCTGTTCCTGCAGTTGGATAATTCCGCACACCACAAGCAGCCATAAACAAATATTTTATTATACTTCACAATGCCACTTAACTTAAGTGGCATTTTTATTGTAATAATCTAAAAAACCGGTAAGCAAACAAACCTTAACCAAAAATTAAATGTCTGATTATTAAGAACATAAAACGCTTTTCAATGAATAAATTAATAATAGCACTTTCTATAGGTGTATTTTTTTTCATCAGCAGTTGTGTTAAGAAACCGGAACCGACACCTACCCCACCCCCCACACCAACACTCACAGCCAACGAAGTGCACTTTAATTTTGAAAACTACTTTGGCAATGATGAATTGGTGCTGAATACTGTTACATACACTACTATGAACAGTGAACAAATAAACATCAGCATGTTCAACTACTGGATAACTAATATCGTACTCATAAACAAAGACGGTACTGAATATAAAGAAACTGAAAGCTACCGGTTGCTGCGAGGCGATAAAGCTGCCACACACCATTTTCATGTAGCCAATGTACCGGCAGGTACATATACAGGCATGAAGTTTATAATTGGCGTAGATGTACCACGCAATACCAGCGGTGCGCAAGACGGAGCACTTGACCCTGCTGTAAACGGTGATATGTACTGGAGCTGGGCAACAGGATATATACAGGCAAAAATGGAAGGGACATCACCACAATCAAAAGCTAACAACAACGCGGTAGTGTATCACATAGGTGGTGTAGAGCCAGGAAAGGAAACCCCCAGGAATGTTACATTAAACTTCGGAACAGATATGGTAGTGGGCACACAGGCTGGATCGATTAAAATAAAAGCTGATGCAGCAAAATGGTTTGGCCCCGGCAACCCGATACTGATTGAGCAGGTATCGAGTACTACCCATGGCGGTAGCGCCAATTCGATAAAAATAGCTGATAATTACCAGCAGATGTTCAGCATTACATCTGTGGGTAATGAATAGTAACTTTATAAAAAAGAGTGTATGAAAATAATGAAAAGCATTTCCTTAATGAGCATAGCAGCCATGTTATTAATAACCGCCTGCGAAAGAAAAGAAACAGTAATAGTAGGTGGTAAAGGTGGCAATGCCACCCTGAAGGTAACACCGCAACACCATGGGGATAATATTGACAGTTGCACCATCTACCTGAAGTACAACGTTCAGGACAAACCATCATCTTACGATGAAGAAGTAAAATGTGTGATGGAAAACGGTAAGCCGGTGGCTACTTTTACCAACCTGAACAAGGGTAATTATTATGTGTATGGTAAAGGCTGGGACCCCGGTATTGAGCAGGAAGTAGCAGGCGGTATACCTTATACAATAACCGAAGAAGCAACTAAAGAAATAACAGTGCCGGTAACTGAAACCGGGCATTAAACACAATACAGATAATAAAGCGGGTGTGCATGGCATACCCGCTTTATTATTTACAGTAATTTGTAAAATTTATATATCCCGTAACAATTGCTGTACCTGCCTGTTTATAAGATCACGCACTTCGTTAAACTCCGCGGGTTCCATATTCCGCGGATCTGGTATTTGCCAATCTATATGTTTTTTTGCGGGCATCCAGGGACAGGCATCGCCGCAGCCCATAGTTACAACGGCGTCGAAAGGTGCGTGAGCTTTTACTTCGTCCAGCGATTTGCTTTCGTGGATGGACAAATCGTAACCTAATTCGGCCATAGCGCGAATTGCCCTGGGATTGACAATACCCGATGGTTTTGAACCTGCACTGAAAGCCTCAACTCCTTGCATCAGGGCAAATGCCTGCGCCATCTGGCTGCGGTTACTGTTCTCTATGCAAACGAATAATACCTTCTTGTTCATTCTTTCTCTTTAAAAAAATTACAGACTGGCACAGCAGCAGACGCACCCGCTACCGGTGCAACGATGTACAGCCATAAGGATTCTATATTCATGGATACTAACGCGGGGCCTATGGAACGGGCCGGGTTCATAGAGGCACCGCATATCGGCCCTGCAAACATTGCTTCCAAAGCCACCACTCCACCAATAGCCAGTCCTGCAAACATTCCCTGCTCCTTACTACCATGCGCTACATTCAATATGACCAACATCAGGAAAAATGTGAGCAAAAATTCCAGCACAAATGATTGCATATCATTACCCGCAGGTATAGTAGCGCCTAAATATTGATTAGCCGGAAACAATAGTTTCAATGTGCCACTTGCCAATAATGCACCAATGAGTTGTGCCATGATATAGGGTGTTAACTTCCGTGCAGGAAATTTGCCTGCTACTGTAAAAGCAATACTCACTGCAGGATTAATATGAGCTCCTGAAACATTACCCAGTGCATATATCATGCTCATGACTATCAACCCAAATGTGATAGCAATACCCACATGTGTCACCACCCCACCCGACTCCTGGTTGATGACGATTGCGCCCGTGCCGCAAAACACGAGCGCAAATGTTCCGATAAGTTCTGCTATGTATTTCCTCATTGTTTTTCTTAGCAACAACCACCACCCGGTGTACAACAAGCTTCAGCCGCGGGCTTTTTAGCAAATACAGTTATACTGTATATACCCGTACCGCTGTTTTTAAATTCCGTTATCTCTTCGGCTGAGAGGTATTGGCTCAGTATATCATCGGGAATTACAATAGGCTTCTCTTTTTGCAATGTAATGTCTTTAAAGCCGTTGGTCTGTATCAGCTCCAGATACACCTGTTTCTGTATAGCGCCGCTTACACAGCCTGCATACATTTCAGCCACATTGCGCAGTTTCTCCGGCAATTCGCCTACCAATACTACGTCGGATATACTAAAATGGCCACCGGGTTTCAGTACACGGTATATATCCTTAATCACATTATTCTTGTTGGGTACCAGGTTCAGTACACAATTGCTCACAATCACATCGG
Organism: uncultured Bacteroidota bacterium; assembly: GCA_937928385.1. Taxonomy (GTDB): domain Bacteria; phylum Bacteroidota; class Bacteroidia; order Chitinophagales; family Chitinophagaceae; genus UBA5543. Next base: position 3,173 of record CALEZD010000035.1, read on the forward strand.
CCACATTACCACCCACCGGCATTTTCTCTATATCCCCCTGGCGGAACTCCACGTTGTTATAACCCAGTTTATCTACATTAGCACGGGCTTTTTCTATCATGGCTTCTGTAAAGTCTATACCGATCACCCTGCCCGTTGGCCCGGTAGCTGCCCGTGCTATAAAGCAATCGTTGCCCGCACCGCTGCCCAGGTCTATAACTGTATCACCGGGTTTTATTTGTGCGAATTCTGTTGGCAGGCCACAACCCAACCCCAGGTCAGCGTCCGCGTTATATCCCTCCATCTTTGTATAATCATCGCTCATGATGTTATACACTTCGGTACTGCAGCCACCCGCACCGCAGCATGAACTCATATTCGTTTCTTTATCTTGTAAAGCTATTTCACTGTATTTCTGCTTTACCAGCTCTTTCAACTCTTGTTCTGTTTGCATTGTTTTCCTTCTTTAACTAATTATTGCAATATTACGATTGATAGTTTAAATTCCCAGTATTCTGAATATTAATTTTATAGTTAACCGGGACTTGGGAAGTCCCGGTTAACATGTACAGTTTAGCAGCAACCCAGCCCTTCGCAGCAATCGGTGTTACCACCGCAGCAGTCGTTGCCAGATTCGCAGCAGTTGCTCATTTGCATCTGATTAGTCATAGCATTTTATTTATCGTGTCATTGCAATATTGCAATGAATGGAATCAAAAAAATAGTTAACAGCAATTACCCGCCGGCTGTGGCAGTTCTTTGAAAAATATAGTAAAAAACTCCCTGTATTCGTCCCACACCTTGGGGTTGATACAATAGCATATACTGGTACCATCTATGTTGCCCTGTATCAGTCCCACGTTTTTCAACTCCTTTAGGTGTTGAGATATGGTAGGTTGAGCCAGCCCGACTGTGTCTACCAGACTGCCGCATACACAGGACTGCGTTTTCAGCAACTCCTGCAATATCGCTATCCGGGCAGGATGAGCAAGCGCCTTGGCCATAGACGCAAGTTCATTCTGCCTTTTAGTAAACAATTCGGATTTGGTAATGCCCATAGTTTGTTCTATTCAATCGCAATATTACGATTGAATTATTGAATAACCAAAAATATTTTGTGCCGGCTATTTCACCTCACCCATCAGCTTGCGCACCACAGGTGATATGACAACCAGTACAGCGCCTGCTATAAGGGCATATATACCCAAATCTTTGTAACCACTTGTGTAGGTCATCAGTTTATCTGTCAATGAGGCCCCTTCGACCACGTCCCCTGCTATGTCCGCACCAAACAGCCCTGCAGCGTACTGCCCATAGGCACTGGCCAGGAACCACATACCCATCATCATGCCCCACATGGGTTTGGGTGCTAACTTGGTCATAATGGATAAGCCAATTGGCGACAGGCATATTTCGCCGAATGTCATGACGAAATAGGCCAGTGTGAATATGTCCAGCGAGGTCATACCATCAGCTCCGGCGAAAAACCTTGTAGAGTAAAACACAAAGAATGAAGCACCTAAAAACAGGAAGCCCAGGCCGAATTTGATAACCGTATTCGGCTCCATATTCCTTTTGGCCAGCCATAGCCATACCAACCCCACTACAGGACTCAGCAATATTACAAACAATGCGTTTGAAGAATTATTCACCTCGTTAGGGTCAATGTTCAGCCCCAGCAAACTATGGTTGAGGTTATACCGTGCGAAGAGGCTGAGCGAGCCCCCACTCTGCTCGTAAAACGCCCAAAAGAAAATAGAGAAGATGATAAATATCAGGGCAGCGACTAATTTCTTCCTTTCTTCCATGCCATACTTAAATGTTTCATACACGATATAAATCAGGCACAAAGGGCCCACTGTGTACATAAACATGTCTGTATAATTGGAATTAGAAACCAGTATCAGTATCAGAGGTATTACCAGCAGGGAACCAAAATATACCAACGCCGGATACAACTTCTTTTTTGCCTCTGTCAGGTTCACCCTGGCATTAAGCGGCGACAGGCCTATCGGCCCCAGTGTTTTCTGCGTAAATGCAAATGTGGTCAGGCCGATAATCATAAAGATACCCGCCAATGAAAATGCGAGATTCCATGAGTAGAGGTTAGCAGCCTTGATACAGAGATAGCCACCCATCATGGCCCCGATGTTGATGCCGGAATAGAACAGCGAGAAACCCGCATCTCGGCGTGAATCGCCCTTGCGGTACAGGTCGCCCACCATGGTAGAGATATTGGGTTTAAAAAAGCCCGTACCTACAATAGTAAATGAGATACCAATATAAAACAGCTCTTTGGGCGCGAATGCCAGCAGGAAACTACCGGTTATCATCAGCAGGCCACCCCAGAATACGGATTTGCGGAAACCCAGTATCTTATCGGCAAACAAACCACCTACAAAAGCCATGGTATATACAAAAGCCTGTATGGCCCCGTATTGCAGATTGGCGTCCCTTTCAGACAGTAACAACTCCTCAACCATAAATATGGCCAGCATACCCCGCATGCCATAAAATGAAAACCGCTCCCACATCTCTGCCAGGAACAGGTACCATAGTTGCTTAGGATATTTGCCTTTAAAATCCTGTATTTTCTTCAGATCTATTGATTCATTCAGCAGTTCTGCCATAGATTGTATTTGTGGTATTGAAGCTCCAAATTAGTGGTTTTATTGGTTATTAAAAGAAAAAAGCAGCCCGTTTTGCAGGCTGCTTTATCACTATTTTGTAATAATATTTTTACACTACCCCATGCATCATCTTATTCAGCGGTTTGCTGAACACTACCAGTATCATACCGATACCCACGGTTATCAATCCCATTTGCGTGTAGATGTCCACATATTGGGTAAGCGTTTGCTGGGCTGTGGCTTCTACACCACCTTCACCATGTTCAGCACCCGTTAATGCAGCGAGGATAGCGGCTACATAGTTGGCACCTGCTATGGACAGGAACCAGGCACCCATCACCATACCGGTCATTTGTTTGGGTGCCAGTTTGGTAACCATCGACAGACCAATGGGAGATAAAAATAACTCACCCGTAGTGTGCAACATGTACAAGAATACTAATGTAAAAAGCGGTAACCTGTATTCTGCGTCTACCATACCGCTGAACAGCCATACTACCAGATAACCCAAACCTAACTGCACGATGCCTAAACCGAACTTCATTGGTATATTAGGGTTCTTACCGATTTTCGATAGCTTCACCCACATTACAGAAAAGATAGAGCCGAATATGAGGATATAGAGCGGGTTAAAGAACTGCGTAGTAGCAGCACCCATTTCCCAGCCAAATATAACCCTGTCTATATTACGGTCTGCAAATAGAGTAAGCGAAGAACCTGCCTGCTCAAAACATGCCCAGAATACAATATTGAAGAACATCAGCAATATCAATATCAGCATTCTGTCGCGTAGTATTTTACCACCTTTAATACCAGCCGATATCAGCAAGTACAATACGAATGCAGCCGTTGCCGCCAGCAAGTACCCTACTATGGCACTATTGTTCAGCAACAGGTAGAAAACAGGGATAATGGCAAGGGTAGCTACGATTGTAATATGCAGCCTGTTCAGCGGGCCGAAAACAGGTTTCATCAGTTTCTCTCTGTCAGGTGGCAAGCCGTGGCCTTCGTAGTGTTTTTGGCCGAAAATAAATACTATGGCACCGATGACCATACCTATACCTGCCAGGCCAAAACCATATTGGTAACCATATACATTTCCTACTTCAGCTACAACAGTCGTTGCAAGGAAAGCTCCAAGGTTGATACCAATATAAAAGATAGTAAAGCCAGAATCCCTGCGAGGGTCGCCATCAGGATAAAGACGCCCCACTATACTGGAGATATTCGCCTTGAAATAACCATTACCGGAAATAATCACAGCCATACCCATCAGCAGCCAAAACTCTCCACCACCTAATATCATGAACTCACCTATAGCCATAAGTATACCGCCGAGGATAACAGCGATGCGATAGCCTAACAAGCTATCTGCCAACTTGCCGCCTAAAACAGTTACTGCATATACCAGTGCGGTATATGCACCATATATAGCAAAGGTGCGCTCATCAGCAACCATCAGGGTTTTTGTAAGGTATAGTACCAGCAGCGCGCGCATACCATAGTAGCAAAAACGCTCCCACATTTCGGCAAAAAACAACCAGTATAAACCCTTAGGGTGTCCTTTGACAGGAATTATGGGAGCTTCCTGTATTGGCAAATCGCCCGATGTGCCGAGCTCTTTCTCATCGTGTGTTTGAGACATAGATGTGATTTATTTTTAAAATGAGTAACGAAAGATAGTAAAATTCAATTGCGAATTGCAGCAGGCATAAAAAAATACCGCACAAGACGGTATTTTTCACAGAGATCATTATAACTACTGTTAATGTATGTTCTTTTCACGCATCACTTTGCGCAGCCATTTCAGCAGCACCAGCAACAATATAGTTGCGGCAATACACAGCGCAAAGTTCATCAGGAAGAAGTTCCCTTTATTCTCAAAACCTTCCCACAGGCCCGAGAGCATACCGGATAACTTGTTTCCTACCGCCGTAGACAGAAACCACCCACCCATCATCAGGGCGGTGAGTCGTGGCGGGCTCAGTTTTGATACTAATGACAATCCCATTGGTGATAAACACAATTCACCGAATGTAATGACACCGTAAGATGCTATCAGCCACCAACTGGACGCCTTTTCATCTCCCATACTGATACTGGACACAGCTGCTACCATGACAATGGTGGACAAACCTGTAATGAGCATACCGAGTGCGATTTTAGCAGGAGTGGATGGCTCCGCTTTCCGTTTTCTAAGGAAACCCCAGAACCCCACTACCACCGGTGTAAGCAACACTACCCAAAAGGGGTTAATAGACTGGTATATCTCAGTTGAAAACAGCAGCAATGATTTACCCTCAGCCGGTTGCTTGTCAGCAGACAGGTTCTCAAAATAATTACGGGAATTGGTGCGTAAAGATATCACCCTTCCTATATCCTTAACTTTACCAAGGTCTTTTGCAGCCAATGCATTGTCTTTTTCAATCACTAAAGAGTCTATATGCGACTGAAAAACCTCTTCAGACGCGTGTACTGTATAATGGTTTTCCACTTCTTGTGCCATATTAGCTTGAGTAGCCACATTGGCAATAGTCACAGGCATTTCACGGTCAGTATGGTCTTTTGCCCATATAGTGAGGGCATCTCCATTCTGGTGGAATACAGCCCAGAAAATGATAACGCAGAACATCACTGACAATAATGCGCCTATCGGGTTTTTATCTTCGGGGCTGGCGCGTACCCATAGCGAACCGTAAAATATCAATACGGGGATACAACCGATTATAAAGGCATCATTTTGCTTTGTCTGTAACAACGGTGAACCAAAAATCATTTCCGGCAGGAAGTAGCCGAGTAATCCACATAAAAAAACAGGCAATAATACATAAGAAAAAATCTTGCCCAAAGACATATCTTCTTTCTGTACAGGTTTCATCACGTCAGCATGCTTTATATGTTTGGTACCTGCCATGAAAATAACGACACCAATCAACATACCTACACCCGCGGCAGCGAATGCCCATCCCCAGCCATAGTTGATACGCATGTACGCCGCCACGAAGTTGCAGACAAAGGCACCGATATTAATACCCATGTAGAATATGTTATACCCTGCGTCTTTATTGGCACGGAACCTGTCATCATTGTACAGGTTACCAACCAGGGTAGATATATTAGGCTTAAAGAAACCATTACCCAATATGATAAGCAGCAAGGAGATATAGAACATTCCCTCGCCAGGCACCGCCAGCCCCAAATACCCGGCAGCCATCAACAGCCCACCGGCTATAATGGATTTACGGAAACCGAATACCCTGTCAGCCAGTAAACCTCCCAGGAAGGGGGTCAGGTAAACAAGGCCGAGGTAGGTGCCATATATATCTGATTTCTTTACAGGGTTGAAACCCATGCCACCGTTATCAACTGAATCCAGCATATATAGAGAAAATATACCCAGCATTAGGTAGTAGCCGAAACGCTCCCACATCTCGGTAAAAAACAGCACATACAACCCTTTGGGATGTTTGGCCGTAGACACATTTTGTTGCTCGCTCATAAGAAGTTGATAAGTTTTTCTTTAACTAAAAGCAGTGTTGGTTAATTTTGAACCGTTAAAATAACCATTATATCCTGATTAGCTAACGCTGCGGGGTATATTTATCAGTAAAAACATCCGCAATGTCTGCATACAATATATTGTTATTAGGTAGTGGTGGCAGGGAGTGTACCCTGGCGTGGAAGCTGAGCCAAAGTAAATTATGTAAAGAATTATTTATAGCACCAGGCAATGCCGGCACTGCCCAATATGGCAGCAACCTGAATATCTCCGTTACAGATTTTGAGGAAATTAAAAACATATGCATCCAGGATAAGATAGATATATTGGTGCCGGGGCCGGAAGACCCATTGGTAACAGGCATATGGGATTATTTCAAGAACGACCCTGAGTTGAAACATATAATAGTTGCAGGCCCTTCTAAAGCGGGTGCGCAACTGGAAGGCAGTAAGGCCTTTTCCAAAAAGTTTATGCAGCGGCATAATATACCTACTGCCGCCTATATGGAATTTACTGAAGAGAATTTTGAAGAGGGGATAAACTACCTGAACAAGCACAGTTTGCCCGTAGTACTGAAAGCCGATGGGCTGGCAGCTGGCAAGGGCGTAGTGATAGCTCAGAGCACAGAGGAGGCCGTTGAGACTTTTACCTCTATGATAAAAGAAGCGCGCTTTGGCGATGCCAGCAAAAAAGTGGTGGTGGAAGAATTCCTGGACGGGATAGAGTTATCGGTATTTGTGTTGAGCGATGGAACAAATTATGTACGCCTGCCCGAGGCCAAAGACTACAAACGTATAGGCGAAGGTGATACAGGGCCAAACACCGGCGGCATGGGTGCGGTATCACCCGTACCATTTGCTGATGATGCCTTTATGCAGAAAATAACTGAGCGCATCATAGACCCTACCGTAAAAGGGTTGAAAGAAGAGAACCTTACCTACCAGGGCTTTATTTTCTTCGGGCTGATAAAAGTGAATGGAGAACCGTATGTAATAGAATACAACTGCCGTATGGGCGACCCGGAAACTGAAGTTGTAATTCCCAGATTGGAAAACGACCTGGTAGAATTGATAGTATTGATGCACGAAGGCAGGCTGAATGAGGCAAAAGCACAATTCAAGCAAGGAGCCGCCTGCACGGTAATGCTGGTATCAGCTGGATACCCTGATAGCTATGCGAAAGGCAAGCCAATGACTGGTTTTGAGCATGTAAAAAACAGTATGTTATTACATGCAGGCACAACAACAAAAGACGGAAATATTGTAACTAATGGCGGGCGTGTATTGGCCATCACATCTTTAGGCAATGATATACAAGATGCATTAGCTAAGTCGTATGAAAACGCTGAACATATACAATACGAAGGCAAGTATTACAGGAAGGATATAGGGTACGAGTTTTAGTAAACTATTATTTACGTGTTACAAAATTGTTTTTTTTCAGTAACTCCTGCACTTTGTCAGGGGTAACAGGTATCTCTTTACCGTTTTTCAGCAATAGGTATCCCCCGTCCGACTTCACATACTCAGACACATACTTCATGTTGACCAGGTAAGACTTGTGCGATCTGAAGAAATGTTGTTCCCCCTCCAAGGTTTCTTCAATGTTCTTCAACGTACGGCTGATAACCATTTTACTATCGTCAGTAAAATGTATCTCTGTATAAGAGCTGTCCGCCTTGAAATAAAGAATATTATCCAGTTCAATAAACTTAATTGAATGCCCTTCCGGTACAGCCAGCTTTCTTTCTGATTGCCTGTTCAGGTTTTCTTTCAACACAGTTAAATCCTGTCGCTGGCGGTTAGCCGTTTTTTCAAATCGTTCCACGGCTTGTTCCAACTCTGCCGGCTCAATGGGTTTCAGCAGGTAGTCTATTGCTGATAGCTTGAACGCCTGTATAGCATATTGATTGTATGCAGTAGTGAATATAACAGAAAAATCCACTTCGTCTTCATTGAAAAAGTCAAGTAGCTCAAGGCCGGTATGGCCGGGCATTTCTATATCCAGGAAAACAAGGTCAGGCTTCAGTTTGCGAATGGCTTTAACACCATTGGGCAAATCAGGGCAATCAGCCAATATTTCTACATTCGGGCAATATGTTTGCAACAGCCCACGCAGCAGGTTCCTTGCCATCAGCTCATCATCTATAATAACCACCTTAATATTCATAGCTCAATTCCTTTACAAGTAATGGTATAGTAATTGTTACTATTGTACCGTTAGACTGTCCGAAAGCATCCCGTTTATCGGTGTATACAACACCAATATTATTATTGCCCCTGTTCAGCAGTTCTATGCGTTTCATATTTGCTTCTGTAGCAAATGGTTTGTGTTTATCAGCCCTAATTTTATTCAGTTCCCGGCTGCGTTTTCTGCCTATACCATTATCGTCAATAACAATCGTTAAATTATCATCCCTCTTCAAAAAATCAATCAGTAATATCTTCTCCCCGTTTTTGTGCAGCAAGCCGTGTTTAATTGAGTTTTCTATATAAGGCTGTACAATCATTGATGGTATTTTCACGAATTCTGCGTCCAGTCCCTTAGCTACATGAATAGAATAGTTCAATTCATTATTGAACCTTACTTTTTCCAGGTCCAGGTATAGCTGCAAAGAATTCACTTCTTCCTGCAAGGTAACGGCTTCTTTGCCTGTCATCTCCAGTATGGTACGTGTCAGTTTTGAAAATTTCGACAGGTATGTTGCCGCACTACGTTTATCATCGGTAATTATAAAAGATTGTATGGTATTCAGTGCATTATAAAAGAAATGCGGGTTCATCTGTGAGCGGATGGCCATAAGTACAGACTTGTGCAGGTTGCGTTCCAGTTCCACCTTTTCTGCCAACAAAGCATTTTTATTTTTCAAGATACCTGTTTGCCACTTGTAGTATGTATATGCGATAGCACCACACACCACCAATACCAATCCCCAAAACCAGAAAGTCATCCAATATGGTTTTGCGATGAAAATATTCATAACAACTGCCGGAAACAACTTTCCATCACCTACACCCTGGGCAAAAGTTATTTTATAGTCCCCCGGGGATAGTGATGCCAGGTTTAATGACCTGGAATTGGCAGGATTTACCACCCACTCACCATTGTTTATTTTATAATAAATAGGATATTGATTTATGGCGCTATATGCAGGTGTAGCATATTTTATTTCAATATTATTATCATTATGGCTTAGCTCCAGGTTTTGCCATGTCTGCATTTTCTTATCATTCACCAGCACTTCAGTGATATGAAACAGGGGTTCAGTACTTACAGGCTTCTCCTTTTTAGGTATGGTTATTAACCCCTTATTTGTTGCCACCAACAACACATTTCCGTATTGTTTGATGTCATTCACTTCTTCAGGCCTGATACCCCTTAACAAGTTGGCCCCTTCTAACATAAGTGTTTTGTCATTGCAACGTTTCACACCTTTGTTTGTCAGCAAGTAAAGGTTATCATCGATTACATAGGTTTTATACAAGTGTACATCAGCCCCAATCTTCACCTTGGTCGACCTGTCATATTTATCAAATAAAAGCAATGTATTGCTGGTGGTAATAACCACAAGGTATTCTTTGTATATATCCATGTGGGAGACAAAAACCTTTTGGTTATCCAGCAATACGCTAACGCTACCAGGGGCATCAGGACGGAACCTGTAGAGGCCCCTGCTTCCTGAAAAGTAAAGATTACCTGTAACAGTGTTTAACCCGACACACCTATGCCTGTTGCCTGCCAACAAGATACTTTCTGAATTATGGCTTATTTTGTACCGTTCATAAAGTTTGTCCCACTTACTGGATATTCCATCTCTTACTTTCAGCAACCCCGCAGCGCCTGTGGCAGCGTATGCATAATATTTCGCATCAAGTGCTATAGCCTCTTTAACAGGTTTCTGAACAACTGCAATCCTGCCAAACTTATCATCCATCACTCTGAGCACCTGTGCTGACAGCAGGATATGTTTATTGAAACTATCCGTTATAAGTGAGTTTACCTGGTGTGTAATCTCATCTTTATAAACCAATTGCATCTGCGACGAGCGTGGATTAAACTCATAAAGTTCATTTCTGTCATTGGCAACAAAGACACGCCCCCCGTTTACAGCTATCCTCTGAAAAGTAGCATTACCCGAAAGTGCAATTTCTGATTTGATATCCGGCACAAATAATATACCCTCGTTTAGTGTACTGAACCAGTAATTACCTTCCCTGTCTTTGAATACGCCTGATATATTTTTACCGGCAAACAGTGGTTGTGTTTTATCTATCGGCGCGCCCGATTCGGTATATCTCCATACCCCATCAGGCGTGCACACCCAATACATACTGTCTAATGCAATAAGCCCCTGGATAAAACGCAGGCCCGGCCTGTTAATAAATAACTTAGGCTTACCCGCTTCATATACAAATATTTTACCGTCGAAATTGGCACGGTCTAATACAAACTCCCTACCTGATTCAGACAACATAACACTGCCCACATGCGCAACAAACCTGTTAACACTACCCTTGCCATCAATTTCAACATTGTACCCTGTAATAGAAACGGTAATCTTTTTGTCGTTGCTGATGCTATTGGCATAGGTTCCCATGTCGAGCGTTATGCTTTTGCTGATTTTCAAGGTGTTTATATCGTACAAGTCAACCCCACCTTTACCACATACAGCCAGCACGTCGCCCAGCAAACCAAAGGGTAAAAATCCCATAGGCTGCCGCTGGCCCGGTAATGCTATCAGGCTGTCGTTCTGCACATAGAATATATAGCCGTCAAAAGTTTCATACCATACTCTCCCCTTTGAGTCTACCTTAAGATTTGACCCGGCCTTAAAACTCTGGTTTACACCGGAGTATGTTTTTATTTCATACCCATCATACCGGCTTAATCCTTGATCGTGTGCTATCCAGATATAACCTTTTTCATCCTGCCTTACCTGGTAGATGGTATTGCTGGGCAGGCCATTAGCTGTACTCAAGGTAGAGTAATAGGGGTTCTGGCCATACGAGGCTATATATATGCAACCTAATGCAAGAAAAAAAAGTATTCTCATAACATACACTTCAACAAAAATACCCATTTAACAATCTTATTGAGAATTGAGTTAGCCAAACCATGGTTGCGGTTAGTCTGCGGCTTCACTAACTGAAACTGGCAATTCACTAACTGAGCAGAATAGGCTCTTTAAACCTTCGTAATGTTGTATAAGAATAAGGGGTGTAGTAAGAAAATTAATACGATTTGTTGCTCTTTACATGTTAAGCCCCCTTTTTTGAAACACAAGGCTATACCAATAGGTATAGCCTATTTTCATTCATCAGGCTGTAACATATTGGAAAGCCTTGCCTAAGTGTTCTATTATATCACCCGCGGTCATTGCATTTGCTGTCCATTTTGCAGCTGCATAGTCGCCTGCAAGGCCGTGTAAGTACACCCCCAACCTTGCCGCATCAAAAGAAGAATACCCTTGTGCCATAAGGCCGGTTATGATGCCTGTCAGTACATCGCCGCTGCCACCCGTGGCCATACCAGCATTACCGGTCATGTTGTACCAGCATTCTCCCTCGGGTGTCACTACTACCGTATGATGCCCTTTCAAAACAACATATATATTGTACTTCATACTCTGCGTGCGTACCACTTCCACCATTTGCATACTGTCTTTGGTAGCCCCAAACAACCGTTCAAATTCTTTGGGGTGTGGCGTTAATACGCTATCTGCAGGTAGCTTATGGAGCAGCTCAGGTTGTTGAGCCAATATATTCAGTCCGTCAGCATCCACTACAATCGGCTCTTTGCAGGCAGCAATAAAATCGGCCATCGCTCTGACTGTAGCTTCATTAGTGCCTAACCCGGGACCTATGCCCACTACAGAACCCTGCCAGTCTTTTATCCTGCTGATACAGGTTTCGCCACTCACATAACACATAGCCTCCGGCACTGATGCTTGTACTATATCATAACCACATTCGGGCACCAGCACCTTCACCTTACCTGTTCCGCTACGTAACGCAGCCCTGGCAGCCAGCACCGCGGCACCTATCATCCCTTTGCTGCCCGCTATGATATACGCCAGCCCGTAGTCGCCTTTATGGGTAAAGGCTTCTCTCGGCTTGAACAAAGCCCTGGCTGTATCCTCATCAGTAATATAGTAGCTGGTGTGGGTAGACGTGATGAAAGTTGAAGACAACCCTATATCCAATATATGTATCCTTCCGGTATACCTACCTGTTTCAGGATGAAGGAATGACCTTTTATAAAACTGGAAACTAAGCGTATCGGCTGCATTAATTACAGGTGCTCCTTTGCCCGGAATGATATCCGCAGGCATGCCGCTGGGTATGTCTATGGCCACTACCTTATTGGGTAGTTCATTAATATGCTCAATAAAATCTGCCACCCAACCTTCGGCAGGGCGGTTGAGCCCGGTACCTAACAATGCGTCTATAATTATTACATGTTCAGGCACATCAGCTATCAGGCTATCCTGGGGCAATATTTCTACCAGGCCTTTTTCAATACTGTTCAGCCTTTCAAAATTTTTCCGGCAATCTTCAGTCAGTTCATCACTCAACCTTAGCAGGAACGCTTTGGCACTGTACCCCTGCCTGTGCAGCATACGGGTAATGGCCAGCCCGTCACCACCATTGTTGCCCGACCCGCATAATACAATGAATACAGAATCTACCGGGTAATGCTCACTTATCCAGGCGATACACCCGGACGCGGCTTTTTCCATCAATTCGTACGAACTTATCTTAGAAGCATGGGTGGTATATGTGTCACAAGCCCGTATTTGCGATGCACTAAAGATTTTCATACTTGTAAAATAAAACAAAAGCAATTACAGTTTTCACCCATTACCATCCATTATTATATATCATTTTTTGCCACAATAGTGTAATTCCTATCTTTGCCGCTTTCCTGTTAAGGGATAAAAGCTGTATTTTTCGCAGATATTTCAAATTGTAGATGAAACACCAAACTAATTTCTTCAGAAACATCGCCACGTTAACCCTGGCCATAATATTCTTTACTAATGTGATTAACGCACAATCAGGTAATGGTATCATCAAGGGTTTCGTATATGACAAAGCCAGCGGCGAACCTATGATATTCACTAATGTATTGCTGCAAGGCACCAAGATGGGAGCACAGACAGATGTGGACGGGTATTTTACCATATCGCAGATACCCGAAGGTACATATACCATATTAACTACTCTTATAGGCTACGATACTTTTAAAAGTTCGGTTACTATTAAAAACGGTAGCATCATAACTAAAAAAATATTCCTGGCACAAAAAGAAACAGAACTGGAGGGAGTAGAAATAACCGCCCGTAAAACAGAGAAAGTCACCCAAATCAATGCCGGTACAATAACAGTAACCCCACGCGAGATGAAGATGCTGCCAAGTACAGGTGGTGAGCCCGATATAGCACAATACCTGCAGGTAGTACCGGGTGTAATATTTACAGGAGACCAGGGCGGGCAGTTATATATACGCGGTGGTTCGCCAACACAAACGGGCATAATGCTGGATGGAATTACCATCTACAACCCCTTCCACTCCATAGGCTTGTATTCTGTTTTTGAAACTGATGCCATACGTAACGTAGAAATACAAACAGCGGGTTTTAATGCACAATACGGCAACCGTACTTCAGCAATCATAGACATTACTACAAAAGATGGTAATAAAAACCGCCATTCGGGGAAACTTTCTTTATCGCCCATCATGGCGCGTGCTATGGTTGAAGGGCCGATAGTTAAAGCCAAAAGAGAAGGCGGTTCGTCCATGACGTACCTTTTATCTGTGAAACACAGTTATTTGGACAAGACATCTAAATCGATATATGGCGGCTTTGGCGAACCTTTCGAGTCAGGCCTGCCCTATAGCTTTACTGATGTATATGGCAAAGTAACCATCAATGCTGACAATGGTAGTAAACTGAACTTGTTCGGCTTCAACTTTGATGATAAGGCCAAAAGTGTTAACCCCAACACTAAAATGGTTAATGCAGAATTCAACTGGCAGGCAACCGGTGGGGGTGCCACCTTCGTCATCACTCCCGGAACAAGTTCTGCACTGATAAACGGTAAGTTCGCTTATTCTAAATACAATATCAGTACCAACGAAGTAACATTCCGCAACAGGGCCAGCTCAATAGAAGGCTTTGAAGGTGGTATAGATTTCACATATTTTTTTAAGGGTTACAGCCAGTTGAAATATGGTTTCGAAGTAAGTGGCTTGTACACGCAACTGGATTATGCTAACAGCCTGGGGGTAAATACAACATTGGACCGCCGTAATACACTGGGTTCTCTTTTTGCCGTTTACCGCAAAAACTTTGGAGACAAACTCATCCTCGAACCGGGCTTCCGTATGCAGTACTATTCATCGTTAGACGTGTTTACTCCGGAGCCACGCATTGGGTTAAAGTATAACGCAACATCCAACGTACGTATTAAAGCAGCGGGGGGCTTGTACTCGCAAAACATACTGAGTACCAAAAGCGACAGGGATATCGTTAACTTCTTTAACGGATTTGTACTCAGCCCTGACCAGGCTATACCCAATACGGACAATGAGCGGGTAGCATCTAACCTGCAACGCGCATACCATGCATTGTTTGGTATAGAGGTAGATATAAAGAACGTAGAGCTGAACCTGGAGCCATGGTATAAAAACTTTTACCAGAACATAGAATTAAGCCGTATAAAAGTAAATGTACAGGACCCTGACTTTACTTCAGGTACAGGACAGGCTTATGGCATCGACCTGTCTGCCCGTTACAACATGAAACGTATTTACTTATGGGGAGTTGTATCCTATCAGCAGGTAAAGTATAAAACATTGGTGCTTGATGGTAATAAAGTAACCACTGTACGTAACCCGGCAACAGGCCAGACAGGATTGGTGGGTGTAACAGAAGTGGCCACATATCCTCCTCCATTCGACAGGCGTTGGAACATTAACCTCCTGGGTTCGTACACAGCCGGCAAGAAAAGGGATTGGGAAATATCAGCACGTTTCAACATGGGTTCTCCTTTCCCGTTCACACAGACACAGGGCTTCTATGAAGATAACAATCTGCAGCAAAATGGTATAGCCACCAACTACCTGCAACAAAACGGGCAAATAGGTATCATATATGCCAATGATATCAATGGTGGCCGCCTTTCTTACTATCACAGGCTCGACCTGTCTGTTCGCAAGCGTTTTGAACTAAGTAAAAATTCAAATTTTGAAACCACTTTGAGTTTAACAAACGTTTACAACAGGAACAATATATTTTATATAGAACGCCTGGATAATACCCGTGTTTTTCAACTACCTTTGTTCCCGAGTTTGAATGCTACGTGGAACTTTTAACTATTAAATAGTTGAATGACATTTTACAAGGATAGAAAGATTGCCCATAGTTTCATTGCCGTATGCACTTGTTTCCTGTTGTTGGCCAACCGGGCTGAAGCCCAGTTGCATACACCTCATTTACCGGGCAACAAACAATTAAGGCAAGCAGAAGAATTATTGGCCCAAAAACAGTACCGCAATGCTGTATTGGCTGTTGATATATTCATGCAACAACCCCACTCTGCCACACGCCCTATATCGCATAGCGAAAGCGACAAGGCCGGATACATTAAAGCTATCTCACTGTTAAATGTGCAGGATGCAGATGCTGAAAGTGTCGCTATCAGCTACATCAATCATACAGCTAATCCCGCCTATAAACAAAGAACAGCTTTCGCACTTGCTCAAAGCTATTTTAAAACCAACCGTTTCGCCGACGCTATCAGGTATTATGAGTTGGCAGGAGTCGCCAACCTGGACAACGAAGAGATTATCAATGCAAAATTCGAGCTGGCGTACTGCTATTTCAACAACAGCCAGTTCAACCAGGCAGAGCCATTGCTGGCATCGGTAAGGGAATTAGGCGGTAAATATTACGATGCAGGCAATTATTACTACGGCTTGCTGGCATACAACAAAAACAACTACCAAGACGCACTCAACAGTTTTAACCGGATTGAAAACAAGAAGGAATACAACAATATAGTACCATACTATATCGCTGAAATACATTACTTCACCGGCAATAAACAAAAGGCTTTGCAGGATGCCCTGAGGCTGATTAACCGCTCAGAAAAGTCATTTTACCATAACGAACTGCACCTGCTGGCTGCACAGGTATATTTCGAGGATAAAAATTATTCCGAAGCTCTGCCCTATTTTGAATACTATTATGAAAACACAGAGCGTATAAGAAAGGAAGACCTCTACGAAATGGCATATTGCTATTATCAGCTGCAGGACTGGGAAGATGCCATTGACTATTTCCAGCAGTTGAGTGAAACACGGGATTCTCTTGGACAAAGTTCCACCTACCTGCTGGGCGATTGCTACCTGAAAACAGGGGATAAAAAAAGTGCGCGCAATGCATTCAGTATATGTGCAGACATGCCATTCAACTCCGGGCAAAAAGAAGCATCGATGTTGATTGCAGCGAAGCTCTCTTATGAAATGGGGTACAACAGCGATGCCATATATTATGTCAACCTGTTACTGGCAGACTTCCCAAACTCTGTACATGCCGATGAAGCTAAAACAATGTTATCAGACCTGCTGATACGCACCAGCAACTATGCAGAAGCTTATGATGCACTAACAGATGTAAGCAAGAGGGATAATAACTATAACAGGATATTCCAAAAGGTAACTTACGGCTATGCTATGCAGCAAATGCAGGCAAGCAACTATGTTTTTGCCGACAGTTTGCTGAACATGTCTCTTGCAGGAGGTACAGACCCTGTTTATAAAACAGCAGCTTACTTCTGGAAGGCAGACCTTGCATACCGGGCAGGCAACTATAAAGCAGCAATAAACTATGGCAACCGTTTTGTTAGCAGTGATGGCAGAAAGGAATGGGTGGCAATGCTAAGCCCTGACGCTACCGATCGCAATGCGCTTATTACTATGGGCCATGCCTCTATGGAGCTTTCTGCATTCAAAGAAGCACAAGACTACTTTAGTAAAGCCCGGTACAAAGCTGATACTGCAACAGACTCATTGTTTATTGCATCCACCGTGCTGCAGGAAGCAGATGCGGTTTTCATGCAAAAAGATTACAATAAAGCTATCACCCTATACGACAAAGTAATTGCAGCAAATACTTCTGATGCGGATTATGCACGTTTTCAGAAGGCGGTGATACTGGGTTTGTCAGGCAACAACAAGGGCAAGGCGGAGATATTATCAGGTCTTATAGGACGTGCTCCTGCATCAAAATATGAGAATGATGCACGCTACGAACTTGGGCTCACCTATATAGAAGAAAACAAATACAGTGCTGCCATCAATACATTGATGCCCCTGACGGAAGCTTATGAGATACGCAACATGGCACCGCGCGCATGGATGAAAATAGGCTTTGCCTACCAGCAATCAGGCAATGAACAAAAAGCCATAACATCTTATCAACGCATTGTGCAGGAATACCCTGCATCCGAAGAACGCACTGCAGCGCTAGATGCACTGAAAAGTCTTTACATCCAATCAGGCAAGCCCGGTGATTATGCTAAACTGTTAAAGGAAAATAATATTACGGGTACTGAGGAAAACAATTTGGATACCACCTATTACGCCACAGCAGAAGCACAATATGCCGCCGGCAACTGGAGTAAAGCCAAAAACCTGTTGGATGAATACCTGCAAAAATATCCTAACGGGGCCTTTGCCGGCAAAGCGCACTACTACAAGGCAGAAAGCCACTATCAACTGAAAGAATACAAAGACGCGCTGAATGAATACCAGCAAGTACTCGCCGCGCCGTGGAGCAACTTCTCAGAGAATAGTGCAAGGCGTGCTTCAGCCATTACCTTTAACATGGAGGACTGGGAGGCAGCTAAGAAATACTACACAGAGCTGCGCAATATAGCCATGACAGAAGAAAACCTGCTGGTGGCATACAACGGCCTGATGCTTACCAACAATAAACTGAACGAACGTAACAGTGCATCAGCCTATGCAGATACCCTACTATCCATCACCAGTGTAGATAGCAAGATAAAAGAAAATGCCCTGCTTATTAAGGCAAACGCATTGATGATGGAAACTGATTATGATAAGGCCCTTACCTTATTCAAACAATTAGAAACGGCCGGCATAGCAGCCACCGCTGCCGAAGCAAGATACAATATAGCCTTTATCCATTATTTGCAGGGCAACCTTAAAGATGCAGAAACAGCCGCGAACAACACGATACAACTATCGGCAGGCAATGATTACTGGGTGGTGAAATCCTTCATACTGCTGGCAGACATACTGGTGCAGCAAAAAGACTATTTCAATGCGAAAGCGACCTTACAAAGTATAATTAAAAACTCCAAAATACCTGAACTGAAAAACCAGGCTACTGAAAAGCTGAAGGAAGTAAAACAGTTGGAAAACAAAAAAACTAAATTATCAGACAAATAATGCAGTGCAGGTCTCTGGCAATATCAATATTAGGGTTGTTATCCGGTTTTTCAGCCGCGGCCCAGCAGGGTGCAGCGAAAGACACGGTAATAAAAGGTGCTACTATTGAAATTATCCAGTCATACACTCCTGAAGTAAAGCGCACTCCCCGTCCTGTGCCTACCCCGTCATTACCTCCTGTAGATACATCAACCCCTGTATTGCAACACCATGTACCCGCACAAACGCTATTTTACTCCTACGGTTCACTTCCACTCAGGCCATTGGCACTCACATTAAGCGAAGAAGAGCCTGGTTACGAAAATTATTTTAAACTGGGCGGCGGCAACCAATCTACTATCTACCTCGATGCCGGCATCAGCAGTCTTAAAGGTGATAATTACGAGACTGCCATCCTGGTGAATCATTTATCTCAAAGCGGAAGCATAGCTGATCAGAAGGTATCGCTAACCGGCGTTGATGCCAAAGGCATATACCATACAGCAGGGAAGGCATTCGGCGCGCAAATAGGTGTACATAACAGTAGGTATCATTATTATGGTTACGACCATAGCAAGTACACTTATGCTTTGAGTGCTGTAAGGCAGTCATTCACAGACATCAGTCTGGGGCTGGACATGAAAGATGAGCTGGCAGCCGGAAAAAAGTTTAGTTACCATCCTGCAATACGCATTGGTTCATTTTCCGATAAATTCAACGCATCTGAAACTACCTTTGGCATAAGCATACCTGCCACATACATAATTGATAGTAGCCTGCAGGTATATGCCAATGCCGGTATTACCATTACAGGTTTTAAAAACGCAGCCCTTACGCAGAGTAATAATATTTTTCAACTGTCCCCCGGGGTCAGGTTCAGTAAAGGGATTTTCACAGGCCATGCCGGTATTTCACCAACCATCGGCAACAATAGCACGTACTTCCTTCCGGACATTGCTGTCAACTTTATGCTGCCTGGTACACAGTTTATGTTCTTTGCGGGGTGGGAAGGGCAACTTGTGCAGAACAGTTACAGCCAGTTAGCTAACTTAAACCCCTACATGTCCAACCTGTTCACCGTACAGCAGACTCAAACAACTGAGATATACGGCGGCATAAAAAGTAACATAGGCAGGCATATAACCTTTGACAGTAGGCTAAGCTGGTGGCAGTACACCAACCTGCCGGTATTTATCAACGATACTGCCGGTGATAAAAAACAATTCCTGCTACTTTATGACAACAGGGTAAATGCCATAGGGCTGCAAGCGGCCATACGCTACCATATAGCGGAAACATTCTCCATCGGCTTTAGCGGGCAATGGATGAACTTCGTTAAGAAGTCTTTACCTGAAGTATGGCACAGGCCGGGGGTCAACTTCACAGGCGATATACTGGCGGTACCTGTTAAAAGACTAACCATCAACGCATATATATCATTTATTGACGAACTGTACGCACTGGATAACGGTAACCGCACTTTAAAACTCAGCTCTATACTGGATGTTGGGGCAGGTGCAGAATATGAAATAATAAAACGTCTTAATGTTTTTGTACAAGCCAACAACCTGCTGAACAGCAAATATCAACGCTGGTATGGCTATGATGCCTTTGGCTTCAATATCTTTGCAGGTGCCCGGTTGAAATTTTAAATAACAAGACGCATATTTTTCCTATGTTAGCCCTATTTATTTATTTTACAGTGCTAAACAGGAAGTCATATTTTTCTTAATACATGGATGTAGCAAAATATATAGGGTTATTTTTACTTAAGAATGAGCAATGTTACATTCATGGTTTGGGTACATTGCAGTTCTCAAGAAAACCGGCTACATACGACGGGCAAAACCTCCTGGCGCCCTCGCACGAAATTATTATGGTATCCGGCGGTAATGTTGACGAATCACTGGCAAACTATATAGCCACTAACGAGCAAATAAGCATTACTAAGGCTTCCAATGCATTACGTGATTTCAGTACTGAAACCAAAATAAACCTGGATGCCGGCAACCGGGTAACACTGCTCCACCTGGGTAAGTTTACCTCTGCCGATGGCAGGATAGGTTTCATCACTGACCCTCACTTGCAGTACAAAGCATCACCAATACCAGCCCAAAGGGGTGTTTCGATGCGGCAAAATGAGCGTCCGCCTATCCCACATCAGCCTTATATACCAACTACGCCTGTAGGCTCACCGTTAGCTGAACAAATGCAAGGGCAGCCACCCGCCTCACCGCACATGCAGCAATACATGCACCAACATGAAGAACCCGAAAGGCTCAACTGGGCACGTATCATTTTCGTGCTCCTGTTACTGATAGTAATGGCAGGTGGGGCCTACTATGCATACGAACGTTATCTTGCTCCTAAACCAAGAGCTGTAAAACCTGCACTTACCATGCCTGAGACTATGGAGCCGGAAACCGAATCTGAACCCATACAGGAATCCTTACTGCCTGCTGACTCAACTGCTACAGATAACATGGGTGAGGAGCGTGTGGAAATGACGCCGCCTACCGGCGGTGAGCAGCAACAGCCGCCTAATACTAATGCATCTAAACCTGTACGTGAGGAGCAACGTCAAAGCAGTGTGCCAGCACCTACCCCTGCACCCGGACAGACTAAGCTCATTACGAGTAATATGGTGATAGCCACTACTGATACCAAAGCTGAAGCCTATAAAAAGAAAAACGCCTTAAACGCAAGCGGGTATAATGTTATAGTAAGGGAAATTGACACCAATTTATTCGATGTAGTCTTACAGGTTAAAACCAGCCATGGCGATGTTGTCAGGATTGAGGACTCTTTAACCAAACTCTTTGGCCGGGAAGTTTTTGGTTATTAATGTGGCAATCGCGGGTTATAAACATCGCGTGGAAAAGTCACATTAACCAGTATTGTGTTTTAATCATTTACTTTGCAACTACAGGCAATTTATTCTTTATGAATAAATCTTTATGAATTACCTGTTTATAATTGAATTTTAGTATTTTTCGTTTCAGGAAATACTTAAATATATTCTTGTGGAATCAATAATGCGTCCGATATTACTGGGAATAGCCGCAATACTGGCCATCATATTGTATAGGATGCTCAGCCGCGGTGGTAAAACATACTCCTACAACCGTACGCAGTATATTTCGTTTCTTTCAGACGGCTCAGAACATGTAATTCATGAAGAATCGTCCGGCTCGATAATTATAACTGGCAAAACGGTACTAATAGACGGGCTGGAATATATATACAAGCCCGCCGACAATGAGCCTGTACAGGCTCTGCTGGATTATGACGATAATGGCCTGCGCAGTGTAAGGGTGTTGCTGGTAGAAGGCGAAAAACAGTACTTCATCAACCGCAATCCTGAACAGAATTCCTGATAACAATTACCGTTTGCCCATACTCATTGCCTTCTTCACAGATTAAAGGTAATTTTGCATCCTTATGTGCGCACACGATAGTAAATCAGCTTCCTTTATTGGCGGCATCATCAAAATGAAATGCCCCAACTGCAGAAGAGGCGATGCTTTTGTCAACAAATCTGTGTTCCCACTGGGTAAAAGCCTGAAACTGGTAGATAATTGCGCCGTTTGCGGGCAAAAAATGGTAAATGAAACCAATAATGGCCCCGGTATCAATTACGCACTTACTGTTGTTATCTTCTTCCTGAACTTCTTCTGGTACTGGCCAATATTCGGCATCAGCTACTTTGATAACAGCCTCTACTATTTTATGACCGTCAGCACCATAATAGTAATATTGATACAACCCTGGACCATGCGGTATTCGCGTATTTTGTACCTGTATATGTATGTGCCTTTCCAAAGCAACAGGCACCTGCAACGATAATAACTACCAATTTCCTGCATAAGACAAATCCTGCCCGGAAACATCTGCCAGGTAAGCGTGCTTTAATCCCGTTATCTGCCTGGTATGCAGATAATCGTGTGCCAGCCAGTTAGCTAATACCATAACTGCAGACATAGCCCCAAGTTTAGGATGATGATAGATATTGTTCCATGCTGCATCCTTTAGCGACTGTAACCATTCTATTGAGGATTTTCTTTCCATTATAAACTCAGTCAACTTCTCATCAAAGCTTTGCTCCATGTATTTCCTTTCCAGTACCCAACCTGCCGGGTTAATGGATTTCATTTCAACACCGGGTGTCAATAGTATATGTTTCACCCTTGCCCTGAAATCTTCGCGCTCTTCGTCACACAAATGGCATATTACTTCCAATAGGCACCATTTGTCCGGCTGTGGCTTCCATACATATTCTTCGCGCCCTATATTCACTAATTCCGCCTCAAATACAGCTATATTTTGCTGTAGCTTGTTGATGATATATTCTGTTTCCATACCAGTTGTAATGTATGGCAAAGTACCGATTTGAGTACTTAAAAAAGTTTAATAACCTTACCTTTTATTATTCAGCTTATCGTCATTATCTAAGGACACTTACAACTCGCATAAATACAAACAAATGATAATCAATATATTATAGCATACAATTTGTTAATCGCTTGTGAACGGGTTGCTAATCGGGCGTTAACAGGAGGCGAAAATTTCCCATGTCTGCAACCCCGCCGCATCTTTGTATCACAATAGCAAACAAACACAAACAAATCAACCAAACTAAAAACAACTAAAACAAACAAAATGAAAAAGATCATCGCAATCGCAGCCTTCGCAACTATCGGTTTCTCAGCTAACGCTCAAAACCAGGCTAACCAGAATTCTTCTGCTTCTCAGACTACCAACCTGGTATTGAGCAACGCAATCGAAATCACTTTTACAGGTAACAACAGTGCTACAGGTGCTGATGTAACCATCCCTTTCACTACTGTTAATGACTACGCCAATGGTGTTGAGTCTGACGCACAGGAACTGAAAGTACGTTCTAACAAAAACTTTTCTGTAGCCGTTAAAGCTAACGCAGGTGAGTTCTCTTATACAGGTAACACTACCCCCGCTCCTGAAATGCCCGTAGAAGGTGTACTGGCTGTGAAAGTAACAGCAAATGGTACAGGCGGCAGCATCGCAGGTTCTTTCAGCGAATATGCAACACTGACCAGCAGCAACCAGGACCTGATAACTGCGGCTGACCGTGGTGGCAACCAGACTTTCAGCGTAAAGTATAAAGCTACTCCCGGTTTTGCTTACCCTGCAGGTACTTACGCTGTAGATGTAGTTTATACCGCTACTCAGGAATAATAATACACACTTTCAAATATTAAAGAAGCAGCCCTGTAAGGCTGCTTCTTTGCTTTTGTTATCTGAATAAACTTATTTACTGTTTTATAAACGGTGCATAAGCCACCTTATTATCAAAACTAACTCTTACCAGGTAGTTACCAGGAACAAATGAGGCAACATCAACAATACCGGTGTTTTGCAAGCATGCTACCGTACGTCCCTGCATATCAAATACCTCAACAATATATTGATGCTCTCCTGAGGGTATCTTCAATCGCAGCTGGTCAGTAGCGGGGTTTGGGTGTACTTCCAGCCTGCTTGCAGTATTGTCCGTACCTGCATCCTGTATGGATGACGGGCGGTAACTGTCCCTGTAGCGCACGGCAGTGATAGTTTCAGTGCTACCTGTTACCGTAGTGGTTATCCAGAGCGCAGGGTAATGCTCGCCTGGTATCAGCCACTTATAATCCACAGTACGGCGGGGAATGCCTATTGCAGGCAGGGGTAACACCTGCACACTGTCAAGAGCCACTACTTCAGTCCTTACCCTGATACAGTTTTGCGCTGTAGTGAAATAGGGTGTTTTGATGGTACCCCAGGCATCTGCTTTTGTAAAGCGGTCGCCACTCTGCACCAGCGAACCTACTGAAGGCACCTGGACCTTCAGGTAAAAATCAGAGGTATCATCATTGCCGTAATTCAGCGGAAAGAAATACCACTCGTCTTCGTTGGAATAAACGGCTGGCACAGGTGTACCACTGATACGCGCACCGAAACCTTCAGCTACAAAACGGGATGACGGATTAGCTTTTTTGCTAAAGAACGTATATACCTCAGTAACTGTAACAGGTAGTGGAGTGCCACCCACACCTAGGGTATCAGCTACTTTATACCCATAGGCTGTTGGCGAAATAAGCACTGCGTAAGCCGGGTTTACCTGCAAAGCAGATTTATATTCATCTACCCGCTGCAACATAGGAGTAAGTGTATCAAAGTTCCACACTTTATTTGCACCTGTATCGTTCAGGTTGATATTAAACCCCAAAGCTAATGTGGTACTGTAGCGCAGTGTATCACCATTCACCGGCATATCGTTGGCGGTGATAGTCACTTGCCCATACGCACTGCTTATGGTTGAAATCAATAATAATGTGAGTAAACAATTCTTCATATCAATCGTTTTAATTAGTAGATAACAAATATCATATTTTTTATAATCACTTGCTTATAACTTTATTGAGTAAATCATAGAATTATGGAGGAAAGAATGAATGAAGCGACACGTAACAGGCCTGAAGGCGACAGGGTAATTGATGCCCCGATGGTAGAGATAGACCTGAATAAGTATATACAGCAGCTAAAAAGCGAGGAAGCCTGGCTAAACAGCCAGCGTAATGCCATAACCTTATTTAAAACGGACACCATGCGTATAGTGCTCATTGGGCTACACGCTGACGGCCAATTGCCCGAACATAAAGCAGAGGGGATTATCAGTGTACAGGTACTGAAGGGTCATATCCGGTTCAAGGTGGGGGATGATGAAAGAAAGCTGGCAGAGGGTAATATGCTCACCCTGCACGAAAAAATACCGCATAGCGTTATAGCCATAGAAGAATCCGCTTTCCTGCTCACTATGGCTTTAAAAAAATAGATTAGCTTCGCACCAAAGAAGGAAAAATATGGCACCGCAGGCGGGTATATATCATAAACTTAAGGTGGTAAAGCATGTTGACTTCGGGATATACCTGGACGGTGGCGATGTAGAAATACTGATGCCCAAACGTTTTGTGCCCGCGGGAGTGCAGGATGGTGACGAAATAGAAGTATTCATATACCACGATAACGAGGGCAGGCTGATAGCCACCAACCAAAAACCTTATGGCACTGTTGGGCAGGTAGCCCTGTTGCAGGCAAGAGACAAAAACAACCAGGGCGCCTTCTTGGATTGGGGCCTGATGAAAGATATATTCCTGCCCATGTCGCAGCAGAAATCGACAGTAAGAACGGGTGGCAAGTATTTAGTGTACATATATATCGATGATATGACCGGCCGCGTGGCAGCTACCGAACACATTTCACGATTTTTAGACAACGATACCCTGACCGTACAGGAAGGTGATGAGGTAGATATGGTAATATGGCGCGAAACAGATATCGGGTATTCTGTAATCATCAACAACAAACACGAAGGGCTGCTGCATTACAACGAAGTGTTTAAGGAACTAAATCCAGGCGACCACGAAAAGGGTTACATAAAGGCAATACTGGAAAATAATAAAGTAACGGTATCCCTGGGCAAAAAAGGCTACCAGCGCATTGAAACTGAAGCGGAAAAAATTATGCGCCTGCTGGACGAAAACAATGGCTACCTGCCCTACCACGACAAATCAGACCCCGAAGAGATTTATGAGTTTTTCGGCATGAGCAAAAAAGCCTTTAAAATGGCCGTTGGCGCGCTGTACAAACAACGAAAAATAGCTCTGACCAAAACAGGCATCAAGCAGGAGGTCGATTAACGCCCGCTGAACATATCCGTTTTCTTGTAGTTACTCAGCGTTACTGACTGGTTAGACTTTGTATTGATGTCCACTATTTCTATCCCTGATTTCAACTCACCTTTCTCGTAAAACTTACCCTCCATCATCATTCCTTTCATACCACCTACCCCATCAATGCTATTGAAAAACGCCGCCATCGGGCTGCCTTTGAACGATTGGGCGATATCTACAGGTATTTTATCTGTCACCCATATTTCTCCCCTGCTGTCTTTTTCTTTATCTACACATACAAATTCCTCGCAGGAGTATCCCCGGATAGACTTAGTCTTGCCGCTCTTACTGCATTTAACATTATCGGGTTTACCGGTACTCCCGCCCATCTGTTTTTCCATACCCTTAAAAGCATTTATATTCATAGCCATATAGGTTTTTTTTTGTTCGTCCAGCATTACCATAGTGCTGTTCTTGCTATCATACACCACCATCATTTCTTTACCCGCACTTTTATTTTCCCTGCCCACAAATGCAAATGTTTCTTCTGCCCCGTTTACATGATACTTCATATCAGTAGCTTCCTTCTTCACGCCGTTTTTGTATTCTGTCACACGCATGGTCATTGATATAGGAAACTTATACACTGGCCTGGTTTCAGCGTTGGCCATTCCTGCCATCATCTCCTGTAGTTTGGCCATACCCTCAGCCGCATACTTTTCCTGTGCGGCTTTTTCTGCCTGTCCCTTTTGGGCGAATGATAATTGAGATAACATCAGGCAGGATACGATGAGTAAGTTTTTCATAACATAAAATTTACAAGATAAAGATACAGATAGCATATATCCGAACCAACGGATATTACTTATGTTTTTAACAGATTATTGAACTACAATTGCTTATTTTTCAAGTTGTATTATTTATATGGCCTGGAAAAAAACGAAATGGCTGTTCAGGTATTACGCCCAGTATTTCCCGTTTACTATCAACACGGTATTGTGTGCAGTAGCGGCATGGCTGGGGTACAAACTGCTGTACAACCCCGCCTCTAAAACCGACCCCGAACCATTCCGCCCGTTCATCATCCTGATGGGCAAAATGGTATTCTGGTTCATTATCGCACTCATACTGGCATCTATAATCAGTACAATAGCCAGTTGGCTGTATTACCTGTGGCTGTACAGGAAACGCAATACAAGGCTGGAACTGAACTTCGTTACACAAACCATCAATGGGCGTAAGAATAAGCTATATATGGATGCGTCGTTGCAGGGCGCTAAGCGTCCTTTGCTGGGCTTCATCAAGGGCAGGTTGTTTTATGACGACCACGAAATGACGGATAAATTCAGCCTGCTGTCTAACAAGCGAAAAGAAAAGAGTATATGGCCCGTAGCTGTTTCCGGGCGCAGCAGGCTGGAATTGCCGGATATAAAAGAATACCAGCTTAAAGGCGGCTTTGTCTATTTCCATGATATGCTGCACCTGTTTTCTTTGGCTGTACATCAGCCTGTTACGGGACAATTTCACCAGCCGCCTGTACTGAACAAAAAAGACGACAAAGAAGTAGCACCGAAGAAAACCGAGACAACGGATATACGAATAGACCAACTGCGCCGTGTAGAAGGCGAGTACCTGAATTATAAAGATTTCGAATCGGGCGACGATGTGCGCCGGATAGTATGGAAAGTATATGCCAAAAACCGTGAACTGGTGGTGCGCATACCCGAACGTTTTGAGCCCTTTGCCTCACACTTGTATTTTTACGCTTCTTTCTACGCGCCTATGAAAGCCCAATGGCTGGGTGATGGTTACCTGAAAGAAATGCTGAATTACTTCAAAAATAATGTATGGACGGTGTACGATACGCTGGCAGCTAAGGAATGGGCCATGCGTTACATCCCCGACCAGCAATTCAACCTGCCCGAGCACCTGGGCGATGCGGAACGTGCTGCCCGTATCATCAGCAACAGCGGCTGGCATAAAGACAAAAACCTGCGCGAGTATTTTAATCCCAAACAGGGTACCGTGCTGTGCATCTCATCGCTGACGGATATACAGGAACTTCAAGACATACTGGATGAGAGTAATGATTCAACCGTTGTCTATTTCGTTAAGCTATCACATACATTCAGGCATTTTGTGGCATGGAACTGGGTAAAGCGTATCATCTTTCAGCCACCGCAAGACAGGTTGAATAAACTACGCACCACATGGGTATTCTCCCCCACCCGTATGCGGGTGCTGAAAAGAGAAAAAGAAATTGAAGCTCTATTGAAAAAGAGTTCCGTTACTTACGGTATACTATAACCTATTGTTTAGGCTTGGGAATATGTTTCCTGTCCCAACGGATGGCGTAGCTGAGGAATACATTAAAATCGAATACTGTGTTCTTTTCCCCCTTACCGTACCCTGCAATATTGTACGGCGGCAGTTCTTTAAACTGTTTGGCGTTGACCAGGAACTTGCCCCGCATATTCCAGCCCACGAAGAGGTGTTTGGCTATTTCTACCCTCACCCCGCCCGTCAATTCTATCCAGTGTGCAGTCAGTCCTGTACCCGGCACTGTGCCCGCTATAACACCCCAAGTACTGTCTGTAATAGTATAATTCGCATTGCTGCGGTTAATTAAACCCACCCCATAACGCAGGCCGATGAAGCCCATATCCCAGTCATCCTGTTTCAAACGGGGCAGCAGGCTCTTGTTGATACCCGCCCTGAAGAAGATATTATTGCTCTTGTAAGCCAGGTCGGGGTAATTGAGCGATGCGTTACCCCAGCCACCTTCCGCCACTATATACAGGTCTTTCCTCCAATAAAAATCCAGTTCCAGTTCATAGCTGATACGCTCCTCTTTATCCTTCTGAAGCTGGTTGAAGAGTATCCTGCTGATATCAAAGCCTAACCTCAGTTGGTGCGCACTGTCTACTATTGCCGGGCGTTCTTCTTCCTCCTCTACATCCTGTGCAGAGGCATTTACCGTAGCGGCCAGTAATAATATGCTAATAAAATACTTTAACATGTATCACATCAGTAGCGTTAGTCACTTCAGTTTTTTCTATCCTGGCAGAGTCAATGAAATAATTCGTGTTTGCAATATTTTTCAATGAATACACCATAGCATAACCGCAGGCAGTTGAAAGAAATACCGGTTTGCGCTCATAATAAAATGTAATCATATCCATACCCAAGCGGTTGCTTGTATCCGGCATGATTAACCATCGGGTACTATCTGCAATAGCCGACAAAGGCCCCTGGAAATCGCTTAAAGCACTCCTCCCATCGAAAAACCATATCGGCGTATCTACATACCCCACCACCGGCGCCGGGAGTGGCAGAACCACGCCCGCGCTGCCGGTATCGGCTTCCTTCATTGTTTGCAACTTCAAAAAATACCGTCTCGGCTCCAGGCATGGGCCGCGGCCATCGTTACTCTTGTTGCAGGCCATATACACGCCACACAACAGCGAAAACAACATTAATGCGATGGTATTCCGTTTAATCATTGAGTGATGCCAGTAGTTTATCTATATCCCCTATCAGCGAATTCAGTTGCTTGCGCATAGCGTTCTTATCACCTTTCGTGGCCAATACATCAGCGGTTTGCGTGGTAGTCAGTTGTTCTTCCAGTGTGGCTACTTTTTTATTCAGTTGCAGCAGTTCGTCCTTTTGTTTATGCATAGCCTGTTGCAGGCTTTCTTTTTCGGCCTGTAGCGCTGCGTGTTTTTTCAGCAGCTTATCCAGTTTGCTATGTAACAAAGTCAGTTCCTGCATTATTCCCTGATTTGCGCCTGTAAATCTTTTTTGTACGCACTTACCAATTGCTGTACCAGTTTGTCTGTTTCTTCATCTGTTAAGGTACGGTCTTGCAACTGGAAAATATAATTCAGGGCGTATGACTTTTTGCCTGCGCCCAGTTTGTCACTTTCAAATATATCAAAGAGGCTGTATCCCTGCAATGAGTCAATAGCCAGCTTATCGGTCACTTCCTGCACCTGCTGGTAGGTCACCTGCTTGTCTATCACTATTGCCAGGTCGCGCTGTACAGAGGGATATTTAGGCACTTCGGCGTACTTTACTTTAGCAGTATCCACCGCTTTCATCCACAAATCCCAGTTAATGGCCGCGAAATACACCTGCTGCCTGATATCAAAATCCGCCAGTTTTTTGGATGGCACTGCTGATATATGGCACAATACCTGTTTCTTCCAGCTTATTTGCACGCCCTGTTCACTGTGTACAGTAACCGTTTTGGTTATACCGGCATATTGCAGCAGGTTGTTTACTATACCTTTTACATAATATAAATCTGCAGCTTGTTCTTTCCTGTTCCAGCTTGGGGTTTGTGTCGCACCGGTCAGGTACAGCGCAAGTTGGTTTTGTTCCTCGTATCCCTTATCTGTTACAGCATATATCTTGCCGTACTCAAACAAGGCTAAGTCCGTATTCTTCCTGTTGCAATTGTACTGTATTACTTCCAGCCCGCTTTCCAACATGGAGGGGCGCAGTACATCCAGCTCGCTGGTCAGGCTGTTCAGCATTTTCACCAGTCCTTCCTGTTCAGCATAATATTTACTGTTCACAATAGAGTTAGTCACCAACTCCCTGAAACCTAAACCTGTCAATACCCCTGCCAGTTTGTTTCTCATACCCAAATCGTTGGGCATGGGGCGATTGAGTGTAATGTTTAACTTTTCAGGAATGGGTATATTGTCCAGCCCGTCTATACGCAGTATCTCTTCTACTATATCAGCCTGTTGAAAAACATCCGTTTTATTAGTGGGCACTACAACCCTAAAGCCTTCTTCTGATATGTTTTGCAGTGTGAATCCTAAAGCGACCAACAGCTTTTTTGTACGCGCGCGGTCATACTCTTTACCACTCAGCTTGGTTATGTATTTGTAGGTTACATCTACAGTTACAGGCTCTATCGGCCTTGCATATACATCAGTTATCACAGTGCTGATTGTACCCCCGGCAATCTCCACCATCATCTGCGCAGCACGCTCCAGCGCTGCTTGCAGGTTGTTGATATCCACACCTTTTTCAAAATGAGTAGCCGCATCTGTTCGCAACCCGTGGTGCAGCGATGTACGGCGTATATGCTGCGGATCGAAGTACGCACTTTCTAAAAATATATTAGTAGTAGCATCAGTTACACCGCTGTACATACCACCAAACACACCCGCGATACACATGCCACCTTCCGCGTCGCATATCATCAGGTCGCTGGCTTGCAGCTTCCTTTCCTTTTCATCCAGCGTAACAAATTTTGTCCCTTCCTGCAAAAATTGAACACGAACGGTTTTCCCTTTTATTTTATCCGCATCAAATGCATGTAGCGGCTGACCGTACTCGTGCAGCACATAATTGGTTATATCTACAATATTATTAATCGGCCTCACGCCAATAGCCTGCAACCTCCGTTGCAGCCATTCAGGCGAGGCAGATACATTCAACCCGCTGATACTTACGCCCATATAGCGCGCACAAGCTTCGGGATTGTTTATTTCTATTTTGATTGCAGGGGGCTGGTTCGAAGCAGTAAACCCTGTTTCCGGCAGTTTAGCCTTGTACTCCGCATCTTTATGATAAGACAGGTATGCGGCTACATCTTTCGCCACACCTATATGGCTCATCGCGTCCGACCGGTTAGGGGTCAGCCCTATATGTATGGCCGTGTCCGCAGGTGGAATATTGAAGTATTCTTTGGCAAGAGTGCCTACAACAGCATCTGCAGGCAGTACCATTATACCGCCATGGTCGCTGCCCAGCCCTATCTCATCTTCTGCACATATCATGCCCTCGCTGGCAGCGCCCCTTATCTTTGCTTTTTTTATCAGGAATGGTTCTCCATTTGTAGGGTGTACGGTAGCACCTACCGGGGCCACCACCACTTTTTGCCCTGCAGCTACATTGGGGGCTCCGCATACAATATGCAGGGATTCAGCACCGCCGATACTAACCGTTGTCACCTTCAGTTTATCTGCATCAGGGTGTTTTTCGCATGTCAAAACTTCACCTATTATCAGCCCTTCCAGCCCTCCTTTTACGGTTTCCACAGGCTCCAAAGCCTCCACTTCCAGCCCTATTGAGGTAAGAATACGGGCCAGTTCTCCCACTTCAATAGGCTCTGGCAGGTATTCCGACAACCAACTATATGATATGACCATTTTTTGTCCTTAAAACTTAAATCGGGTGTAAAGATAACCCATCATTATAGCAATTTGCATCCTTTAAAAAAAATCGTTGATCAGACCATTTATTCACATCCTTTTGTGGGTTGCGTGTGAATATGTGTTATTTTTGCATTAAGAATGTGAATAACAACGATACATACCAATAATACAATAGAACAAGTTGTGCGTAAGCTGTGCGCGGAGGACTGAAAATTATATTCCCTGATACCCTGTACAAGTAATTTTTTTCAGGTTACATTCGTTTTCAGCTACCGCTTTTTAACCTTTCGGTAATGCTCCGTTAACGTTTAGGACACGTTTCGGTAACATAAAAAAGGCTAAAAAAGCTGGAAACAGCACCGGTACTGAATGGATAATTTTTGTTTTACAATAAATAGTACGCTAACCCCAAGATGGCAGTTAACATAAAGAAAGAATTTGGTAATACCCGCAACCGCAAACCTGACATTTCGACACTGGTTTACGGTAAAATACCACCCCAGGCCCCCGAGTTGGAAGAAGCTATTCTCGGTGCCATAATGCTGGAAAAAGATAAACTGGCCGAGGTACTGGAAATTATACAAAGCCCTGACTGTTTCTACGGGCCGGCCAATCAAAAGATATACGCATCTATACGCAGACTGTTTGACAAGGGTATGCCGGTAGACCTGCTGACCGTAACAGAAGAACTGAGAAAAAGTAGCGAACTGGAACTGGTGGGCGGCCCTTACTACCTCACCAACCTGACGATGAACATAGTATCCAGCGCGCACGTTGAATCACATGCACGTATCGTGATGGAAAAGTTCATCCAGCGCGAACTGATACGTATTTCCGGGGAGATAATCGGCAATGCCTACGAGGACAGCACCGATGTGTTCGACCTGCTGGACAAAGCTGAATCGAGCTTGTACGAGATAACAGACAACCACCTGCGTAAAAACTTCACCAGCCTGAAGGATGTACTGGTGCGCACCGTGCAGGAGATAGAAGAAGCCAAAAACAAAAAGGACGACCTGACGGGTGTACCTACCGGCTTTACCGACCTGGACAAACTGACATCGGGATGGCAAAAAACAGACCTGATTATCCTGGCAGCACGTCCTGCCGTGGGTAAAACGGCCTTCTGTCTTAACCTGACGATGAATGCCGCTATGCATGCAGGCGAGCCCTTCCCTGTTGCCTTCTTCTCGCTGGAGATGGGTGCAGGGCAGCTGGTAAAAAGGATGCTGGCAGCTGTAACCGAAGTAAGCATGGACGCCATTACTAAAGGTCGTATGCAGGAACACGAGTTTGTGCAGATGACACAGCGCATGAACAAACTGGCCACAGCGCCTATCTTCCTCGACGACCAGGCAGCACTGAATATATTTGAATTACGCGCCAAAGCCAGGAGGCTGAAACAAAAGCACGACATCAAACTGATAGTCATAGATTACCTGCAGCTGATGCAGGGCAGTATCGAGAAAGGTGGCAACCGTGAGCAGGAGATATCTAAAATATCCCGCGACCTGAAACAACTGGCCAAGGAACTGGAAGTGCCTATTATAGCGCTGTCGCAGTTGAACCGTTCTGTGGAATCAAGGAAAGAATCGAAAGTGCCACAGTTGAGCGACCTGCGTGAATCGGGAGCCATAGAGCAGGATGCGGATATGGTTATGTTCCTGTACAGGCCGGAGTACTACGGTATTAATAATGATGAAATGGGGCAGCCTATAGAAGGCGAAACCCATATACACGTAGCCAAGCACCGTAACGGTAGCACCGATACGGTCAAAGTACGGTTCATCAAAGAATACCAGAAGTTTACAGACCTGCCCAATGACAATTTCGGCGGATTTGGCGGCTTCGGTGGTGGCGGCGGGGGCTTTACCCCATCGCCCGGAGACAACCCGCAGGCGGGCATAAGAGGCCGTGACACCAGCGATTTTGGCGGCTCCAAGATGTTTATACAAGGTGGTGGTGGTTACCAGACCTTGCCCTCCAAGGCCAACAATTTCTCGCTGGACGATGACGACCTGATACCACCATCTAAATTCAACCGTCCCAAACCGGAAGATGATGACGCACCATTTTAATTAAGGCTCTTACTTAACTGCCCCATAAAAAATGCCCCTCGCAAAAGGGGCATTTCATTTTACATCAATTTACTGTTTTATTGCTTCACCCACTTTAATACAGAAGAGTAGCTGTTATCATCTCCGGCTATACGAATGGTGTACACACCGCTGCTTATTAATGATGCAGGCAACTCTATACGTTGTGTTCCTGCGGTATATTGGTTATTAGCTGTCCATACTATGCGGCCCGTAATGTCTGTAATACTGATGGCCAATACATCCGCTTTCGCCAATACAATATGCATATTAGCTACCTCACCCGAAGGGTTGGGCACTATCGCTACAGACTCCAGGTTGCCGGCTACGCCCTCTACACTTTCAGGGAATTGTATTTTTCCGGTAGCATCTATTGCGTTCACATCATAGTTTTCAATACCACGGTTGTCTATTACTACCGCGTCGTCAAAACTGAACGTAACATCAGTGCCAACGGTTGCATTGTTAGGCACGGTGAAATTAAGCGTAGCTATTGTACCCTGGCCCGATGTATTCTGCTGGTTGGTGCGTGCCAGCACCCATTCTACTGCTGTTGTATTCAGCGGATAAGAGAAATTAAGCGCATTGGTGGCAGCCAGCCAGCTGGTAGTATTATCCAGTGTAGGTGCTGCAGCAGGCGTTATACCATTTATCATCACTCTTACACCCACACCATATACATCCGATATGGTTTGTGTGGCATTGCCAAACTTCACAGGTATGGAAACTGTTTTACCCGGTGCCAGGTGTACATTCGTCATATCAAAATACAGGTCGTTCGTGCCGGTTCCTTTGCTTCTTCCTCCTTTAGGATGAGACAGATTGTAGTTGGCTGTCACCGCACCCAGGTCCGTATTGTTCACTGTACCATCACCGTTACAGTCAGCATGTTTCATATTTACGTTATTGGTAGTAAATACGCCTGTCCAGTTGCTGCATGCTTGTGCCGTCCATGTAGTGTTGGCTCCGGGCCTTGTAGGGCCTGTTTGTCCGTTGGCAATGGCAATATGCAACGGGTCGTAAATATTAACTGTAAAGTCGCCGTTTGCATCGCCCGGCCATACTGAGTCTACATTGCACTGGCGGGTACGCACCACCACAGCATAGTCAGCCACAGCGCGCGGGCAACCGTTATCCCTTGCACGTACTTTAATATAAAAATGCGGCAGTGTAGCGGGATTCATACCAGATTGTGTAGTCCATGTAATAGTAGTAGATGCAGTTGGTATACCAGGTGTAACGGATGAACTGAAAGTCCAGCCGGTCATGGTTGGTGGCACCACGGTCAGGTACACAGAATCGGTTGTAGTTGGGTCTGTAAAGTTTAATGTAATACTGTTGTTCTGCCCGGGGCAGGTATAATAAGTAAAATTAGTAGTAGTTGCAGGTGCAGGTATAGTTGGGGCCGAACCGGTGCCCGGTAATACCAGCACAGTAAATTCCCTGAAATGCTCACCCACCAATACAGTGTTCCTGTACTCCCTCATTCTCAACGCCACCGCATACGAACCTGTCGACGGGCTGTTTAATGTCAATGTCTTGGTAGTGTTATTGATGGTTGCAGTACCACCTGTGCCGAATGGTGCAGTAGCCGAATAACCTGCATTATAGCCTGCCACAGTTCCGGCAGCAGTCATAGGTGCAACCAGGTCATAAACAATATTATCACCTTCCGGGTCAATAGCTTGTAGCGGGATGACGTTGCTCACTCCTGACAGCATATAATACGATGGAGAACTGGCCAGCAATGGATTAGAGTTGATGGCTGCGCTATTATCAATATTCGTGTACAAATACATTTGCGAGCTGGTATTCGTTAGGTTGGCAATGCTGGCAATACGTGCTGCATTGGTATAAGATATTACCCAGTCGGTGGATGCAGCCGGTAGGGTAATAGTACCTTTAAACCGGGCAGCAATATAACCGGGAATTAAAGATTGCGGATTGACACACCTGCTGACTGTACTCGGACAACTGATATTAGTCGTATCAAATCCAGTGAAACTCAGGTTGACTGTACTGTTATGCGACTGGGATACCGATGATAAGTTGACAGCTGCTGCACTCGGTAGCGGAGCTCCGCCTTCACATATTTTGTAAAGCGTAAGATAAATATCGTAATTGGTACCGTTAAACTCATACCTTATTTCACCACCTGAGAAGTGCGAGGCATAAGAACTGGCGAAACCAATAAGCCCGGCAATAAGTAATATTATTTTTTTCATAGGAATATATTTATGATTTGGTTAATAGAAACCCAAAAAGCCCAAATGGTTGGGTAAAAGTTAAAAAAAATGAAATGCAAGAAATAAGATATTCAGAAAAACAATGCCCCCGCTGTTTGCGGGGGCATTTCCTTTAGTGCCCAGGAATGGATTCGAACCATCACACCCTTGCAGGCGCTGCGACCTGAACACAGTGCGTCTACCAATTTCGCCACCTGGGCATTAATTATAAGAACTAAAGGGCTGCAAAGATAATGCAGTTTTGTTTACAAACAAACAATTACAGCACCATTAAATTACAACCCCGCAAAGCCGAATTGTCTGAACGGCCCAGCACTTCAAAGCTGCCGTCATCATATATCCTGCCGATATCGTCGGTAGCAATAAAAGCACAGGAATACACATTAGCCAGGTCAATAATATTGAGATTGCCCGTGCCGCTCCGGTTGAGTTCCAGGGGGTCATTCTGGTCGCGGGCCAATACTTTCATAGCAGGCGCGGGAGAGAATATCCCCTCCTTTTTAGCATAGGCCTGCGACAGCAATTCCGTCATACCATATTCTGAATGTACCTGCGCTACACCCAACCTTTCCTTCAAAATAGTGTGTACCTCATCACGGGTCATCTCTTTGCGGCGGCCTTTCATACCACCTGTTTCCATCACTACACCTCCCGACAGTTTCATATTATATCGTTCTGCAAAGTCAAGCAAACCGAATGTAACGCCTATCAACATATATTTCTGCCCTGTAGCCTCCAGTCGGTTCAGAACATGAAACAATTGCTCATGTTCATCCAGGTAAAAACCATTCATGTCATTACCGCTCTGCTCCATCAGCTTTTGCACCATATATACCAATGATGCCCCCTCCCTTTGCAAGTAGGACGGCAATAAAGCGAGGAATACATATTCTGAAGGGTCGCCATAAAACTGCCTGAAACCATACAACAGGCTGGTATCGTACAATGCAATGTCTTTTATGATATGCCTTGCCGGGATATCAGAGGTGGTTGTACTGCTTCGGAATACCGTACAATCATCCTCAGCTGCGCCGGTTATTACATCGTGGGTTTTGAAAAAACCGGCAGGCAAAAAAGGGATAGCCGTAATATCTGTAACAGCCCCGGGCTGCACAGACAGTGCATCTACAAAGCTCTTGTACACCCGGTTATGTTCATATTGGTACCTGAACAGTTCCAGTGCAATAACATCAAAATTCTCCCCGTTTATACTATTAAGATAATTAACAGGGCCCTGATGAAAAAAATATCCCACTTTTGTTAACTTTGGTAGGTATGAAGAAATATACGTTATTGTTCATTATCATTCTGACTGCATTTGCCGCCTGCAAAAAAACAGGCCCTGCAAAAGAAAAACCTGAACTGGCATTTGTAAGCCTGTCTCATAATGCCGTTACCAATGGCGACCTCAAAGATACTGTATTAATCAGTTTGCGGTATACCATAGCAGCATCGGACGTGGGCAAGGATTCTACAGCTCCTTATATTGCATTTAAAGATAGCAGGGACCAGACAGTTAACAGGCAATATTTCCCGAATGAAATAGCTGATAACCTGCCTGAAACAGACCTGAACGTAAGCGGGGCTATTACAATAAGGCTTAATGCCGGTAATTACTTTGTGCTGCGCCCCGACAGGCCCGAGGGAGATACACTGCAATACGAAATGTACCTTGTCGGCAAGAATGGGGTAGAAAGTAACAGGATAACTACATCGGATATCTATATACTACCCTGATATAAGCGTATAAATAACCAACCAATGATGACGATTCATACATGTTTTTAACAGTATTGACAGATGTCCACAATAACATATCTGCCTTATAAAGACAAAATATATATTACCTGCAACCGGGATGACCGGCCGTCGAAGCATGAGGCACTGGCGCCCGCGGTTAAGAACTTTTCATCGGGCAAGATACTCTTTCCGCAAAATGCACAGACAGGCGGTACCTGGGTAGGCATACACAACAACGGCAATGCAATGGCAATGGTGCAGGGCGCTTATGCCCCACACATTCGCAAAGATAGCTACCGGGCCAACAGGGGTGTTGTCTTCCTGGATATATTTGATGCGGACAACCCGGTAAGAAAATTCAACGAAGCAGACCTGACCGATATTGAGCCCTTTACACTGGTGGCATGGTTGAAACAAAATGGCACCCTCTGGGAAATGCGCTGGGACGAATATGAAAAGTTCGTCACATCGCTACCGGCTGACATGCCGCATATATGGTCGTCGGCGACATTGTTCGATGAAGCGATGATGGAGCGCAGGCGCAAGTGGTTTGACGAATGGCGGCTCTCGCAGGAAATGATAACGGGCGAGGGTATACGCTGGTTTCACGAGCACGGGGGCGAAGGCTTTGAACGTATGAACCTGAACATCAATAACGGTACGACACATACACTCAGCATCACAGGCATTGAAATATCCGAAGACCGCTCGGTAATGTATTACCACGACCTGAAAACAGGTGAACACACGATAAACGGCTGGCTGTTTGCCGACGAGAAGGCTGAAGGGCATTAACTCCCGTCCACCTATTTCTTCATATACATTACATCTTTTACCAGCTTGACGGTGCGCTCAATATTGGGCAGAGCGGCTGCTACCAGGTTGCCTGCGTAGTGCATATTGGTATCCGCTGCTGTAATACGTGTAACCGGTGCGTCCAGGTAGTCGAAGGCATCTTTCTGTACACGGTAAGCTATCTCTGAAGACACACTGCCGAAGGGCCATTGCTCCTCAACTATTACCAGCCTGTTGGTCTTTTTAACCGACTCGATAATAGTAGCCCAGTCGAGCGGGCGGATGGTACGTAGGTCTATTACTTCTGCTTCTATACCTTCTTTTGATAATTCTTCAGCTGCACCCAGGGCCACCTTCATCATTTTATTGAAGGACACGATAGTCACATCGCTACCCTTGCGCCTTATATCAGCTTTGCCTATGGGTATCAGGTATTCTTCTTCGGGCACTTCGGCTTCGTCGCCATACATTACCTCGCTCTCCATGAATACAACAGGGTTTTCATCGCGGATAGCAGATTTCAGTAAGCCTTTTGCGTCATAAGGATTAGATACAGATATTACTTTCAGGCCGGGAATATTGGCATACCAGCTTTCAAAAGCTTGTGAGTGTTGCGCACCCAGCTGGCCTGCAGAGCCGTTGGGCCCACGAAATACTATAGGGCAACCAAACTGGCCGCCGCTCATAGACAGTGTTTTGGCAGCATGGTTCAATATCTGGTCGAGCGCCAGTACGGCAAAGTTCCATGTCATAAATTCGACAACAGGGCGGGTATTGTTCATAGCCGCACCTACAGCTATAGCTGCGAAACCTAATTCAGCAATAGGTGTATCAATCACACGCCTGGGGCCGAACTCGTCCAGCATACCCTGGCTTACTTTATAAGCACCATTGTACTGGGCTACTTCCTCACCCATCAGGAACACCTTATCGTCCCTTCTCATTTCTTCCTGTAATGCTTCTCTTAATGCCTGGCGAAACGCTATCGTACGCATATTTATTTGTCCGGTTATTATCTTAATAAAACAGGGTCTAAAGATAGCCCGTAATTATTTATTATCTGCTGGTTTAAAAATAACTGTACTGCTCATACCCTGCTCCGTCATTTGCAGCTTGAGCATCGTATCAGTCAGCGAGAGAATATCCATAGATATTTTGCCCAATTCATCTTGCCTGGCAGGCTCATCCAGCACCAGTTTGCCTTCATCGTTAATCTGCCATTTGGTAGAATCCACCTGGCCACTGAAGTTCATGATGACCGATCCGTCTTTACGAAATTCGAACCATGTATTTTTTACGGCATGATCCTGCATAGCGAGATATTCCGTCATTTCTTTTTTTGACACCTCGCGTACACTGTCTACGTTGGCGAATCCATAAATGGCCAAATTTTCTTCGGGAGTAGTATTTTTTCCGAATGTATCCAGGAAGCGCGTTTGTTCCGCCATCAGGGAATCAAGCTGGGTATTTTCCAGGCTGATAGCCTGCCATTTGCCGGTGAGCATAGATTTTTTGTCCTGCGTAGTGCAAGCACTCAATAATCCAACCATCAACAATCCGCTCAATAATGTCTTTTGCATAATATTATTTTGGTAAAATTAGCCTGAAATAACTTTTCCACTCCTGTGTAGATAAAAGATTTTCTAAAGGAGGGAAATTATACTGGTCTGTTACCCTGGGGTACACCCTTTTCAGGAAGGTATATTTTTCAGGGTCGTTGTTCAATGATTCCGCAATCATCCTGGCCTGGTTGGAGGTATAGCATGCATCCATTTTCGTTAACAGAAACTTCAGCTTCTGCTTTTCCGCCTTAGCCTGAGATTTGCTGTACAGATCCTCGAATTCAGCCTCATTCATAGCCGAGGGGCAATCGCTGTTGGTAACATAAGTACCGGAAGGGGGCGTGGCAGGAACAGGTTCGACAATATTATTATTATCATTCCCTGTTTCTTCTGAAACAGGTGCTTCATCCGGCTCATCTGTCTTTACATACCCACTTTGTTCAGCCACCGGCTGTTGCTGTTGTTCAGGTGGAGTGTTGCGCACTGTACGCTCATTATTCAATTCTATATTGCCTATGAACCGAGGTTCCCTGTTGTTTCTTGCGGTAGCATTTGTACGCTGCTGCACTTTAGGCACAGGCTGTGCCGTAGTTTGTACGGGGGCAGTTGTGGCATTCCTGTACACATAGCTATTGGCCTGTGGTACACGGTCGTCCTCAGCCTTATTGCCCGGGTAGAGATAAAACTGCTGGTGAATATCGTACAAGGCGAATGAGCCATTTTTTTGCAGGAGCAGGAAACCACGAAAACCATCCTCGGGCACTACTATAGTAAACCTCTGTGCCGGGTACATATTCTGCTGAAATAAGACCTGGATATTGACAGCACCGGGTGCCAGCTGCGGTATTATATTATAGTTTTTGCCGTAGCGTGGCAGCATCTGGTCTTCGAACTTGATATAAAACGGCACCTGCTTATCGCCCTGGATATATATATACGAAAAGCCATTGGCTACAGACTGCAACCAGGCTGCCGATAACAGCAAGAGTAACGATATGTTCCATAAAAAACTCCTCACACTATTCCAGTTCTATCAATACAGCGCCTTTTTCTACGGCTGTACGCTCCTGTACATTGATTGATTTTACAGTAGCATCGGCACTTGCTTTCAGTACGTTTTCCATCTTCATGGCTTCCAGTATCAGTAGCCCGTCGCCTTTGGCTATCCGCTGGCCGGGCTGTACCAACACCTTCAGCACCATGCCGGGCATGGGGGCTTTTATTGGCTCCACTTTCTGCAAGGCTTTCAGGTCGAGGCCCATGCTGGCCAGCAGTTGGTCCATTGGTTCGCTGATGGCTATGCTACGCAGGCTGCCATTTATAGACACAACCATTTGCTTTGCCTTATGGTCTATCTCCTCGATAGTAGCCGTATAGCTCTTATTATTGAATAATATGCTAATCAGCCCGTTGGGTTGCAACTGTATATCACCATCCACAGTCACCCCATCTATCTGCCAGTTATCCCCCTCGCGGCCTACCGAAAACGCCCGGTTTTCATTTACAGTTATTTGCAGCATGCGCAGTTCCTGTGTTTGTTTTTTAATTGAGGTGCAAATTTAACCAATTAAGGGGCAGTTTACAATTTAGAGTTGATTTTACTGATTGCTTTGAGCTTCATGGTTATATGAAGCTATATGGCACATATAAGAAACTGGATTACAACAGATCACCTCACCCCACGCCCCTCTCTGTGGGATGGAGAGGGGTGTCCCGTTTTGTTAACTATTGTTAACTTGTTGATGTTTTTCTTTGGCGTTAACGAGCTCACAGGTTCGGTTGTTAACCGGTTGATGTTTTTCTTTGGCGTTAATCCCGCATTGTGCGGGACGTGCCCGGTTGTTAAAAAACGTGGTGTTTTTTTAGGCGCGAGTGGCCTCACCCCCCGCTCCTCTCCACGGGGTAGAGATGGGGGAGTTCCGCGCGAGTGTTCCACCCCTGTTCCTGCACGTGCAGGATTACCCCCGCTCCCGCTGGTGGCGGGACCCCGAAATGGTCGGGGCAGGCAGGCGGCGGGGGACAGTGCTTGTTCCGGTGTTGCAATTGGTTCTTCGGGCACTTCGGATTCGGGAGTTTTCTCTGTCCGACGCGAGGAGACCCCTACCCCAATAGCTATCGGGGCCCCAGGATGAGGACTTGTGTTTTGTTCTTCGTGTGAGTTCGACGCGAGATTATCTCCCTCTGTCCCTCTTCCAAGAGGGAATACATGTTCCTGCGTGTCTTTGCTTTCTTCTTTTTCGGCGGTTTGGGAGATGAGGATGTTGACTTGTTGCTGGAGGGTGGGTGTGTTGACGTAGATGTTCTGGGCCTTGCGCCAGGTGTCGGAGCGGGTGAGGTAGTTGTAGAAGTTTTCGAGTCGGGTGTCCAGGTCCACAGCGCGGAGGACGGCGTACACGGGCAGGTCTTCTTCTACCCTGTCCAGGCCGTATTTGCCTTTGATATAACGCACTCGCTTGGTTTCCCCTTTTATGATTTTGGTGAGGACGGTGCGCTTTTCGTTAATGGTGAGCAACTGTTCTTTGAGCTGGTCGTAATGCTCGCTGTAAAACTTGCGCAACATACGGTTGTGCACACGTTCTTCGGTGCCGTTTACCCATTCGGCCACGTCGGGGCGGGCCATCAGGCGCGATACGGATGCTTTGAGGGATTTGACCGCGGCGCGGGGGTAGGTCATTTTGTAGGCTACCTGCGGGTCGCCCACCTGCATGTAGTAGATGCAGAACTGGAGGTGTTTTTTGGTCATGGGGGATAGATTTAAGATTCAGGATAGATGATTTATGATTTTAGGATTTACAATATTTTTCAAT
The DNA here is from genome assembly GCA_937928385.1 of uncultured Bacteroidota bacterium. Classification (GTDB taxonomy): domain Bacteria; phylum Bacteroidota; class Bacteroidia; order Chitinophagales; family Chitinophagaceae; genus UBA5543. Next base: position 46,850 of record CALEZD010000035.1, read on the forward strand.
AGCTAAATTACACATAAATGGTGATTATAACAAATTTATTTGTCCTGGCAGATTGTCCGGTGCGAGGGACCCCTACCCCGATAGCTATCGGGGCCCCTGGAGGGGGACTTGTGTTCTGAAGCAGAAATCCTTCGCGAGAAACCCCTATAGGGGGACTTGTGTAAATATCTCCGTAGTTGCGCTCGTTCGGCGTAACAGCCTCGATACGGGGAGCCATAGTACTCAGGTTTGTATTCTCATTAAATTAACACCAAAATACCCCAAAACAGGGCAGGGATATTTGGCTGGTATTGATTAATATTACCTATCACATTTATTATGCCTGAACAGAATGAGCAATAGGTTACTACTCCTGTTATGTTTACCCGTTATATTGTACAGTTGCAAAAGCAGCCGCAAGACTGTGATGATGGACACCGTGACCGTAAAAGCATCGGACAGCCGCTACAGGGCTACTGCAAATATGGACTGGGATATTACCCATACCGATGTGGCACTGAGCTTTGACTACGCCACCCGCACTGCCAAAGGTATGGCGGTGATAGATATGCACCCTTACTTTTACAACAGCGATAAAATAGTACTGGATGCCAAAAGCATGAGTATTGAAAGCGTGACCGTTAACGGTAATAAAGGGAAGGTAAACTACCAGGATGACAGCCTGACTATATACTTAGACAGGAAATACCACCGGACAGAAAACGTGCAACTGGAGATAGCCTATATAGCCAAACCTTATGCACAACCCTCAGGAGGCAGCAAGGCCATCAACGATGATAAGGGATTGTACTTCGTAAATACAGACTACAAAATACCTTACAAGCCGGCACAGGTATGGACACAGGGCGAAACAGAAGCCAACTCGCACTGGGTACCCACCTTCGACAAACCGAATGAGCGTTTTACCACACGCATACAGATGACCGTGGCGGACAGCTTTGTAACCCTGAGTAACGGGGTAATGAAAGGCTCTGTAAAAAATAATGACGGCACACGCACCGATGTGTGGGAAATGGATAAGAACATACAGCCTTATGTAATGATGATGGCCATAGGCAAATATGCGGTAGTGCAGGACGAACAATGGCAGGGCAAAGAAATCAGCTATTATGTAGAGCCGGAATACGAACGCTTCGCCAAAGATATGTTCCGCCATACGCCGGAGATGGTAGACTTCTTCTCGAAAGTGACGGGTGTACCCTACCCCTGGAACAAATACAGCCAGGTAGTAGTGAGGGATTATGTATCGGGCGCGATGGAGAATACTACAGCCACGGTTTTTGGTGAGTTCATCAACCAGACTGACAGGGAGATAAGGGACAAAGACTACGAGGATATTGTATCGCACGAGTTATTTCATCAATGGTTTGGCGATTATGTGACGGCTGAATCGTGGTCGAACCTGACACTGAACGAATCGTTTGCCACTTATGGAGAGCAACTGTGGGGCAGGTATAAATACGGAAAAGCATCGGAACAGAAACTGGCCTACCAGGACCTGAACACCTACCTGGGGCAGGCAGAAAAAAACGATGAGCCGTTGGTACGGTTTCATTACCACGAACGTGAAGATATGTTTGACCGTATATCTTACCAGAAAGGTGCCAGCATATTGCGTTACCTGCATGGCATTATCGGCGATACAGCGTTTTACAAATCGATGCAGCTATACCTGACCGACAATGCATTGCAACCCGCAGAAGCACACCAATGGCGGTTGGCTGTGGAAAAGGTGACAGGCAAAGACTGGAACTGGTTTTTCAACCAATGGTATTACAGGGGCGGGCACCCCGTGCTTGAAGCGAAATATAACTTTGACGATAAAGGGCAGAAAGTGCAGATTACCCTGGCACAGAAACAGCCTGAGCTGTACAGGTTACCGCTAAAGATAAACGTGGTAACGGGCGATAATATATTCAGTGATATAATAGATGTGGATGAACGAACTACTGTAATCACCTACCCCTACCATAACGAAAACAGGCCGGCTGTAATAGTGGATGCTGCACAGTGGATGGCGGGGGTATTAACTGATGATAAAACCCCATCGCACTGGCTGGCGCATTATAAAGCCACGGGAGCGGAAGAATATACATCGAAAGTACGGGCGATAAGGGCCAACAGAACTAACCTGGACAACGCCACTATACAGGAAATGTACCAACTGGCATTGAAAGACGGACAGGAGCATGTACGTGCATACACATTGAACTACCTGGAAGCACAGAAGAACAAAAAAGTACAGGAAGCCTTTACACCTACAGTGCGAACAATGGCTATGAAAGACAGCTCGCACCATGTGCGTGCAGCAGCACTACATGTATTGGCCACATGGAAAATAAAAGACGCCCTGCCGGAAATGCACCACGGCATCAACGACTACTCGTACAAAGTAGCGGCGGCGGCATTGCGCGGATTGAGCGTAGTAGCCAAAGACACGGCATACAGCACAGCAAGGCGTCAGCTGACGACGAAACCCGGCGGCGAAATGCTGCCTGAAATATGGGCCGTAATAGCAGAGCAGGGAAAGGCAAGCGACACAGCCATGCTACAGGATGCGCAATACCGAGTAGCAGCAGGACAAAAGATATCCCTGTCTATAGCAGCGGGTATCTATATGAAGAAAACAGAATCAGAAGAAGCATTTAAAGCAGCCATGCGCACCGCCGAATACCTGGTACAGTCTGAAGCCATCGGCAGCTACAGGGGCGCCATTGCCATTTATATGTACGATGCAGCCTACTATTACAAAGACCAGATTAAGAAAAATAACAAGGCGCAGACTACAAGGGCTGAGCGGAGGCTGAAGATGATGCGCCCGGTACTGGAAGGCATACGTGATAAAGAAACTGACAAGGACAATAAAACAGAATACGATTTATTTCACAAAGCGATATACGGGGCAAAGTAATCAGGCGGATTTAGCCAACAGTGCTTTGTGTATCTGCAGCACCTGCGGAATGAGCGCTGTGCTGCCGTTGTTGGTAATTACATAGTCGCAGCGTTTCATTTTTTCCGCATCATCCATCTGGCTGGCTATTCGCTGCAATACTTTTTCTCGGGTCATACCCTCGCGCTGCAGGGCACGCTCGATGCGTATATTTTCGGGCGCTGACACGCCTATCATCACATCCATTTCTTTGTAGCTGCCGCTTTCAAAAAAAATAGCCGCTTCCTTTATTACATAAGGTGTGCTTTGTTGCCGCATCCATGTATTGCCATAAGCTATAGTGGCGGGATGCACCAGTGCGTTGAGTTGTTGCAGCAATGCTGGTTGTTGAAATACAATGGCTGCAAGTTTTTTCCTGTCGAGCCGGCCATCTATATATATACTGTAGCCAAAGAGAGAGCTGATAGATGCTACCAATGCTGCATCAGTTTCCATCAGTTGCTTAGCAGTTTCGTCAGCATTAAATACAGGTATGCCGAGTGTCTGGAACACCCGGCATACAACAGATTTACCTGCCCCAATGCCTCCTGTAACACCTACCTTCAGCATACGGGCTATGATTATTTTTTAGCTTCTACCGCAACAGGTGTCGCGGTTTTCTTACGGTAGGCGTTGGTCATTTCCATAGACACTGCTGAACGCTCGATGGTCATGAACGTGCCGTGGTTTATTTCCAGTTGCAGAGAGCCATCGTCGTTGTTGCGCCTGATAGTGCCATGAATACCGGCGGTTGTGATGATATGCTCACCTACGCCTATCGTTTCTGCGAATTTCTTTTGCTCTTTGGCACGCTTGGCCTGCGGGCGTATCATAAAGAAGTACATTACCGCTATCATACCTACCAAAAAGATAAGCTGGAAAGCGCCACCGCCGCCGGGTGCCCCTTGCAACATAATTGTCTGAAGTTGTGCTAACATTTTATTTATCTGGTTTTATTGTTGAATAAAAATTTATTGTGCCGCCTTTACATCGGCTTTGATATACAGCATCTCTACACCGCGTTTTGAATTAGTAGTGATAGAGATTGATTTTTCCTGGTGGCCTGTTTTACCATAAGTATCGAACAACACCTGTATGATGCCTGAGCCGCCGGGGGGTATGGGGTCGCGGGGATATTCAGCCACCGCGCATCCGCAAGAACCTTTGGCTGCGCTTACAATCAACGGGGTTTTGCCATTGTTCATAAACTCAAAACTATGGGTTGCCTTCATGCCTTCATCCAGCCAGCCAAAGTTGTGTACCGTATCTTCAAAATCCATCGTTGGCAATTCGTTGTACATGGCTGTATCTAAACCTGTAGCCGACTGTGGATTGTTCACCAGGTCCGTAGATAATAGCCCGTCTTTTGACTGTGGCTGTTCCTTTTGCGCATTATCGCCACAAGCGGCCAGCAACATTACCAACAAGGACAAAACTAAGAAGTTTTTCATACAACCTATTTTATTCATTATTACTATCCTGCGTTCCGCTGTTCTTTATGAATTTTATTTTCTTTAGCCAGGTCTTTCAGGATGTTATCCAGTACACCATTTACAAACTGCCCGCTCTGCGGCGTGCTGTACATCTTGGCTACTTCTATATACTCGTTGATGGTGACTTTGGTAGGTATAGTAGGGAAATACAGTAATTCGGCCACACCCATACGCAGCAACAGCATATCTATCAACGCTACCCTTTCGGCATCCCAGTTGTTCAGCTTGGGCTGTATCAATTCCCTGAAGTAGCTTTCTTTTTCGAGCGTGGTGTGCAGCAGGCTGTGTGCGTATTCATTCTTTTCGGCAGATATCAGTTTCAGGAAGTTGATTTTAGAGCTGCTTTTGAAGAAGTTGTCCATCAGTATCTTCACCATGTCGCTGTCGTCTTCCCAGCCCGGCAGCTCGTCGGTGAAGTGTTCCATCACAGCTTCATCCCCGAAAATATTATTATCGAAAATGAATTTGATGATAGCTACTTCTGACTTATAATTCCTTTCCCTGTCTGTAATATATTCTTTGTACTCAGGTGTGGCAGCCAGTTTCCTGTATATGCTCTTTACCAGGTCATCATCCATATAGCGGCTGATGTCTTTATCCTTTATTTTTTCGGTAAAGGTTTCGTTCTCCAGTATCTTCCAGAGAAACTCGTTGCCGGTTATTTTTGTATTGACGTTGAGGTCTTCGTTGGTAGGCAGGTATTTAGATGCCCTTTTACCCGCATCTTTCTCTGCATAGCGGGCTACCTGCAATGTGTATAGTACGGAAATGACAAAAAGGTCGAGGAACCGATTGATCTTTTCATCTAAAAGTACAGAACCCTGTTTTTTCTTGTCTTCAAGGCTGCTCACTTCCGTAGTAGCAAGCGTGTACAATGTTTGCATCACTTTCACCCTGATATTTCTGCGACCGATCATATCCTGTTAAGAACCTGTTTGAGGGCGCAAATTTAAGGAAACATTTCCGAAACGGGCGTAATTATCAGATATAATTGATTTTCAGGCAGTACGGGGCTGTACTTTTGCAGGAATTTCAGCTTGTGGCAAGGCGATTTCAGAAGCAGTCACCTCGTAGCCACTCTGCACTTTGGTGTAGCGGGTCTTGATGCCCAGGAACCATTTTTCAAAGTACTCATAAGACAGCGCGGATAATGCGATAGTTAATCCCAACGATACAATATGGTAAATAATACCCCCGCCAATGCTGCCGACATTTACCACACCTGATAACATAAATAGCTTCAATACGAGTGTCAGTACAAAATTGTGGTACATGTACAGCCCATAGGAAATTTTGCCGAGGTAATTCAGTGGCTTATACTCCAGGCTGATGATGGTGTTTTTATTGGCAGCCAGGTTCAGTATCAACACCATGAATATGATGGCGAATACCTCCTTGCTGTACCAGGGGAGCATCAGGCCTTTAACAGTAATAAGGGCAAGGATGATGTACAGGGAAGCCTGCAGGTATTTGTTGAACAGGATTTTCAGCGCCTTTTCTTTCCTGTAAAAAAGCAGGTAAGCACTTATGCCGCCCAATGCCATACAGTCGATAGAAAAATGGTCCCAGAAGAGCCATGACTTGAGCATAGGAACAGATGCGGGGTCTGCAATATGCCCGACCACTACTATGGTCTTCACCAACAGGTAGATAATAACAGTAGCAACCAATACCTGCAAGACCTTTTGTTTCCTGACCGCATACAGCATCAGTACCGGCCATAGCAGGTAAAACTGCTCCTCTACCCCCACCGACCATGTTTGCGTAGCATAAGGGATATGCTCGTAGATGGTATAGCCGAGGTTGGGCATAAAAGACATATAGGCCAGGCTCTTGAGGAAAAAACCATCATTGATACGCTCTGACAGGCCGGGTATATCAAAAAAATGGAAATTGGGCAGGATAAACAGGCTGAAAATGACGACCAGGTAGTACAAGGGCCATATCCGCAGTATCCTGCGCATATAGAAGGCTTTGATACCGATGGTACCTGTTCGCCGGTGCTCTTCCAGTAAAAGGTATGTAATGAGAAAACCGCTGAGTACAAAGAAGAGGATAATACCCAACTCGCCGAACACCCCACCTACAAATGAACTGTCGTAGATATTGGGCAAGCCGAACCAATATTTCGCCATCTCCACATGATGGACAATAACCACCAATGCGGCCAGGAAGCGGATACCGTTCAAATTGGGAAAAAATACCCTATTTGCTGACATGTGTGTTTTTTATTCCTGTTTTGTACAGTAATCAGCAAACTTAAAACAGAACCGCCCCGTATAACAAATACGGGGCGGTGATTTACATATTATTAACCAATCAACTATTGGGTTAATTAGCAGTAATATATTCAGCAAATTCGGGCAATATTGACATTTGGCAGCTATATTTGGCGCTTCTAAGGCAGATGGACAGTAAACAGATTAACACTTCGGTAATTATTATAGGGGCGGGGCCGGCAGGAGCAGGTACATCTATGTACCTGACCAAGGCGGGTATACCGCATGTCATTATAGAAAAAGGGTTATTTCCGCGCGATAAAGTATGCGGTGACGCATGCAGCGGCAAAACAGCCCTGGTGCTACGCAGGGCCAACCCCGAATGGCTGCAGGAAATATTCCAGCAGGCGGATAAGTTCACACCCAGCCACGGTATCATATTCGTAGCGCCCAATGGCAAACCGCTGAACATCCCCTTCAACCCCAATAAACAACCGGGGGAGCAGGCGCCGGGATTTACTACGCCGAGAATGGTATTTGATAATTTCCTTTTTGAAAAACTACCATCGCCTTATACTACCATCTTCCAGGAAGCTGCTATACAATCAGTAACAAAAGAAGAAGGTAAAGTGACTGTAAACTTTGTACAGCACGGACAGAGCTATACTGTAACCGCGCCGCTGATAGTAGGCGCTGACGGTGATAAAAGCGCCATCCGCAAGCAGTTTCTCGGTCAACATACTACTGAGAAGACTTCAGCTGTAGGGCTGAGGGCTTATTACGAAGGTGTGACAGGCATGAATGAAGACAACTTCATAGAACTGCATTTTTTACCGGAAGTATTGCCCGGGTATTTCTGGGTATTTCCCCTGCCTAATGGTATGGCCAATGTGGGCGTAGGTATCTTGTCTGAACGTATCAGGGATAAGAAAATCAACCTGCGCGAGAAGATGCTGGATGCCATCAAGAATAATCCCAACATCAGCCCGAGATTTAAAGACGCCAAGCTGCATGGCAAAATACTGGGCTGGGGACTACCGATGGGAACGGAACAACTACCTGTATCGGGCGACAATTTCATGCTGACAGGCGATGCCGCCAGCCTGGTGGACCCCTTTAGCGGAGAAGGTATTGGTAACGCACTGTACAGCGGTATGCTGGCGGCGGCAGCCATAGAAAACTGCATCAAAGACAATCGTTATGACGCCGCTTACCTGAAGGCAGCGTATGATGATGTGTTGTATAAACGCATAGGCGACGAGCTGCGCATCAGCACTACCCTACAGAAACTCTGCCGCTTCCCATGGCTGTTCAACTTTGTGGTGAACAAGGCGCATAAAAGCCCTGAACTGAGCAAAACCATCAGTTGTATGTTTACCGATATGGACCTGCGCGACCAACTGAGGAAACCATCCTTTTATTTCAAAATACTGTTCAACAGGTAAACCCTACCTGCGGCGGAAAACCACTTTACGTTTGTAGGCCTGATGACCGACAGTAATGTGCATAAAGTACATACCCGTAGCCAATAACGGCGGCGTTACCATCGTTTTATTATACCCCTCCTGCGCTATGGCTGAGGTTCGGTACACTTCCCTGCCTGCAATATCCACCATTACGAGTTGTAGTTCAGTACCACCTGTTGCAGACCATTCGATGAACACCAGGTTATCATCGGCAGGGTTGGGGCTAATGCTGATGAGTTCATTTTTAACCGGGATTTTCACATCATCGTATATACGGATATCATCTACACCAATGCCCTCTTTGTTAGAGCCGGGGTCGGTAAGCAGGCCGAAGCGTAACTGGCGTATAGACACAGTATCCGGCAGGGCGATACTCGCCTCCACCCAGGTAGTTTTATCTTCTATCGTCCAGATACGGTAGTTGCTGTCGGTGTACCAGTTAGTACCATCACCGTAATCGCCCAGGCGCTCCCAGTTTTCTCCATCCTTTGTATAATCTACAAAAGCGGCGTCGCATAATATCTCACCACAGTTCTCAATATCCAGCGCCAGCTTAAAACTGAACTGCGGATTTGTCAAAGCCGACATATCCAGGCAAGGCGAATAGAGGTAAGACAATTCATCATCATTATAATTGCCGGTAAGGTTGGTTACCCATGCTTTTTGCCCGCTGGCGGCAGCACTTATTTTAGGTGCAGCGGGCGTGCCATACGCCCACGAGCTTTTTATACCATCGGTGTACCAATAACCATCGTTGGCCTCAAAGTCTTCCGTATAAGGGAAGGTAGCTATAAGCGGCTGGTTACGTATGCTGTAGTTAAGTATGCTATCGTTTTTATTGTAGCTGTCACCGGTTGCCGTCAGCCATACATCTATGTTGTGGTTGCCGGGCTTTGACAGGTCTAACTGGTTGGAGAAAGTAAAATCAATAGTTTCTTTTCCAGCTATGGAAGCAATCGTTTCGGTGACTGCTGAACCTCCGTCGAGCCTGTAATTAATCTGTACATTATTTTGCGCCTGGTTGACACCATTGCGTACCCTTACTTTCAAAGGCATTGGCCAGGTGATGCCGCAATTGAATGGCTCAGGCGATTCGACAGATAACAACTGAACATCATTTTGCACTGTGTATAGCTTAACATTATCAACAGTTAACCCATTTCCCTCCCTGCGCGAAGCTATCAGCGAGGTATCATTTTGCCCGAACTGAATTTGCGTGCTCGATGAAAAATTATCTCCCGTGTTGAGCAAGATGTCACTAAGTGATATACTGCCGGAGTTCACAACATTACCTACACCCTGCCTGCTTATCTCATATTTATATGCTACCTGGTATGGCTTTGTATCGGTGCCGCGTACCTGCAGTTCATTACCCGGTGTGCCTTTGGGCAAGCCGTGTATAATATAATCAAATTCCAGCCTTACCTCATCGTTATTAGCATTATACCCTGCCATATTAAAAGTTCCCGTGAGTGTATTAAAATTACCCGGGCAGCTTTTATACGCATCGAGGCTGATAGAGCGTTGCCCGCTTACCAGGGTGCTATAGAGCACAAAGCTCCTGATGCGGCCTGTATCCGTTGTATTCCTGTAATCCCAACGCCTGCCATCACCTATGCCTGCCGTATCCCGTATGCTATTCAGGAAGCCTATTGTTTCAAAGCCATCGCTGAAATCAAGCGTTACAGGTGCATTAGGTAATTGCGTTGCATAATGCACCATGCTGTCATTTACCTGAACAGAGTCTGCTATGGCCTGGTTGACAACTGCTACACGTATAGCATAGTCACCTATTGCTGAAAAATCCTGGCCAAGTATGCTCACCGCTTTAGTGCCATTAGCAGGCAGAGGATCGTTAAAAGACTGTGATTGCCATGTACTGCCATTGATGCTGTACGCCAAAGCATAACTGTTGCAGGGTGCATCATCCAGGTTCCTGACAGTTACTGTTAATGCCTCACTGCTGCCCAGTTGCGAGCTGGTCTGCATCCTGCCCGATAAAGGCGCCTTTACCTCCTGCAACATCAGGTCGCCGTCAGATATGCTGCCGCTACAATCGCCATCAACGGGCCTGCGCTTTACGGCAACAGCCCTGTAGCCGTTCATGCCGTCTATAACAGGGCGAACAGATACATAATAAGTGCTGTCTAAAGAAAGTCCCCTTAAAGTATAGTTAGTAGTAGTTACCGTATCTATCACAGCCATCACAGGGCCGAGCTTCCTCATCACTTCGTAGGCAGTAGCATTGGGTACAGCACCCCACTCTACCTGCATATAGCCCGGGCATTGTGTAGCGCCCAGTTGTACAACCGGCTGCGCATTGATGATGAACAAGCCTGACACGGATTGTTCCGCAGTGCCGTTTTTAGATAAGCGCAGCCTGCACCTGCCTGAGTTGATAGCAGGCACACCCCATTTGTAATGCAACCTGTCAGCAGGAATGTTGTTATCAATAATGTTCCATGAACCGGCATCATCGTCAGAATACTCCAGGGTGTATGTGTTAGCCGTAGTTTGTGCATCCCAATATACATAGAGTGTATCATCAGCCTTCACCTGCGCGCCGGCATTTGGATATTTCAAAGCAATGCCTGTTGGCAGAAAGTCGTAAGCCAGTACATATTGCTGACTTAAGGACGGCAGATTAAAACCGTTAACTGTGAAAGTGTAATTCCCGGGTTGGGGATTGTATATCGTTACCTGCTCACAGTTATTCAGCCTGTCTTCTTTTTCGGTAGCAGGCGTGAGGATATTTGCAGGCGTATTATCAGGCACCAGGGGCTTGTGTTGTGCGCCGCCGGGTGCTGTTACCAGCAAGTCTATATCATTCACCAGTTGTTTGGCCGACATGGCTGCAGCCGGTGCATCGTGCCAGTATAATAACACTTTCAGTTGAGCAGTATTGGGTGGCACTATGATATTATGTGTAGCCTGCGTACCATTGGACACAAAATTTGTAATGTACCTGGTACTGTCCAGCATTCGCAGCGAGCGTTCTACATTCAGGAAACCAAAACCATTGCCAAAATCAGGCCCGGGAATACCTATATCAGTTGTACCGTTTATCAGTAATGCTTTCAACACATCTGACCTTGGTGATGTCGTGCCGTTGATTTGGTTCATACGCTCGGCAAGCAGTGCAGCTGCGCCTGCAACTGCGGGGCAGGCCATACTCGTACCACTGGCCACCAGGTATTCGTCGGCACGGGTGGTGGAATTCACATCCATGCCAACAGCTGTTATCTCAGGCTTCAACCTGCCGTCCTTCACAGGCCCGCGCGATGAGTTGACCCAGTTATTATATTCTTTATCGGTAGCGCCCACCACTATAATATTTTTTGCAGCCTGGTAACCGCCTGCAATCGTGGCATACCCTTTAGGGTAAGGAGGGCAATCAAAATGCCCGTCGTTGGCAGAGGCAAATACCTGGAACACGGTCGGGTAATCACTACACAATTTATCCAGCCCGGCTGCCAGGCCATCGTAGGTGCCCGCATAATTGCAACTGCCCAATGAGGAGGAATAAGAATTGTTGGTAATGGCCATGTTGTACAATTCAGAAAACTCAGGAGTGGCCTGCAGTACATCGCTGAAAAAATGGTTGGTGAGCAGGGCACCGGTAGCCATTCCCTCGCCTTTGGGGTCGGCAATGCCTGCGCCACCTGTTATACCATTGATATGTACCCCATGGTTGGTGTACCCCTTTGCATTGAAGTTGACAATGCGGTCCATCAGGTCCACATGAAAAATGCCGGAAGTATTATCACCCACACCGATAGTCACCCCCTTGCCTGTAAGGCCGTAGCCCCCCAAAGCAGTTGGCGCGGAGGCTATCTTGCCCCTGTACATGCCTTTTGTATCCAGGTTCAGCGGTTGGTCTGGGGTGTACACATCTGCATAGGTTACACCATACCAGCCAATGAGTTTGTTCAATTGCCCCTTAGGTATGGCAATATTGCAATAACCCATTGATTGAAAACGATTGGAGATAATAGTACCGCCCAGCGTATGAATAAAATCCATCGCATCATCTTCATGTACCGCATGGAGGAATGAAACATTCAATTCCAACACTTCACCTGCCGCATCTATTTGTTCATTCAGCGCATTTCCTGTTTTCCATCCGGGGGCTACATCACTAATGAATATGATACCTGCATTTTGTAAGGCGACAGCTTCTACCTTTTTACTGACGATAGCAATGTATGCATTATCGGGAATGTATTGGATAAGCTCCAGCCCAGCGTATGTCAAAGCATCTTTTTGTGCAGGTGATGGCAATTTCGCAAACTGAACTATTACCTGTAAAGGATATTTTGATTGTTGTGCCGCCCAGGTGCCGACGTTGTCATAAGTAGTTACCTTACCACTCTTCAGCAGGAGTGGCTTATGCACTATCGCCTGTCCGTAGAGTGTACCAGGTACGAGTAGCAGTAATACTAAAGCAAAATAACCAGTGATGCGTTTACCCATAAATTCCTATTTCCCGGCAAGGACCGGTACTGTCTTAATTACAGACAATTTACCAATAAAACAGGAAATATGAACAGAAGCTTATGCCTGCGGGGTATTCACTATCATTTTAAAGCCTATACCGTAGGCATTCAGTATTTCAATAGAGGGGTCGTCTTTCAGCCTTTTTCTCACTTTGCTGACATATACATCCATGCTCTTGGCCGAAAAATAATCGTCGTTACCCCATACTTTCCTCAAAATCACTTCCCTGTTTACCAGCGTATTTATATGAGATGCCAGCATATAAATGAGCTCACATTCCTTTGCACTGAGTTTTTCGCTCTTACCATCTATTTCCAGCGACATGGTGGTATAGTCAAAGATATATTTCCCAATCTGGTACACCCCTGTCTTACCATTGTTATTCGCACCCGAACTGTATTGCTGCGACCTGCGCAGGATGGCATTGATGCGCATATACAACTCCTGGGTATTAAAGGGCTTGGTAATATAATCATCGCAACCATGCTCAAAGCCTTTTATCCTGTCGTCGTGTATGCTCTTAGCGGTGAGAAAAATAAAGGGCACATCGGGGTCCAGCTTTCTTATTTCTTTTGACAGTTCGAAACCATCTTTGAACGGCAGCATTACATCCAGTATGCAGATATTGAACTGCCCCGGCCTGAATTTGCGTATGCCTTCTTCGCCGTCCCTGCACCATACAGTTTCGAAGCCCTTATGCTCCATGTTTTCTTTTAATAACATGCCCAGGTTGGCGTCGTCTTCTACAAATAATATCCTGCTCATGACGCTTTCTTATTTTTTGGTAAATAAATAGTGAATGTTGTGCCTTTATCCTGTTTGCTTTTTACCTGTATCTGCCCTTTGTGGTTGTCAACAATATGTTTGACATAACTCAATCCCAGCCCGAAGCCTTTAACATCATGCCTGTCGCCTTTGGTAAAGCGGTAAAAGCGGTCGAAAATATGCCGCTGCACCTGTGCAGAGATTCCTATGCCTTTGTCCTCCACTTCAATCACGAATTGCTGCGCTTCTTCGTAAGTGGTTATTTTAATATCCGGCTTGCCCTTGCTATACTTTATGGCGTTGTCCACCATGTTCATCATCATGTTCTGCATCTCCCGTTCATCTGCATACAATACAGGGTTTGCCGCCCTCAGGTTCATCGTCACAGAGCCATCAAGATTGTTCAACTGCATATTAAAACAACCTGCCACTTTTTGTATTACACCGTGCATGTCTACCTGTGCGTATTCCGCACTCAGCCCGTTATGTTTAAGCGTTGCCAATTGTAATATCTGTTCTACATTTTTTTCCAGGTGGCGATTTTCTTCTTCAATGATGTTATAATAAAACTCCGCGTTCTTTCCTGTCTCCCGCCAGTTTTCTACAGCCAGGTTGATATTGGTAATCGGGGTCCTGAACTCGTGTGTAATATTATTTATGAAGATGTTTTTCATTTCTGATAATTTCTTCTGGTTGATAATCGTGCGAACAAAATACACGAAGGCTATCACCAGCAACAGGACAATGATAGCTGACGATATCATCATCACAGATAAAGACTTGACAATACGGTTGAATGGTTGGGGTACACCTACCACCAATAAGTATGGATCAGTGACATTATTATCAAAAAATGGCACTTCTATGACATCGCTATAGGCCAGTGGCAATTGAGTACTGTCTGTCAGCAGCAGGTAGTTGTTATTACCCCCTTTCTTTATACCTGCTGCATAATTTGTATCCAGCCCGTTCTTCTGCAAAACTGCCTTTATATCCGCATCCAATTGCCCGGGATCAATGACAGTATCTATCTTCATGGTATTGTCAAATGCCTGCGCCATATTATCTTCCGTCAGCCTTTGAAATGCATATTGCGAAGGGTCTTTCACTCCTTCTATTGCGAAGTTGAATGAAACATCGAGCGAGGCTGCGAAACGTGTCATTTCGATGGAAGGATAGTTGCTATATACCGTATCTCCATCGTAGGAGAAGAAGTTATACATATTGACAGTATCCACAAAACCACCACGCTCGGGCGGAAGGTAGTTGCCATTACTGTCCAGCTTCTGCCTCACCAGGTATATGCCTTCGCCCCTATTGACATAAGTCTTTGAATACAGGACAAAGCAATAGGAATTTTTTTCGAGGTCGTCTGCCAGCTTTTCAAGGTCGTTGGTAAGGCTGCGGTTGATGGCATTCTTCTCCACCTGTATGGTCTTATTAATCCAATACAACTGCACACCAATCAGCCCGGCTATAACCAACCCGACCAAGAGGTAGAGGTAATTGCTCCTAACTCTTCTAAACGCCATTCATCAAAGATAAAACTTATGCGTATAGACAGCAGGATAGGATACAATGGTTGCAGGTATTTAAGAATGTTTAAGTTTTGAAAGCATTGAAAAATCTACTGTTAAACACAGGTCATAGTTTTGTAAGAAATGAGTTTGTTTAACTACTGGTATCAAACTTTTAAACAAAATATTTTGTCTTCCTGTCTGAACCAAAAATGATACGTGATGAAAAAACTACTATTGACGATTACAGCAGCTATGTTGATGACAACAGCAATGGCACAAACTGCCCGTGTACAGGTAATACACAACTGTGCTGATGCAGTAGCTGATGAAGTGGATGTATACCTGAACGGCTCGTTGTTACTGGACGATTTTGCATTCAGGACAGCGACACCATTTGTAGATGTGACCGCCGGCAGCCCGATAACATTAGCTATTGCGCCCAAAAACAGTACATCGGTAGCAGATTCTATTTACAGCCTTACTACTACACTGACGGCTAACGCCACTTATGTAGCAGTGGCCAATGGCATAGTAAGTACCAGTGGCTACAGTCCCGTACCGGATTTTGAACTGGATATATATGCAATGGGACGTGAGGCTGCGAGCAACGGCAGCAATACAGACTTGCTGGTAATACATGGCTCAACAGATGCCCCAACAGTAGATGTGCGTAGCGGAATAGAAACACTGGTGGATGATATAGCTTATGGCGATTTCAGCAGTGGCTACCTGGAACTTCCAACCGCTGATTACACAATCAGGTTGACCAACACTACCGGCTCACAAACGGTACAAACCTATTCGGCACCACTAAGTACGCTCAGCCTGACCGGTGTTGCGGGAGTAGTGGTAGCCTCGGGGTTCCTGAACCCTGCGGCCAACAGCAATGGCCCGGCTTTCGGTTTGTACGTTGCATTGCCCACCGGTGGAGCCATGGTAGCACTGCCTACAACAGCCCCCGAAGCTCTGGCACGCGTACAGGCGATACACAACTGTGCTGATGCCGCTGCGGCCACTGTGGACGTTTATATAAATGGCGACCTGGCGATAGACAATTTCGCTTTCAGGACAGCGACCGAATTCCTGGACCTGCCGGCAAATGCGCAGCTGAATATTGGTATAGCACCCGGAAACAGTATGTCGGTAACAGATACCATATACAACCTGGCGGCAACATTGGATTCGGCTGAGACGTATGTAATAGTAGCCAACGGTATAGTTAGCCCTATGGGCTACAATCCTTCGCCTGCATTCAGGCTGAGTGTATTCGGCGGTGCGCGCGAAACAGCTAATACAGGCACTAATACTGATGTGCTGGTAGTGCATGGCAGTACTGACGCGCCCACAGTGGATGTACAGGCAGCAGGTAATACATTGGTTAATGACATTGCTTTTGGTGAGTATGCCAATGCCTACCTGGAATTACCTACTAATAACTATGTGTTAGACATTGCTGACCAAACAGGCATGAACAAGGTAGCCAGCTACTCAGCCAATCTGCCATCTCTGAACCTGGGAGGCGCGGCTATAACCGTTCTGGCTTCCGGTTTCTTGAATCCTGCTAATAACAGCAACGGCCCTGCGTTTGGCCTGTACGCCGCAACAGCGGCAGGTGGCAACCTGGTAATGCTGCCGGTATTTACCAGCGTAGGAAACATAGAAAAAAATGTAGCTAAAGTACAGGTATGGCCTAATCCATCTACAGGCACAATAAATATCAGGAGCGACTTTGCCGAGGGTAAAGCCAGTATCACCATAACTGATATAAGCGGCAGAATCATCAGGCAAACATCCTACAGCCCGGCGCTGGATATATCCCTATTGAGCAGCGGGATGTACCTGCTGACTATAGAGGACAATAAGAATATAGCAACACAGATAATTACGAAACAATAAGCAACAGGTAAGCATAGGGTTAGCAGAAACAAAGAGTCCCGCTATCGTGCGGGACTCTTTTATTATTTCAATGAAAGCAACTGATTACTTATCGTCTTCAGCTTTTTTCATTTTTTCTTTCAGTTCGGCCAGAGCGCCCAGGTCGCCCAGGGTAGCTTTTTCTACTTTGCTCTGTACGTTCTTCACTGCTTTCTTGGTATTCTCGTCATCAGCGGCAGCTTCTTTGCGTGCAGCGTCTTTTTCATCCGCCTTGGCTTTTTCCCATATACGGCTGTGAGATACCATGATGCGCTTGTCGTTGCGATCGAACTCGATGATAACGAATGGCAAGGTTTCTTCTACCTCAACATTGCTGCCATCTTCCTTACGCAGGTGGCGTGCAGGCGCGAAAGCTTCCAGGCCATACTGCAGTTGTACTACAGCACCTTTCTCGTCGCGCTTGGTTACCTGTCCTTCGTGTGTGCTGCCTATCGGGAACACGGTTTCGAAAGTATTCCAGGGATCTTCTTCCAGTTGCTTATGTCCCAGCGCCAGTTTACGAGCTTCTTTATCGATGCTCAGTATAGCCACATCTATTTCTTCGCCCACTTTAGTGAACTCGTTAGGGTGGTTGTAACGCTTGATCCAGCTCAGGTCGCTGATGTGTATCATACCACCGATGCCTGTCTGCAGCTCAACAAACACACCGTAAGGAGTGATGTTTTTCACCACGCCTTTGTGGCGGCTGTCTACAGGGAATTTGTTCTCGATAGTATCCCAAGGGTCTTCTGTCAGTTGCTTGATAGACAGGCTCATTTTGCGCTCGTCTTTATCCAGCGTTACTACTACAGCTTCGTACTCGTCGCCCATGTTAAAGAATTCTTTAGCATTGATAGGCTGAGATGACCATGTGATTTCTGATACGTGTACCAGTCCTTCTACGCCCGGCATGATTTCCAGGAACGCACCGTAATCTTCTATGTTTACTACTTTACCTTTTACTTTAGCGCCTTCGTTGATGTCTTCGCTCAGGCTCTCCCAAGGATGAGGAGTCAGTTGCTTCAGGCCGAGGCTGATACGTTTCTTCTCATCGTCGAAGTCCAGCACCACCACGTTGAGCGACTGGCCGTTTTGCAGCACTTCGCTCGGGTGGCTGATACGGCCCCAGCTGATATCAGTGATATACAGCAAGCCATCTACACCTCCCAGGTCGATAAACGCACCGAAGTCAGTAACATTCTTAACTGTACCTTCCAATACCTGTCCTTTCTCCAGCTTACCGATGATTTCGCTACGCTGCTGCTCGATATCGCTTTCTATCAGCGCTTTGTGAGACACCACCGCATTGCGTATAGCTTCGTTGATTTTTACCACTTTGAAGTCCATAGTCTTACCCACGTATTGATCGTAATCAGTAACAGGCTTCACATCGATTTGTGAACCGGGCAGGAATGTTTCCAGTCCGTACACGTCTACTATCAGGCCGCCTTTGGTTTTGCTGGTAATTGTACCGGTAACCACTTCGCCTGTTTTGTAGAAGTCAACAATCTTCAACCATGCACGGCTCTGGCGCGCCTGGCGGCGGCTCAGGTGCAGGTGGCCATGTTTGTCTTCTTTTTCTACCACCATCACTTCCACTTCATCGCCGATTTGTACTTCGTCGAGGTCGCGGAATTCGTTCAGTGATACCAGTCCATCGCTTTTGAAACCGATGTTGATAATCACGTCAGTTTTAGTCTTACCTACTACCTGTCCGGTAAGCAGTTCTGACTCAGTAATGTTTTTAAATGTACTGTCGTACAATTTTTCCATTTCCACCTGCTTATCATTAGAATAAGCGGCTACGTTTCTTTTGTCTACGCTCCAGTCGAAATCGTCGTGAGCGCCGGCATGCTGTTCTGCCATGCCTGCAGTTTGGTTAACAATTTGATTTTCTTCCACTTTATAAAAATTTTTGGACGGCAAAGGTAAGGCATAAATTCAAAATAATAAAATCAAAATGCAAAATACAATGCATTGATTACCAAACCACTACAAATAACAAACCCACTATACAATTGTATTGCAGCTATTGTCACCCAAATAATACCTTTGTGCCAACAAAAGAGGAAGTCCGCTTGCGCCCATATATATCGTTCTTAATCAAGAACAAGACATTACGCTACTCCGAGTTTCGCAGCTACCTGGCTATGCGTATAGCCCTGATACTGGCGCTGAACATGCAGATGACCATAGTGGCCTATATGGTGTACCAACTGACCAAAGACCCATTGTCCCTTGGCATGATAGGCATCTGCGAGGTGATACCGGCTATCGGCTTCTCTTTTTTTACCGGGCATATAGCCGACCAGAACGAAAAGCGCAACCTGCTGATGTGGTGCATCATTGGTTTTATGGTTACCTCGGTAATATATATAGGCTTGTCGATACCATCCTTTCAGCAATGGGCGGGTATCAGCACTACCGTATGGCTGATGTATGCTACGGTATTTATAGGCGGGGCTACCCGTGCCTTCGCGAGTCCTGCCAACTTCTCGCTGATGGGACTGCTGGTGCCGCGCAAGCACTATGCCAATGCCGCCACCTGGAGCAGTACCGCCTGGCAACTGGGCGCTGTGATTGGCCCACTGCTGGGAGGCGTGGTAATGGCCGCATCCGACTATACCATCAGCTACCTGAGTGTTTTCATTATACACCTGGTATCATTATTGGCATTATTGAAAATAACCCGCAAGCCCTTAACCAGCAAACCTACCGACCCGATGCTGAAGAGCCTGAAAGAGGGACTGAAGTTCGTCTTCAGCACACAGGTGATATTTGCCGCACTGGCGCTGGATATGTTCGCCGTATTGTTTGGCGGGGCGGTGGCACTGCTGCCTGTATATGCTACCGACATATTGAACGTAGGCGAAGTAGGCTTTGGCTGGCTGCGTGCTGCCCCGGGCATTGGCGCCATCATCACCCTATTTACCCTGAGCATGGTACCGCTGAAAACCAATGCAGGCAAAAAGCTGCTGCTAAGCCTGGCGGGTTTCGGCATATCCATTATCATATTCGGCATATCCACCAATTTCTGGCTCTCTTTCGCCATGCTGCTACTAAGCGGTGCGCTGGATGGTGTAAGCGTGGTGATACGCTGGACCATACTGCAACTATACACGCCTGATAATATGCGGGGACGCGTGGCTGCGGTAAATACCATGTTCATATCATCGAGCAACGAACTGGGTGCTGCCGAAAGCGGGTTTACAGCGCGGCTGATGGGCACGGTAACAGCGGTTGTCTTTGGTGGATTTATGACACTGGGCGTAGTAGGCGTTACCTGGTGGAAGGCGCCGAAGCTGAGGAAACTGGAGTTAAACGAGTAGTTAGGGGTTAGTAATTAGTTGTTGGTGGTTATCATGGTTTTCTTATTCTCACCTGGCACGATGACAACAGACTAACCGAAAGGGGGATTTATTACCTTATTATCCGTTTCATAACTATTTTAGAGTCTTAAGACACCTTCAAATAAATCCAATGATTAAAACCGGCAGAATAATTCTTGCTTTGCTAGTCATCATACAGCTATGCGGTTGCGACTTTATATCGAATTCACTTACTTATAAGGACAAAACCAAAGAATTTGTTGATGCTCTGTTAAAGGAAGATTATGAACATTCTTTGAGCCAAATGGCGCTGGAGCATGAAAGCGCCCAAGGCATAGATATAGATACTTTGAAAAGCATCTTGTCTGATTTCAGATTGCTTATTGCAGACAATTTCGGCACTGAGCTCGAGTACAAGTTTATGCAATCAAGAAAAGACTGGTCAACAGAGCCTGAAAAAAGAACTCCACCCCATACCACCAAAGCCATGATCCAGTTCAGCAATGGGAAAGAATTCAGTGTATTCAATATTTTATTTGACGATAAGTCAGGAAAAATAATCAACATCAACACAATCAACACAAAATATGCCGTACCTAATCTGACGATATTCTGGTTTTTCGGTTTGCTGCCATTATGCGTATTGGCATTTAACATTTATGTGATAAAATTGGTGAGACGTAGTGACCTGAGAAAAAAATGGCTTAAGTACCTGGCTATTGTAGTTCTTAATGTACCGGCAATAAGTTATGCTGCTGTAGGCGGCTTTGGTTTCAAAGTATTGAACTTTCAAATTATGCTGGGAGTTAGTTTTAGTTACATGGGTTATTTGATGACATCGTGGACATTCGGACTACCATTGGGCGGGTTGTACTGGTTTTTGAAATTGCGCAGAAAAAAATCAGAGTTTATCGACGAACCAATTCAGGAAGACACTCTAACACATACTGATACAACAGAAGAAGACACAGCCAATTCAGCATAGCTCCCGACTGCCTATCTTAAAAGCTTAGATAGCCTAATTTAAAACCAATAAAACACAAATTGCTCATCTGGTTGGTGTTGTCACCAACCAGCAACATACAGCAGATGGGAGCTGAAGCATATATATTGTGAATTCATTTTGATCGGTACGGTGACAACACCGACCAAAAGAAAAATTAGCGCAAGGGTGTAGCATGCATGAGACAGTGTTTTTATGCTATGCATTAATGCATGTACTGTAAAAGATGCTCACCACCAAACCAGCACAGCGCGCATACCCCACATTCACCTCACTCGCCGAACCAAAATCTCCTAATATATCCGCAAATGATGTACACCTTTACTTGTTCATTTAGGTCTGTTATATGGCTTATGCCTATATAAATATCAGGATCAGTATAACGCACGAAAAAATTTCTCCCTACTGTAACAGGTCCAGGTCAAAATCCACTGTCCCCCACACATTCCTTAAAGC
>CALEZD010000036.1 GCA_937928385.1 uncultured Bacteroidota bacterium
CGATAGTTTGTATTTCGGGCTGGATGTGAACCGTACTACTGACAACCATCTGTATTACAATGTTGTGAGCGAGTGGAAGAAATCAAGCATACAGGGCGCTTTAATGATAAGGCCTTTGTTCGGAGACTTTTTCCCCTCTGTAGTAAACGGTCCTGCAGTGCAGCAGCGTAGCAGATGGGATGTATTGCCTAATCCCGCTACCGACAGGATAAGATTTAACTATAGCGCTGCAACGGGCAGTGATGCTGTTTATAAAGTGGTTGATGTGCAGGGCAGGGTCTTACTATCGGGTACTGTACAAGGAGCGGAGTGGGTAGATATACAAACATTGCAACCGGGGGTGTATTTCGTTCATCTGAACACAGACGGGCAAAACAGCAGCCCCCGCAAGATTATCAAACTGTAACTTATGAAAGAAATAACAGTAGAAGAACTGAAGCAAAGGCTGGACAACGGTGAACAGCTGCACATAATAGATGTACGCGAACCGGAAGAATATACAGAATATAATATGGGTGCAAAACTCATTCCGCTGGGGCAGATAATGGGCATGCAACTGGACGAGATAGACGACCTGCGCGATGAAGAACTGATTATCCATTGCCGCTCGGGCAAGCGCAGTATGCAGGCCTGCATGGTGCTGGAGCAGGTGGGCTTTAAAAACTGCGTGAACGTAATAGGTGGTGCGCTGGCCTGGCAGGAAAAATATGGTAATGAAAAAATAAAATAGTTGATTGCATAGCGTGGCGCGTGTTTATACAGAAGAGGAGAGGGTGTATGCATGATATAGAACCATACTACAATTGGCGGCATTTGTACACAGCCGAAGAAGATGAACTGTCCCCTTTTTTTGGCAGGGAGTACAGCGAGTTTGAATTTTCCAATACGGTTTACAATTACTACATCCATCCGCAGTGGGACGAGTTTGGCTCGCGTACTTTGTACCTGAAGGTATTGTACGCTGATTACGATTTGAACTTCGTCATAATAGAAATGTTAGGGGAGTGGAATGATGCTGTGGAGAATGATATTATGCAGCTGAAGCGGTCCATCATCGACCCGATGATAAAAAAGGGGCTGAGCAAATTCATCCTGATAACAGAAAACGTCCTGAACTTTCACAGCAGCGATAGTGAGTACTACGAAGAGTGGTATGATGATATAAAAGATGAGGGTGGCTGGATAGTATCCATCAATATGCCGGAGTCCACCAAATACGATTTTCGCATATCACATATTGACAGGTATATAAGACAACTGGAAAGTGATAATTGGCGCACCTTTAATCCCATGCATTTTTTTCAACTGATAGACAATATGATGCTGCGGCTGGACAGTGGTGTCTGAATTTTAATTATCTTTAGTATGTGGATATAAAGGAGCCCATACCCGCTTACAGCAAAGACAGGTACACTATTGAGGAGTACCTGGAGATGGAAAATGCAGCTACAGAAAAGCATGAGTACTATAAGGGGGAAATATTTGCCATGTCCGGTGCAAAGCTGCAGCACAATATAATAACCACTAATGTATTGGTGGCTCTTGCTAATAAGCTGACAGGTAAACCGTGCCGCCCCTTTGGCAGCGATATGAGAATACACATCCCGAAGAACACGCTTTTTACCTATCCGGATATTTCCGTGATATGTGGTGAAGTTGAAAGCCGGGATAATGATGATATGAATTTTTTGAACCCGACAGCCATTATAGAAGTACTTACTCCATCAACTAAAAATTATGATAGGGGTGAAAAATTCAGGTTGTACAGGGATATAGCCACGCTAAAAGAATACATATTAGTAGATTCGGAAACGATAGCGGTAGAGGCATTTCATATCAATAGCAGCGGCCATTGGGAATTGTCTGAATACAAGGATATTTCCGTTCTGCTGAATATCCGGGCCATAGATGTACACCTTTCAGTAAGTGAAATTTATGCTGGAACCAGGCTGATTGACCAGGTATCCTGAACAAAGAACTACCATTGGTCAATACTGTTGAATTTTTTATGCTTTTCTCCCTCCATTACTTCAATAAACAATACTGATAGGCGGAATGCCAACCCCAAATGTTGATTTACTGTTATTAACCATAATTACCTGTGATATATATTAAATAATACGATTATTGTTTAGCGTATCTGATTATTATCTTTGCAGGGATTTTTTTAATACTCAGTCAAATCTTTGGAGGTTTATGTCCTGGAAAAGTTATTTCAGTACTTCGGTTGGTAAAAAGCTGCAGATGAGCCTTACCGGCATTTTTCTTATTACGTTCCTGGTAGTGCACGCATATATCAATGCACAGATATTCTGGAATGACGGTGGGGTAGAGTTTGGTCACCTGGCACATTTCATGGGTACGAACCCGGTAATCCGTACGATAGAGATAGGGCTGTTTGCCTTCCTGATACTGCATGTGGTGCAGGGCTTATTGTTATGGTCGAAAAACAGGGGTAGCCGCAAGAGCCGGTATGCTGTGAAGAAAGACAGTGAAACCAGCAAGTGGTACAGCCGCAGCATGGGCTTGCTGGGTACTTTGATATTGCTGTTCCTCATACTGCATATATCCATGTTTTGGGCACCCAACAGGGGGGCACAAACATTTGGCGATGGCGAACTGGACCTGTACGCTATGATGCGCGACGAGTTTCAGAACGTATGGATTGTAATCATCTACGTGCTGGGTTGTATATCGCTGGCATGGCACCTGGTACATGGCTTTTACAGCGCCTTCCAGACACTGGGCCTGGCTACCAACAGGTATAAGGCAATGATTAAAACCGTGGGTGTGGCGTTCTCAATCATAGTGCCGTTGATATTCGCATTGATGCCTATCGCTTTTTACCTGAAGTGGATACAATAAACAGACAAAAAATTATTCATCATTTCTTTTCTTAGATATGACACTTAATTCCAAAATACCATCAGGTTCGTTAGAGTCGAAATGGAAAACATATAAATCAACCTGCAAGCTGGTGAACCCTGCCAACAAAAGGCAGTTGGAAGTGATAGTAATAGGTACCGGCCTGGCAGGTGCGTCAGCCGCTGCATCCCTGGGCGAGTTGGGGTATAAGGTTAAGACCTTCTGCTTCCAGGACAGCCCCCGCCGCGCGCACTCAATTGCCGCACAAGGTGGTATCAACGCAGCTAAAAACTATCAGAATGATGGTGACAGCACTTACCGTTTGTTTTACGATACAGTAAAAGGTGGTGACTATCGTGCGAGAGAAGGTAATGTGTACAGGCTGGCGGAAGTGAGCGCTAACATCATAGACCAATGTGTGGCGCAGGGTGTGCCCTTCGCCCGTGAGTATGGCGGACTGTTGAGCAACCGTTCTTTTGGTGGTACACAGGTACAACGTACATTCTACGCTGCGGGCCAAACGGGCCAACAGTTGCTGATAGGTGCTTACCAGGCATTGGAGCGCCAGGTAGCATTAGGTAATGTAACACAATACAGCCGTCATGAGATGCTGGAAGTGGTAATGGTAGACGGGAAGGCGCGTGGTATCATAGCACGTAACCTGGTTACGGGTGAACTGGAGCGTCACTTCGGCCATGCGGTATTATTGTGCAGCGGTGGTTATGGTAACGTGTTCTACCTGTCGACCAACGCTATGGGCAGCAACGTAACCGCAGCATGGAAGGCGCACAAAAAAGGTGCCTTCTTCGGTAACCCCTGTTTTACGCAGATACACCCAACATGTATACCGGTAAGCGGCGACCACCAGTCGAAACTGACACTGATGTCGGAATCGCTGCGTAACGATGGCCGTATATGGGTGCCTAAAAAGCAAGGTGACAACCGCAAGCCAAACGATATACCCGAAGAAGAAAGAGATTATTATTTAGAAAGAAGGTATCCAGCATTCGGTAACCTGGTGCCAAGAGATGTAGCCAGCCGTGCCGCCAAAGAGCGTTGCGATGCGGGCTATGGTGTAGGTGCGTCTAAGCAGGCTGTGTACCTCGACTACGCATCAGCTATTGAGCGCTATGGCAAGGTAGAAGCCAACAAGCTGGGCCTGGAAAATCCTTCAAAAGAAAAGATAACTGAACTGGGTAAAGGAGTAGTGGAAGCCAAATACGGCAACCTGTTTGAAATGTATGAAAAGATAACAGGCGAAAACCCCTACGAAGTACCTATGCGTATATACCCTGCGGTACACTATACTATGGGCGGCCTGTGGGTAGATTATGAACTGCAGACAACCGTACCCGGACTGTATGCACTGGGCGAGGCTAACTTCAGCGACCACGGTGCTAACCGCCTGGGCGCATCCGCACTGATGCAGGGCCTGGCAGATGGTTATTTTGTGATACCTTATACATTGGGTAACAACCTGGCCGACGATATACGTACCAAGGCGATACCAACAGACCATCCCGCTTTTGTTGCAGCTGAAAAAGAAGTAAGTGACCGCATCAACAAGCTGATGAGCATCAAGGGTACAGAAAGTGTGGAAAGTTTCCATAAGCGCCTGGGTAAAATCATGTGGGACAAGTGCGGTATGGCACGTAACGAAAAGGGACTTAAAGAAGCGATAGAGGAGATAAAAGCACTGCGCAAAGAATTCTGGAGCAACGTACGCATACCGGGTGAAATCAACGAGTTCAATCCTGAGCTGGATAAAGCCAACCGCGTAGCTGACTTTATAGAGCTGGGTGAACTGATGTGTATGGATGCGCTGAATCGTAACGAAAGCTGCGGCGGCCACTTCCGCGAAGAATACCAGACAGAAGATGGAGAAGCTATGCGCCAGGACGATAAGTATATGTATGTAGCTGCATGGGAATACAAAGGTGAAAGCCAGTTTGAATTGCATAAGGAAGACCTCGTTTATGATGTGGTTCATCCTACACAACGTTCTTATAAATAGAAACTTTATAATTATTCCGAAATGGAACACTATAATATGAACCTCACCTTAAAGGTGTGGAAGCAGAAAAACAAAAACCAGCAGGGCCACTTTGAGACATTCCAGGTAAAGAATATTTCGTCTGAGATGTCCTTCCTGGAGATGTTCGACGTGCTGAATGAGCAATTGATAGCCGAAGGGAAAGAGCCTATTGCTTTCGACCACGACTGCCGCGAAGGTATCTGTGGTGCCTGTAGCATGCATATCAACGGCCGTGCACATGGCCCGTGGCATCATACCACTACCTGCCAGTTGCACATGCGTGAATACAAAGATGGTGATACCATTGTCGTTGAGCCGTTCCGTGCAAATGCATTTCCGGTCATCAAGGACCTGGTGGTAGACCGTAGTGGTTTCGACCGTATCATCCAGGCTGGAGGGTATATATCAGTAAACACAGGTAATGCTGTTGATGCCAATGCGCTACCTATTGAAAAGCATGATGCAGACGAGGCATTTGCAGCGGCGGCATGTATTGGTTGTGGTGCCTGTGTGGCAGCATGTCCCAATGCATCTGCCATGCTGTTTACATCAGCTAAGGTCTCTCATCTGGCGCTGTTGCCGCAGGGCGACCCCGAAAGGAGCATACGTGTAGAAAACATGATACGCCAGCACGATAAAGAAGGTTTTGGAGGATGTACCAACATAGGCGCTTGCGAAGCTGAATGTCCTAAAGGTATATCGCTGGAAAACATCGCCCGCCTCAATCGCGAGTACATTGCGGCTACCTTCAGGGGTGGCTCCAAAAATTCAGTATAATACAGTTATTCTTAAAATAATTGCAAAGGGCTGCTTCTTAAGCAGCCCTTTTGTTATTTTGCCGTATGTACAGGAATATACTACTCTGCCTGCTGCTGTTATTACCCGCAGGCCTCTTTGCACAAGAAGACAGCAGCCGTTTACGCATCAGCCTGCTTACCTGCGGCCCCGGCGATGAAATATGGGCGCAATTTGGGCATACTGCTATACGCGTTACCGACAGCGCCATGGGCACCGACCTGGTGTATAACTACGGTACCTTCTCATTCGGGCCGGGCTTTGAGATACAATTCATGAGGGGCAAGTTGCTGTATTATGTGTCTTATTATCCTTATGAGCATTTCCTGGCTGAATATGCAGACCCGCAACGCAGGGTAGAGGAGCAGGTGCTGCACATAAAAGGGGATGAAAAGAAAGCTATACAAGACTATTTAGTGGATAACGCAAAGGAGGAAAACCGTTATTACAAATACGATTTTTTCTTCGACAATTGTGCTACCCGCATCAGGGATGCGTTTCCTATGGCAGTGGATAAGGACTTTGCTTATGGCAGCACCCTGCCTGCGGACTCGAAGCTCACCTTCAGGCAAATCATGAATGAATACTTTTATCGCGTGCATTTCGAGCGCTTAGGCTGCAACTTGCTGTTGGGTAGCCCGATAGACAAAGTAATGACCGAAAGCGAAGTCATGTTCCTGCCGGATTTTCTGCGCGACGGTATGGCCGGGGCAAGAGTGGGCGGTAAAAAAATAGCGCCTGAAACAACCGTATTGTTTGAAGGACCCGGTAAGGTACCCGCAGGCCCCAACTGGCCGCTGATAGTATTATCTATAGCGGCTGCGCTGACCATCATGGGCATAGCAGTGCCGCGTTTTAAGCTATTGGGCGATTTTATGGGTTTCCTGTTCTTGTTTATTACGGGCTTGCTGGGCTGCCTGATGTTGGTGATGTGGCTATGGACAGACCACCAGGGCTGCCAGCAGAATTACAATATCTTATGGGCATTGCCGACAAATGTCATTTTCGCTTTTTTGCCCCGAAAAAGAAATAAGAACAAATACGCCATTATTGCTGTTGTATTGATATTCGTGTCGCTGCTGTTGCATATCACAGGTATTCAGCAGTTGGCATTGCTTGAATTATCGCCGCTGCTACTGGCGTTGTTATTTATTTTCGGTTCAATTATTAAACGCAAATAATTATGGAAAGGAAAATCATCAGAACCGACAAGTACCCGCAACTGTCTTACACAGTGCATGGCACAGGCAGCCCGTTGCTACTGCTGCATGGTTTTCCGCTGGATGGGAGTATATGGGACAAAGTAGTGCCGGAATTGGCCAACGACTATATGGTAATAGTACCCGATATGCCGGGTAGTGGCGAAAGTACTTTTGCCGGCGAAGAGTTGAGCGTAGAGGAAATGGCTGAAGGCGTAAAGCTGATATTGGATAACGAAGGGATTAATTCCGCAATTATCGCAGGCCACTCTATGGGTGGATATGTAGCATTGGCTTTTGCTGAGTTGTATCCCGGGCAAATGAAAGGGCTGGGATTGATACATTCCTTTGCCAAAGCTGATACTGAGGAAAAGAAAGAACAGAGGAGGAAGTCCATTGAATTATTTAAAAAAGGCGGG
This sequence comes from uncultured Bacteroidota bacterium, assembly GCA_937928385.1. Classification (GTDB taxonomy): domain Bacteria; phylum Bacteroidota; class Bacteroidia; order Chitinophagales; family Chitinophagaceae; genus UBA5543. Next base: position 7,314 of record CALEZD010000036.1, read on the forward strand.
AAAGAGGCTTTTATCCGCCAGATGATACCTGTCTTGTTCTCTCCGGCATCCAAAAGCCGTTGTTCGGAGGAGATAAAAGTGCTTACAGACCGCGCTTTATTAACTGAAAATAAAAGCCTTATTGCTTTTTACAATGCCATGATAAACAGGCCGGATAGAATTGCTATCTTGAAGAACAGTGAGGTGCCTGTATTATGGGTAATCGGGGCAGACGACACCATCGCATCACCCGAAAATTTAATACAACAAACTTCGCTGGCAAACGTTAACTTTGTATATACCTGTAACGGGTGCGGGCACATGAGTATGATTGAATCACCAAAGGAATTAACAGGTTATTTAATCTCATTTGCAGCCTACAGTTATGGTGATGCAAAAACCGATGAGAAGTAGTGTAAAGATATTAGTTTGTTTTATCCTGGCCACATGTATTGGCGTCAGCGAGCAAGCTTTTGCTACACATATAGTGGGTGGTGGCCTTACTTACGAATGTTTGGGTTCAGGTATAGGTGGTATACGTTACCGCATTAAGCTGGAAATATACCAGGATTGCCTGAACGGACTGCCTGATGCCATAGCCGAAGATATTCCTGCCTACATTGGTATTTTTTCAAAAGAATCTGCTTACAGGGTTTTAGATTCAATAGGTAAAAACAACCAGGGTACAGTAATTGATGAATTAGTGCCTCCTAACTTCAGTAATTCCTGTGTAAATAACCCCCCCAGGCTGTGCCTGAGAAGGGTGACTTTTTCCAAAGTGTACACATTACCGCTCAACTCAGCAGGTTACCGGGTAATGTTCGTACGTTGCTGCCGCAACGAAGCTATTCTGAACCTGAACAACCCGGGCCAGGTGGGTGCCACCTATTTTTGTGATATACCGGCGGCTGCCGAAGCCAACTGCAACAACAGTGCTTATTTCCATAATTACCCCCCGCAGATTATATGTGTGAACAACCCGCTGGTTTATGACCACTCTGCCAGGGATAATGATGGTGATTCCATCAGTTACGAGCTGTGTGATGCCTATCCCGGGGGTACTACCACAGGCCCGAAGCCCTGGCCATCAGGTACTTTACCAAAGCCACTTACTCAAATTAGTCAGTCCCCCCCCAGCCCCAGCTACGGGTACAGGGCAGGTTTTACACCATCTAAGCCGATGGCAGGTAATCCGGTAGTTCAGATCAATCCTGTAACAGGCATGATAACCGGTACGCCCAACCAGCAGGGCAGGTTTGTAGTAGCGGTGTGTGCGCACGAATGGAGGAACGGGGTGAAAATAAATACCATACACAGGGAATTTCAGTTTACTGTAACTAACTGTTCAAAGAAGGTGGTGGCGAACATACCACAGCTTTCAGATGAGTATAATACTTATTTAGTATCCTGCAAATCCAAAACCATAAAGTTCATTAATAAAAGTACCGGGGGATTTGACTACAAATGGTATTTTGGAACTAATGATTCTTCTGCCGATTTCGAACCTTCATACACCTATCCCGACACGGGTACATATACAGTAAAATTGGTAGTGAATGAAGGTTCGACCTGCCCAGACAGTATTTCCCGTTTCGTGAAGGTATATCCTGACTATTCTGCACAATATGATGTAGCGGGGCTTTATTGTCCAAATGCACCTATCCAGTTTACAGACAAATCGGAAGCCACATACAAACCTGTGGTGAAATGGGAGTGGTCTTTTGGTGATGGCAACACATCTGACGCACAGAATCCGCAACATGTTTACAGCCAGGGTGGAGATTACCCTGTTACACTCATCTCTACAAGTATAAAGGGTTGCAGAGATACATCCGTAAAAACAGTATCTATAGACAGGTTTGTACCCTTTGCGGGCAATGACACCATTATTGTAAAAGGGGAATCAGTATATTTCAATGCTTCAGGCGGCAGCATATTTGAGTGGTCGCCCGCTAATAACCTTAATACCACAACTTCACCCACACCTATAGGATATTACCCTGATACAGGCAGGTATAACTATAATGTGTACATCAGGAGCCCCCGCGGTTGCGAAGGTAATGACAGCATACGTGTATGGGTAGTGGGGCAGGGCTCCTTGTTTATGCCATCCGCATTTACACCAAACGGTGATGGCAATAATGATTTACTCAGGCCATTCAGTGTAGGGTACTCTGCTTACAATTACTTCAGGGTATTCAATCGCTGGGGAGAGCTGGTGTTTGATACAAAACGCATAGGCGATGGCTGGGATGGTACTTTCAGAGGTAAAAAAGCGGATATTGGTACCTATTTCTGGCTACTGAGCGCTGTGGATAAAGATGGTATAACACACCAGAAAAAAGGTGATGCAATACTAATACGTTAAAATACGGATAAAATAACGGAAGCGGCTTATGCCGCTTTTTTCTTGTTTATGCTTTGTACACAAAGCACAGTATCTTTACCACATAATAAGTCTACACATACATGGCAGGAAAAATTTTAGTTACGGGGGCTACATCTGGCTTCGGAAAAGCTATAGCCGCAAAGTTTGCTGAGAATGGTTATGATATAATAGCTACAGGCAGGAGGGAAGACAGGCTGCAAAACCTGAAGGCAGAACTGGAGGAACAATTTGGCGTGCATGTCACTACTTTACACTTTGACATCCGCAACAGGGCCGAGGTAAAGGAAGCTATTGACAATTTGCACAGGCAGACAGATACGATAGATATACTGGTAAATAATGCTGGGCTTGCATCGGGCATGGCTACTATAGACGAAGGCGATATAGACGACTGGGAGGCGATGATAGATACCAACCTGAAGGGGTTATTGTACGTAACACGTATGGCATTGCCAATGTTGAAGGCTGCAAAAAGCGCGCATATCATCAATATTGGTTCAACCGCCGGCAAGACGGTGTACAAGAATGGTAATGTGTATTGCGCTACCAAGTTTGCGGTAGATGCCCTGAACCAGTCTATGCGTATAGACCTGTTGCCCTACGGTATAAAAGTAACAGCTATTAATCCGGGTATGGCGGAAACAGAATTTTCCCTGGTCAGGTTCAAAGGTGATGCTGAACGGGCAACGGCTGTGTATAATGATATACAGCCACTGAAGGCGGAGGATATAGCCAATGTTGCTTTTTATTGCGCTACACTACCACCGCATGTGTGCATCAATGATTTGACTATGACCTGTACCAACCAGGCAAACAGCCTGTACACCTTAAGGAATTCTGAACTGGCTAAATAATTATGTACAGTGCGGAAACTAAAATAAGGGTACGGTACGGAGAAACGGACCAGATGGGTTATCTCTATTACGGGTTTTACGCTTTGTATTACGAGGTAGGCAGGGCAGAGGCCATTCGCGAATTAGGGTTTACCTACAGGCAGATGGAAGAGATGGGTATCATGATGCCGGTGGTGGAACTGAATGCTAAATATTTTCGCCCGGCGCTGTACGACGACGAGGTAACCGTAAAAACGATTTTGAAAGAACTACCCGATGGGCCGAAAATACAGTTTCACTCGGAGCTGTATAATGAAAAAGGTGAGTTGTTAAATAAAGGAGTTACTACACTGGTGTTTTACGATCCGGTGAAGAAAGAGAAAACGCTGATGCCTGCACAGCTATCAGACAAACTGAAACCATATTTTGGTTAAAATGAAGAATATACAGGCTACTATAATTACGATAGGCGATGAACTGCTGATAGGCCAGACGATAGATACTAATTCGGCATGGATAGCGCAGCAACTCAACCTGCTGGGCATAGATGTGTTCAGGAGGGTAGCGGTGGCAGACCAGGAAGCTGATATACAACTGGCGCTGGACGAAGAGATACCCCGTGCTGATATTATACTGATAACGGGTGGCCTGGGCCCTACTTCCGACGACATTACCAAGCCATTTCTCTGCAAATACTTTGGTGGAAAGCTCGTAGTTAACGAAGAGGTGCTGGAACATGTACGCTTGTTGTTTGAAAAACGCAACCGCCCCTTCCTGGAAATAAATCGTAAGCAGGCCGAAGTGCCTGACGTATGCACCGTATTGCGCAACGAGATGGGTACCGCACCCGGTATGTTGTTTGAGCAAGAGGGCAAATGGATTATCTCTATGCCCGGCGTACCCTTCGAAATGCAGAGTATCATGACAAGTGAAGTATTGCCACGGTTGAAGGAAGTGTTTACCGGCAATGCTATAGTACATCGGAATATTGTTACATCGGGCGAGGGGGAAAGCTTTATAGCAGCGATGCTGACAGATTTTGAAGCTGCATTGCCCCCCTACATCAAAATTTCGTACCTGCCCGCCCCCGGCATTGTCAAGCTCAGGCTCACAGGTAAAGGAGCAGATGTTGAAAGCCTTACGGCGGAGTTAGATAAACTTCATGCTGAACTGGCGCAAATTTTAGAACGGATTGTGGTGACGCTTGAGGATATAAGCTGGCAGGAGCTGTTAGGTAAAACATTGCTACAGAAAAAGGCTACTGTATCGCTGGCGGAAAGTTGTACAGGTGGGTATATCGCCCACCTCATTACACAGGTACAGGGCTCCAGCCAATACTTCAACGGGGCTATAGTGCCTTACCAGAGCAGGTTGAAAACAAGCATTGTGGGAGTTGATAAAAATACGATTGAGCAGCATACCGCCATCAGCGAAGAAGCCGCTATAGAATTGGCCGTTAATGCGAGAAAAATGTTTGGCAGCGATTACTGTTTATCCGTTACTGGGCAATTGAGCTTTGGCGGAGAAGACGCACATATACAGAAAGGATTAGTGTGGATGGCTGTGGATGGTGAGAAGGGCGTGAAAACGAAGAAATTCCAGTTTCATTATAACAGGGTAATAAACAAAGAGCTGGCCGCGCAGATGGGTATGCTGATGATATGGAAATACATCAACAATAAACTATGAGCAGTATATTCCTGGTAGGTATGCCTGGTGTGGGCAAAACATATTGGGGCAGGAAACTGGCTGCTAAATACGACTATACCTTTGCCGACCTGGATGAAGAAATACAGCAGGCAGCAGGCAAGACAATAGAGGGAATATTTGAAACTGAAGGTGAAGCATATTTCAGGCAACAAGAAACGCGATGCCTGGAACAGTTTTTTACAAAAAACAAAACGATAATAGCCTGCGGTGGTGGTACCCCGGTGTATAATAACAACCTGGAATTAATGAAGCAAAACGGCTGTGTAGTGTACATAAAAGCCGATATCAATACGCTGACTGACAGACTGTGGCAGGATGAAAATACCAGGCCCTTGCTTAACGGCGAACATATACAGGAAAAGTTGGAAAGGTTATACCAGGAACGCCGTACTTATTATGAACAGGCTCATTACACCGTGCAGGCAGATGAAACTATTATTGCTAATTTTGAACAAATAATTGCATTATGTACAGAACGGCATTAATTATGGGTGCCTTATTTGCAGGCCTATCGGTGATACTGGGGGCATTCGGCGCACATGCATTAGAAGCTATGTTGACTGCCGACCTGTTGCAAACTTATGAAACCGCGGCAAGGTACCAGATGTACCACGGGCTGGCATTGCTGGTATCGGGCTTAATCTATGCACACCTGCCGGTAAAGGCTTTGAGATGGGCATCCATAAGTTTTATCATCGGTACTGTATTGTTCAGCGGTTCCTTATATCTGCTGGTTATGCTCAAGTCGGGAGGACAAGTGGGTCTGGGTGGTTTTGGCTTGATTACACCTATTGGCGGGTTGTTTTTTATTGCCGGCTGGATATTGTTCATAGCAGGATGCCTGCAAAAACGATAAGATGAAAGTAGCAGCACTGATACCCGCGCGCATAGGTTCCACACGCTTCCCTGCTAAGATGCTGACGCCGATAAAAGGCAAGGCGCTGATAACCCGTACCTACGAAACAGCAGTGGGCACAGGTTTGTTTTCTGAAGTAATAGTAGTAACCGACAGCGATGAAATACAACAGGAAGTAGAGCGTGCAGGGGGCAGGGTAATAAGAAGTAAAAAGGAACACGAAAGCGGTACGGACAGGATAGCGGAGGCTGCTGTGGATATTGAAGCAGATGTGGTCATCAATATACAGGGTGATGAACCTTTCATACAAAAACGCCCGTTGGAGCAGTTGATTGATTTGTTCAAAGGCGCAGAGGGGGCTGATGTTCAGGCAGCATCGCTGGTGCAGCCAACCCAAGACGAGGTGGTTATTAATAATCCTAATAAGGTGAAAGTGGTGCTAAGGCCTGATAATTACGCCATCTATTTTTCGCGCAGCCCTGTACCTTATTTACGCGATGCTGCTGTTGACTATAGTTATTATATCCATATCGGGATTTATGCATTCAGAAAAGATGCACTGATACGCTTTGCATCATGGCAGCCATCGCCGCTTGAGCTGGTAGAAAAGCTGGAGTGTAACCGTTTTATTGAATATGGTATGCCAATAAAAATGGCCCTGGCAGAACATACAAGCATAGCCGTAGACACGCCCGAAGATGTAGCCATTGCCGAAGCTTATTTAGAACAACAAAACAATCACTAACAGATAATTATTTGCGCCCGTTTCAATACATAGCGATACTGTTTGTAGCCTTGCTGGCCATCGTCACTTATTTACTTTTCCTGGGGCTGATTAGTTTTTTCTGGTTGCCGCTGCTATGCATAATATACCTTGCAGTGTTGTACACGGGGGTTACCCGTATACAGTGGAATTATTATATCCGCTCATACAACAAAGGGCATAATAAACATTTCATAGCCCTCACCTTTGACGACGGCCCCAATGCAGAAACCACTGCTATATTGGACATATTGCAGCAGGAGCAGGTAAAAGCAGCTTTTTTCTGCATTGGCAGGAATATAGAGCAAGACCAGGCTACAGTGTTGCGTATGCACGACGAAGGGCATCTGGTAGGCAACCACAGCTACTACCACGCCAATAGTTTCGACTGGATGAGCTCGAAACGTATGCTGGCAGAGATAGAAAAGTGCAACAGCATCATCAGGAAGGTAACCGGCAGGCACCCCAACCTCTTCCGCCCTCCGTATGGAATCACTAACCCTAACTTATACAGGGCAGTTAAGCGTTCAGGAATGGCCTCAATAGGCTGGAACCTGCGTTCTTATGATACCCTGGCAAAGGATGGGGAACAACTCAAAAACAAGATAATTAACAAATTATCAGGCGGAGACATCATACTTCTGCATGATTCGGTGCCATTGACACGTGAAATTTTAACTGATTTAATAAGGCAGGCCCGGAAAAAGGGTTATACTTTTGTACGCATTGACCAATTACTGGATGTTCAACCGTATGCGTAACAGCTTTTGCCTTGTTTTGCTTCTTTTATCCCTTAACTCTACCGCACAACCCGCTGGTTATAAAAAGCTGGCGGATGTCGGTACTTTCAAAGCGGAACTGGCTAAAGCTAATACAGCGCTCAATGATATATCCAGCGATTTCAAGCAGGTAAAAAATCTCTCACTACTGGCTGAAAAGATACATTCTAAAGGCAGGTTTTACTTCAGGAAGCCGGGCAAAGTGCGTATTGAATACACAGAGCCCTATTATTACCTGATGGTGATGAACGGCAGTAAAATGATGGTGAAGGACGAGCAGAAGTCGAATAAGATAAATGCGGGGAACAGTAAGATGATGCAGTCGGTCAACCGTGTAATGGTAGATTGTATGCAGGGGACGGTGTTTTCCAACCCCGATTTCAAGACAACTGCTTATCACGATGGCAGCAGGTACCTGCTCAGGTTAGTGCCAGCCACAGGCGATATGAAGAAACTGTTTGAACAAATAGATGTGTACATGAATAAATCCGGGCTGGACGTAGTGAAACTGGTAATGACGGAAACCGGCGGAGATTATACAGGCATGGAGTTTTATAATACCAGGCACAATTCATCCCTCAATGAAGCATTATTTAAGGTTAAGTAGCCTCTTTTTACTCTTTATCGCGTCCTGTGCTACCCCGTATAAGGGCCTTCAGCAGCAGCAGGCACCACTGTCAGTATATCGTTTTCAGCCGGAGTTCGACAAGGTTTTATACCGCTGTATAGTGGACGGCAGGTTTATATTTAAAAAATTTCACTTGAGTGGAGTGCTGTTTTTCAAGCAGTTAGAAAATGGCACGAAACGTGCTATATTCCAGAACGAGATGGGAATTGCTTTCTTCGACCTGGAGTGGGACAAAGATGGAAATTTCAAGGTGAGGCAGATAATGGAGCAGTTAGACAAGGAGGCGGTGAAGAAGACTTTGAGGAAAGACCTGGAAATGCTGTTGATGATGGGAATGGACATAAACTCGGAAATAATGCTGGGGCAGGATAGGGGTAAAGAGCAGTTGTATCGTCTTAACAGGGAAGGTGGATATGTATATTATACCATAGCCGGTAACGACCTGGTGAAAATTGAGAACGCAGATAATAGAAAAAAAATAATAACCGTTAATGTAGGAGGAAAAGCAACCCCGCAGTCCATGCCGGATAGCGTATTGTTCGACCACCACAAAGCGAATTTTACCATATCACTCACTAAAATTGAGCGCAATGTTAATGAATGACTTTTACAGGATAGAGTATATACAGAGAGAACCTAACAGTGTATCATGCAGGATTGTGTTTAACGACCAGCACGATATTTTCAAGGGACACTTTCCGGGACAGCCCGTGGTGCCAGGCGTGTGCATGATGCAGATGGTAAAAGAACTGCTGGAAGCACAGACGGATACCCACTTGTGGTTGCGCGATGCCGGCCAGGTGAAGTTTCTGCAATTGATTACACCCGATGTACACCCGATGATCAATATTAGCTGGAAGGAAGAGGGTAATGGCTACAACGTAAATGCCAATTTCCGCAATGATACATCAGACCTGTTCAAGCTTACAGGCAATTTCGAAACGCACTAACAAGGTTTATACATAATTTAACAAAGCCCGGCAATGTATGCCGGGCTTTGCTTTTGTACAGATGGTGTGGAAATTAATCTGTTACAAATGACATAAATCACCTTTCTGCTTGACGAATCTTTCCATTTTAGCGCTTTGCAGGAAATACTTTTACATCGGGAAGTTATGATACATCCCGGGAGAGCAGATGAGGCTGAGCATGATAGAAATAAACAACGAACATTTAAAACAGGAACAGGCAGCATGGCTGAAAACGCTGGAGCGTTTACGGCTGGAAAACCTATTGCTGAAAAACAAGCTGATTGAAATAATCAAGAAGGAGATAAGCAAGGAGCAATTGGAACGTGCAGAGTTTTTCCAGGGCTTGTTCCTGGATAAAGATACGGTTATCGCCCTGCTCAGGCGTGATATAGTCCGCCAGTCTGCTAAAACAATACCCGTGGTGCCCGAAAAGAATGGCTACTTGTATGAGCAGACTAAGCTGAAAGAAGACGTTTACCGCATGGAAAAAGAATTTTCCGCAGTAAAAGAAGAATTCAACCGTTTTGTAATGAGTATCTAATTCAGCAGGTTTTGCAGCTTCTGCTCGTTCAGCACTATAATGTCACCCTTCACAATATCTATCAGTTTCTCGTCTTTAAAATCACTGAGCGTACGTATTACCGATTCTTTGGCTGTGCCCACAATGTTGGCCAGGTTTTCGCGGCTGATGTCTATCGCTATTGGTTTGGCAGGGTTTTCAGGTTTGTATTTCCTGTATAGCTCCAGCACGGTATCGGCCACACGCTTGCGCAGGCTGTTGTAGGCCAGCTTCAATAGTTGTTGTTCTTTGTCAGCTACGTTGTTGGCCAGTAGTTGTATGAACTTCAGCATCACCTGGCGGTTGTTGTTCACCAGGTTTTCAAAGTCTTCTTTGGGTACAAGCGCCACTTCTGTTTCTTCAAGTGCTTCGGCCGACTCTTTGTATAAGGAATTTTCTAAAAGGGCATTGTAGCCAAAGAAACTCCCCTCACTGTATATATTTGTTACCAGCTCTTTGCCATCATCATTGGTCTTGTATGTTTTTACCTTGCCCCTCTCAATATAATACAGGCGGTAGGGCCGGGCCCCTTCGCTGTAGATAGTTTCTTTCTTTTTATAAGTATTAGTGCTGCGTAGTTCGGTCAGTTCTTTCATCAGGTCTTTGCCCGTGTTGGAGCTGATTAAAGTCTGTACGCCGTTAATATCAGCCGGTATTTCTTTTTTCAGCAGGTCAGCTTTTTTCAGCCTGCTTTCTACTGCATTCAGCAGTTCGGTACTGTTAAAGGGTTTGGTTATATAATCATCGGCGCCCAGGTCCATGCCTTTGCGTACTTCAGCACGCTCGGCTTTTGCCGTCAGGAATATGAAGGGGATATTAGTGGTGTCTTTGTTTTTTTGCAGCATGTGTATCACACCATAGCCATCCAGCACGGGCATCATTATGTCGCAGATGATGAGGTCCGGCTTTTGCTGTACAGCCAGTGTAACGCCCGCCTGCCCGTCAGGTGCCGTTAACACTTTGTAGTTAGCCAGTTCCAGTATTTCTGCCAGGTTCTCGCGTATCTCGGTGTTATCCTCTATTAATAATATCGTTTTCATTATCTATCTTATTGAGGTCAAAAGTAATAATAAACTCTGTACCATTGTTAAGGGCGCTGTTGCATACTATACTTCCATTCATCAGTTCAGCATATTTGGCTACTATATGCAGCCCCAGTCCCGTACCTTGTATATTGGTTACATTGCCACCCCTGAAGAAACGGCTGAACAGGTGCTGCTTGTCTTCGTCCGATATACCCATGCCATGATCGCGAACGGCCAGGGTTAGTAACCCAGGTTTGTGTACACAATTGATTTCTATAGATGAATGTTCGGGTGAAAATTTGATGGCGTTAGACAAGAGGTTCATCACAATATGCCGTACCAGCGATGGTTCCAGCATCACTGTTTCATCTCCTGCATGGTCATGCATTACAATCTGCCCGGGCTTCAGTATAGTCTGCATCTCGTTGATGATAGCCTCAATCAACTCTTTAAGATTGAACTCTGTGATGCGCAACTGAATCTTGCCTTCTTCAATCTTACCCACCGAAAGGAAATCATTCAGGATATCGTTAAGCATATTGACAGACGATACTATACGGGCTACGTGTTTATCACGGTTGCTCTGTTCCTCGGTTTTTTGGTAGCGCGATACCAGGTATGCAGACGAAAGTATAGTACTGAGCGGTGTGCGGAATTCATGTGAAGCAATAGACACAAATCTTGATTTCAATTCGTTCAGTTCTTTCTCTTTTTCCAGCGCTTCCGACAACGATTGGGTACGGTCTTTTACTTTTTGTTCCAGTTGGGCATTCAGCTCTTTTAATGCTTCTTCTGATTCTTTACGGATGGTGATATCGCTGATAAACGCAATGGCAAATTTTCCGGTAGGGGTCTCATAGCTGCTGATACTTACCTCTACAGGAAATTCAGTGCCGTCTTTTTTTATCGCAAACAGGTCCATGCCCACACCCATTGGCCTGCTTTGGGTTTTTTTGTTCAGAAAAGTATCCCTGTGCCCCACATGTTTGTCCCTGAAACGATGGGGTATCAATAGCTCAATAGTATTTCCTTTCAACTCTTTCAATGTATAGCCAAACTGTTGCATGGCGAAGTCGTTGGCCAACTCAATTTTTCCATATTGGTTTACAGTAAGTATGCCTATGGCCGCATTGTTAAAGAGGGCCTTGAGTTCCTCGTTATTGGTTTCATTATTTTGCATGTGCAGTAGCCTCTGTCTTCAGCAGGTATATGTTATAGTAAAAATAACAATTCCCTGCAGAAAATCCTTTATGCCCAACACATAAAAATAAAGGCTGCACAATGGCAGCCTTTAAAGAACATGAAATTGAACCGGGTTATGGGAATATACCCAGCTCTTCGTAAGCCACACCCACTTTGTTGATAGACACAACAAAAGCGGCAGTACGCATATCATTAATGCCGAGTGTCAGCATCATATCGCGTATCTCGTGGTAAGAGTCAATCATTGTATCTTCCAGTCCTGAGTATATCAGGTCTACCTCGTCGGGCCCGTGCAGTATCTGGCGGCGTTCAATATCCGTTACTTTCTTACCTGTCAGCGCCTCTACCGATTGCAGTATCTGCGTGTTCTGGTTTTCGCTGAAACGTTTGTCCATACGGCCGAAACGTACGTGGCTCAGGTTTTTCAACCATTCGAAGTATGATACGGTAACACCACCTGCATTGATATACATATCCGGAACGATGATGCAGCCCTTTGCCAGCAGTATTTCATCAGCATCAGGTGTCAGCGGGCCGTTAGCGGCTTCGCCTATTATTTTGGCTTTCACCCTGGCGGCGTTACCACCGTTGATGACATTTTCCAATGCGGCAGGTATCAGTATATCGCATTCGAGTTCCAGTGCTTCAGCGCTGTTAGGTATATCTGTAGCGCCGGGGTAGCCCAGTATCGATTTGTTTTCTTTACGGTAAGCCACTACTTTGTCAGGGTCCAGTCCGTTGGGGTCGTAGATAGCACCTTCATATTCTGCCAGGCCTACTATTGTAGCACCACCCTCATGGAAGAATTTGGCGGCGTGGTAACCCACATTGCCCAGTCCCTGCACAATTACTTTTTTGCCCGCCAGGCCGGTAGTCAGGCCTACTTTCTCCATGTCTTCAGCAATAGAACATACCTCGCGTATACCGTAATATACACCCAGTCCTGTAGCCTCGGTACGTCCGCGTACACCACCTTGTGTTACCGGCTTTCCTGTTACACAACCCAATGAGTCAATTTCGCCGGGTTTCAAAGAAGCATAAGTATCGGCTATCCAGCTCATTTCGCGCGCGCCTGAACCGTAGTCGGGTGCTGGCACGTCAATACCGGGGCCTATAAAGTTTTTCTTCACCAGTTCTGACGCATACCTGCGGGTGATTTTTTCCAGTTCGAAAACAGAGTATTTCCTCGGGTCTATCTTGATACCGCCTTTTGCACCGCCGAAAGGTACGTTTACGATAGCGCACTTATACGTCATGAGAGCAGCCAGTGCCATTACCTCGTCCTGGTTCACATCCATACTGTAACGGATACCGCCTTTACATGGCAGCTTGTGGTGCGAGTGCTGAACGCGGTATGCTTCTATCACCTCTATTTCATTGCCTATCCTTACAGGAAATTTCATCCTGTACACCGAGTTGCACGACTTGATTTGCTCAAGTATACCGGGCTCGAAGCGGGTGTATTTTGCGGCCTTGTCAAAGTTCTGTTCTACGCCGCGAAAGAAACTGTAATGGGCTGTATTTGTAGCTATAGCTGTTGCTTCTCCCATGATTTTGTTTTGTTAAGAATGATTATTTGTTTTTCTCAATTTTGTTGATTTTGCGCTCTATTCTTACCAGGTACGCAATAATCCCCGCAAAGATAGTGGCTAATACTAAAACAACAACGTATATTTTACCATCTGTGCGCATGATATCGGCCATTTCCGGCTGATTTTCCTGGGCCATAACAACACCTGCTGCCAGCATGCTGAAAACTATGGTTAAAAAGGATATTTTTTGCATTATGGTTGTTTGTTTTTGGTAAGCATAAAATCGTTATCCCTCCTGTACCTGATGAGCTCTGTACGGATGATTAAAGTGCTGATCCAGAGGCCGAGCAAGAACCATCCGATAACAGCAGGGTAGAATACACCCCTCATGCGTGCGTCCAGGTCGTATGCGTTAAAGCCGGGGTTGCCGCCATTGCCCGGGTGCAATGAATCCACCATCCTGGGCAGTACCCATATCAGTGGTATCATCAGGGCAAAGGCGAAAATGTTGTACACAGAGCTGATTTTGGCACGTTTCTCTTCGTCATTTAGTCCTCCGCGCAATATCAGGTAGGCAAAGTATATGAGCATGCATACTGCAGTGCCCAGTTGTTTGGGGTCGTTGCTCCAGGGCTCGCCCCAGGTATATTTGGCCCATTCCATACCCGTCACCATACCCAGTATGCTGAAGAAGATACCCACCTTGGTAAGTGCTACCGAATAAATATCGTATTCCAGCCTGCCGGTACGCAGGTATTTTATAGCGTAAATGAATGCCCCTGTGAAGAGTAATATCATAGTGAACCACATCGGTACGTGGAAGTACAGGTTGCGGATGGTCTCGTTGAGTATGTGCTGACGGGGTACAGGCATCAGCAATCCGCCGATGATTGCATATAAAACCAGGACAACACAAGCTACTTTCCACCAGGATTTTCGCATGGGCTCAATTAAAAATTTCAGCAAATGTAAAAGATATTATTATTCCTGCCACAGAAACGGGAATAGTATAATACCTAATATTATAACTAATATATCCAATGCAAGCAATACCAGCATCAGCTTCCACCATCCGGGTTGGTACACAGGCACTATAGCCTTTACCGCCAGTTTGCTCAGAATCATGAGTATAGGCGTTGCCAGCGGGAAGCCCAGTATGGCTATCAGGGCCGAGTTGTTTTGCGCACGGGCAGCTATGGCCGACAAAAAAGTAAATATCACAGCCAGGCTGATGCTGCCTACCGCAGTAACAGCCGCAAACAGCCCTACCTGCACCAGGGGCGCCCCCAGCATGATATTGAACAGCAGCAGGGCGATACTGCTCACAGCTACCATCAGCAGGGTGCTGTACACCATCTTGGCCAGCAGAAAGTGCGCCGGTTTTACTATAGTGTAATAATAACGGAAGCGGTTAGGATGCTCCTGCAGGAAACTTTTGGCTACCGAGTTCACCGCTATGAACAACTGTGTAATCCAGAACAGGGCATTCCATATCTTGGCTTCAGGTTGTCCGCTCATCATATATACCATAAACACAGTAGCGCCTACATACAGCAATACCCCGTAAAAGGTATGCTTCTGCCGCCACTCCAGCAGCAGGTCTTTATATATCAGTGTCGTCAGTTTTCCACCAGCCATGCTGCGACAAAGGTAATATACACACCGGCTGTTAGCTAATTTTCAAACCACTGAGTTTCAATACCTACCCCTCAAAAAAAGAAATATGTTTCTCCTGTTTTGCAATTTCCTGAATGTCCTATATCTTTGCCATCCCAAAGTTCTTAACACCTATGCGGAAGTAGCTCAGCTGGTAGAGCATCACCTTGCCAAGGTGAGGGTCGCGGGTTCGAATCTCGTCTTCCGCTCATATAATCAATTCCAAACCCGGCGGTTTGGAATTTTTTATTTGCGCACTATGCGCGGCCGCCCTGGTGGTGGAATTGGTAGACACGCAGGACTTAAAATCCTGTTTGCAGCAATGCGAGTGCGGGTTCAAGTCCCGCCTGGGGCACAGATTACAGCCGATTCTTAGGAATCGGCTTTTTTATTTGGTACAACATAGGTACAACAATTCAAGGCTGATGTTCCCCTTTTCAAACTGTCCTGCGACAGCCCAACACTCTCCCGTCTTATATAAGTCTTGCCTGTGCAAGAAAAGCAAATATTACTTCTTGTTTTTCATATTAATAGCAATTTTACGTATGTCTGTATTGTTGTGATTGCAGGTGGACTCTTTGGCATTATTGCCAGTAACAGACGTCCGCGCATTACACCGAGTCAATTACAAAAACGATACAGAATTACCAGGAGAAGGCTTCACTGCGATAGCAGACCTAAGCCCGGGATTGAGCAAAAAACACATTTTCATGCATCAAAATGTCCGCCCGGCAGAAACCCCGGCAGAACGATTTTTTAGGGATAGCGTTCGGACAGGGAACATTTTGCAGGATGAGGGGTGGGTGCAGAAGGGGCAAAAACGCCTGACACTATTATTTCTCATAAAAGAATGATATTTTTACCTTTATTCATAAAATGCCATTCATGAAAAGAGCGTTGAATCTTGGATTATTTTCTTTACTGCTTGCAGTGGGCTGTACCAAAACTGAAACAAAGACAGACCCATGTGCAAAGGGTACAATAAAGTTTATTAACCATTCTGTGTATCCATATAGCCTGTATCTGAATGACGAACTGGTAAAAAGCCAGGAAAAACTAAGTACTTACGATCATGAAGCATACACCGGGCATTATAAAATTAAAATAGTGCAGGACACAGGCTACGTTGCTACTCCATATACTAAGGAATACGGTATTGACCTGGGCGGCTGCAAAACAGAAACTATAGTTATTCCCAAGCAGCCCGGCGAACCTGAGAAATAAAGACTATTCTCCTGATAAATACAGGTGTATATTTTACCTTTGCCACTCATAATAAGGGCAAAGCTTCGGGCTATAGCTCGTATGGGGTATTATTTATATATGCTTAACGGTAAGAAAATAATTGTTGTATTGCCGGCCTACAAGGCCGCCATGACAATGGAACGCACCTATAAGGAAATTCCTTTTGATATAGTTGATGATGTGGTGCTGGTAGACGATAATAGTCCTGACAATACAGTTGAGGTAGCAAGGGCGATAGGCATACGGCATGTTATCCGGCACGAGGTAAACAAGGGCTACGGCGGCAACCAGAAGACTTGTTATGCCAAGGCGCTGGAGCTCGGTGCCGACATAGTCGTCATGCTGCACCCTGATTATCAATATACCCCAAAGCTTATACATGCCCTGGCATCTGTCATCGCTTACGATGTGTACCCGGTAGCTTTTGGCTCTCGTATATTGGGCAAAGGCGCACTGAAAGGAGGTATGCCTGTATATAAATATATTGCCAATCGTTTCCTCACATTGTTTGAAAATATAATAATAGGCCAGAAGCTGAGCGAATACCATACAGGGTATAGGGCTTTTTCAGCCGATGTCATACGTTCCATCAACTTTAGTCATAACAGCGACGATTTCGTTTTTGATAATGAGATGATATCACAGGTATTTATGAACGGGTACGAGATAGGGGAGGTAACCTGCCCCACGAAATACTTTGAAGAAGCATCCAGTATCAACTTCTCCAGGAGCGTACAATACGGGCTGGGAGTACTGAGGGTTTCGCTGATACACAGGCTGCACAGTTGGGGGCTCATTAAACATAAATTATATTCGAAATCGGTTTCGGGCTAAATTGCGTTGTTAATCCCCTCTGCCACAGAATAGTCATAACTGCCTGTTATTTGTAATCTATGACAGAAAAAACAGATTATCGTGACAAAAACTTTGCAATTTTTTAACAGGAATAGCTATCTTTGAAACCATTGTTTTAAACTGATTTATACAATAATTTTTAACATGATAAGAAAAGTATTTTCATTGTTACCTGTTGTGCTGATGATGTTTGGCGCTGTTCATGCACAGACCGTTCAACACCCTTGTGCTACAACGGAAGCCAACGAATCTTACAAGCAATCTTTCCCTGAAATTGCGATGTACGAAGAGCAGTTGAGGGCTTTTATCGAGGAAGGTATGCAGGCGATGCGATTGGACAGGGCCAGAGGCAAGGGCACAGCATTTGGTGAAAATGACACTTTGCACATACCGGTAGTGGTGCATGTAGTGCACGATTATGGCAATGTTGACTATGTGGCTGACGATGACATATACCAACTGCTCGACCAGATTAACGAGGTGTTTATGAAAAGGAACTCTGACACTAATGAAGTGATCACTCCTTTTAAGAAATACATCGGTAATCCTAAGGTTATGTTTCACCTGGCTACCAAAGACCCTCAGGGCCGTCCTACCAAGGGCATTACCCACCGCAGGTCTTACCTGACTGCAGGCGGAGACGACCAGGCTAAATTTGACCAGTGGGATCCTGCATCTTATCTCAACATCTGGACTATCAGGGCAATAGGCAGGGGTATAGCTAACGGTGTGGTGGCTGCTTATGCGGTTTTCCCCAGTTCAGCAGCGTCATTCCCATATACAGATGGTATTATTACCAGTGCGGGTAGCATGTTGAGTAACAAAACAATCCCGCATGAAATAGGGCATATTCTTAACTTGTTTCACACATGGGGTAATATTGCAGTTGCCACCAACTGTACGGGCGATGACGAAGTAGACGATACACCGCCTACTACAGGTCACTTTGGTAATGGCGACCCTTTTGGTAGTACTGCTAGCGGTAGTTGTAACGCAGCCAGCCTGTACGATACATCTTGTACCAACAACGTAAACACACTCGCTAAAATACTGCTCGATTCTACCTTGAATATTGCAGTGGATAATTCAGTAAAAGGATTTGACTACATACCCAGGACGAATATGACCCTGGAATCTATCAAGATATATCCTTCCACCATTGGTTCAGAGTTTGAGATTACCAATTATAAGAGTAATTCCAGCGGTAACTTCAGTGTACTGCATGTGTACAATACCAAGACAGGCAGCGTAGGTATGCCTGCATTAGGCTCGTCTTTTGCAGTATCTAATATTGACAGCCCACTTAAGAGGTCCGGTATTACTTTCCAGACACAGAAGTACATCTGGATAGATTCATTTAGTATTTACCCGACCACTATCGGCGATACTTTTGTTATCACTTTGCGCAAATTCAATAACACGCTTGTAAAATCTTATACAGGAGTTACCAATACAAATACAGGTGCGCAGGTAGTACCATTCAGCGCGTTTATTGAAAATAACAATGCCCAGGGCGCATACAGGTTGCAGATAGAACGCAACCCCGGCCTGAAGGCTGACAGCCTGACCAAGGCTACACTCGACAGCATCATGCATACCGGTAACAATCAGCTGAAAGCTTACAGGGCGCTTGATGGTGTTATCACATTCAACGACTTTGTGGATACAACCGGCCGGGATACACTGAATAACCCCGGTTCATATAAGGCCCGTTACAACTTCTTCTACAACTGGTCTGTAAGGTATGATGCCCTGACAATAACCGATTCGGGTGCGCAGGTTGTACCCCTTGGTTTCAAAGTAATACCTGACACTACTTACAGGCTTACACTTACAAAAAACCCCGGCGTTTACAATGATGCAGTAGGTGCTGCACCTTATGTAAGGAACATCCCTTGCATAATCAATATATTTAATGACACAACTAATGGCCGTTATGACCTGTTGTACGATTTACGTATCAGGTACGGTTATATCAAAAACTGTATAGACTACCCTGATACTGTAAATACACAGAATATCATGGACTATGCTAACTGCCCCAAAATGTTCACACATTTGCAGGTGGACCGTATGCGTGCAACACTTGCCAGCAAAATTGGTAACAGGAACAGCCTGGTGAGTGATACTACCCACCTGAGGACAGGACTGATTGATTACCTTGGCGGCCCTTATGGTAAGAGGTTAGATTTGAAACCCGTACCTGATATATCAGTAGAGCAAAGCGCCAGCGCTGAGCGTGCATATTTCCTTTGCGCAGGTACAGAGTTCCAGATGAGGCAGCGCAGCTGGAGGGATACTATTACAGCGGTAGAGTGGTCATTTACAAACAACGCTACTGCCCCGACAATTGCAGCCACTTCGCCCGTAGCACTGAATTCAAACATTAAGAATACATTCAATCAGCCTGGTTGGGTAAGCGTAACACTGAAAGCTATAGGCAATAATTCAGGTGACAGCACCCATACCTTTGATTCAGTAGTTTACGTGGCAGATGGCAATGCGACTATCAACCCGCTGAATGGTTATTTTATGGATTTTGAGAAGGACGATGCTAACAATCCTCGTGAGAAGTACCCAATCTTCAACCACTATAAGAATGACTTCAGGTGGACGATGATGGATAATGTTGGTTTTACCGGTAGTGGCTGTATATCATACAGGGGCTACGACACGCGTGTAACGCCTAACGCATACAATGGTACACCTAAAGGTGATATCGATGACTTCTTTACCCCTGCATTCGACCTGAGTGGTATGACAGGTACAGATTGCAGGCTGAATTTTATGTCTTCGGGTGCTACACGTACAGCTGATAACAGGCTGATGCGCGATACCCTGCAAATACACTTCTCTTTGGATTGTGGTAAAACATGGGTATTACTCAAGAATATTGGTAAGGCGGATCTCGCTAACAAAGGGCTGGTTACTATAGAGTATTCACCCCTATACAATGGCGACTGGAAATTGCAGAGCATTGATATACCACAGGGTGCAAGGCAGAGTAAAGTATTCTTCCGTTTCCGTTTCAGGCCAAGCGCTGATGATGTAAGCAATACACTGGCAGCAGCTAGGACACTGCCCGGCACAGGTAACCACTTCTACATCGACCGCATCAATATTAGCCCGTGGCCGCAAGGCGTTAACACGCTGCTGACAGATGACAGGAATATAGCACTGGCGCCCAACCCGACAACGGGTAGCTCTCAGCTGGTAATCAAATCTTCGTCACAGGAAACTGCGCAGATAATGGTTACTGATGTGACAGGTAAAGTGGTATATACTATCCAGCACAAACTGAATGGCAACATCAATACCATAGAGATACCTGCACAGGCTATCAAAGTGAAAGGTGTATACATGATACATGTTCAGGCAGGTAGTGAGCACTATACTGAGAAACTGGTATCTTACTAAAAATGATAATCGTTTAGAATAAAGAAAGCCGGGCTATCATAGCCCGGCTTTCTTATGTCTGTTATTGCCTGGTAAAATGTAGTTGTTCATTCCTGTCCGGGTTGTCATCTTTCAGTTTGATTTGTGTGTCGGTTTTCGATTCAATTACCCAGTCGTCATTCAACTCAACCAGCTTGTCATCTGTAGTATTAAGTGTTATTACCAATCTTGGCATACCATCATCTGTTAGTTCGCTCCAGGTGCCTGTAGTTGTAACAGCACTGCGGGTGGCGCTTAGGGTCTTATCATCGTTGAACTCGAAGGTATAGCCGCTGTAGTCTGAAGTTTCATCTTTGTCATTGTCATAGAAGTAACTGACAGTCCACTTGCCGGCTGTGACAATACCAGATACGGAGCTACTGTTGTCGCCCGGTGTAACGTTTGTGTTTGTTTTGTTCTGGCAGCCCATAGCCAATAAAGCCAGCAGGGCAGGTGCCATTAGTATTCTTTTCATAACCTTATTGTTTTTACAAATGTATTAATGGCAACCCATGTGAAGTAAAGTATGTGGATGATACGGGAATTTTATGGGCTTAAATAAGAAATAGCAGGGATAATCAATGTTCCACGGTACCTGCGTAGTTCATTTCTCCCGCCCTGACTGATACAGACATACGGTTCTCAGGTGGGGGGATGGGGCAGGAGTAGCCTGAAGCATAGGCGCACCAGGGATTGTAGCACTTATTGAAATCCAACTCAATCATTCCATCTATGATATCCTTTGATGAGAGGTCGAGATAGCGACCGCCGCCATAGGTTTCTGTATAGGTAGTGCCATCGGTGAAAGGGACAAAGAGGTGGTCCTGATATTTCGGGTCTTCCATCAATTTCAGGCTTTGAAATACCTTGAGCTTAACTGCTGTGTCGTTGATATTGAAGGTAAGCCAACCATACTGCCTGTACTTTTTGTTTTTGCCCGAAACTGTAGGCATATCAAAAGGCTCCGCTTCGGGTGTGGGCGTTACTTTAGCCTTCACCTTGTAATGCTCATCGGGCGGGTAAAACCTGAGGTTAGCTGTATCCTTTGCTGTAAGCGGGCTGCGTTGGTCCTCCAGGAATTCCTGTTTGTAATGCCGGCGGTGTTCTGCTATTTGCTGTATATACGTTTTGGACTGCCCAAAGGCACAGATGCCATGCAGCATGAGCAGAAGATATAGAGCCAAGCCTTTCATCAATCCTCCGTTTTCTCAGGCCTCATTTGCGGGAAGAGCAGCACATCCTGTATAGATACATTGCCAGTCAGCAGCATGGCCAGCCTGTCTATACCAAAGCCGATACCTGCCGTGGGTGGCATACCATATTCCAGCGCGCGCAGGAAGTCGTAGTCGATATACATAGCCTCTTCGTCACCACGCTCCATCAGTTTTACCTGGTCTTCAAAGCGTTCGCGCTGGTCTATGGGGTCGTTCAGCTCAGTATAGGCGTTGGCTATCTCCTTACCGTTTACCAGTAGCTCGAACCTTTCTACCAGTCCTTGCTTTTCACGGTGCTTCTTGGTCAGTGGGCTCATATCTATCGGGTAGTCGGTAATGAAAGTGGGCTGTATATAATGATGCTCACACTTTTCACCAAAGAGTTCGTCTATCAGCTTGCCGCGACCCATTGAGGGGTCTACATCTACTTTGAATTGCCTGCACACACCGCGTATCTCTTCTTCGTTCATATTGCTGATGTCGATGCCCGTATGCTCTTTGATAGCATCGTATATGCTGATGCGCTTGTAAGGCGCTTTAAAATCTATTTCTTTACCATCGATGGTGGTTATGCTGCTGCCGTTGGTGGCTATAGCTGTGTATTCCAGCATCTGCTCGGTGGTTTCCATCATCCACAGGTAGTCTTTGTACGCCACGTAAAACTCGAGTACGGTAAACTCAGGATTGTGCGTACGGTCCATACCCTCGTTGCGGAAGTTGCGGCTGAATTCATACACCCAGTCGAAACCGCCCACTATCAGGCGTTTCAGGTATAGCTCGTTGGCTATACGCAGGTACAGGGGCATATCCAGCGCATTGTGGTGCGTAGTAAATGGCTTGGCTGCTGCCCCGCCGGGTATGCCCTGCAATACAGGGGTGTCCACTTCCAGGGCCCCGCGCTCATTCAGGAAATCACGAATGGCGTTTTTCATCTTCGTGATTTTCACAAAGGTGTCGCGAACATTGGGGTTTACTATCAGGTCGGCATAGCGCTGGCGGTATTTGAATTCCAGGTCGGTAACAGCATCATATACCTCGCCGTCCTTTTCCTTTACTATAGGCAAGGGGCGCAGGGCTTTGGTCAGCAGGGTAAATTCTGTAGCATGGATAGAGGTTTCACCCGTTTTGGTAGTGAATACATAGCCTTTTACCCCTATGATATCGCCGATGTCCATCAGCTTTTTCCAGACTGTATCGTACATGGTTTTGTCTTCGCCGGGGCAAATATCGTCTCTGCGGATGTACACCTGTATGCGTCCCGTGCTGTCCTGCAATACGGCAAAGTTAGCCTTGCCCATATCACGCACACTCATGATCCTGCCTGCAACAGTTACAGCTTTATAGTCTTCCCCGTTTTCACCATTGTAACCTTCTTTTATCTGCATAGCAGTATGGGTAACCGGGTACAAGGGCGCAGGGTAGGGGTCGATGCCCAGGTTGTGCAGTTCCTGCAATTTTTCCCTTCTTACTACTTCCTGTTCGCTAAGTGTGGCGTGCATGTATTGTTAAATATTGCTAATTGTTAGATTGAAATGTTTGCAAAAATAATAAGATAAGAGTCAACTGCCTAATTGAGGTTTTCCCCTGAGCCTCCTGAGGCGGAGCGCACCAACCGCACACAGCCTTTATAGTTCTGTTATACTCGATTTGTGTATTCAATGTTTGTTGTTTTTTGTTCCCAAATGATGCCAGAATATTGGTTTTTACATTTTTAGCCCTGTTTTGGAGATAAGTAATTGATTATCAACATTTCGTTTTGTTCCAAATGTGCGGAATTGTTCCATGTATGGAACAAAACAGGAACGGCGTAATGTGTTCGTGAGGTTGTTGTGCCGGGGGATGTGTTTACAGGTATGTCAAAGAACTATGGTACCGGGTTGCTTTGCAAAAACGATAAGTTATACAAATATACGTAAAATTGTTGTTATAAACTAATGCAAATATGTATATTCTGCGTGAGGCCCGGGAGTCCCTGTCGGGAGACTCCTGCGGGAAGGGGAATAAAAAAGAGGCGCTGGTTGGCGCCTCTTTCGTAATGTATATCCTGTTGCCTTATTTAGAAGACATCATCTTTTTTGCTTCGATGCTGAGCGTAGCGTGGGGTACTGCGCGCAGGCGGGCTTTGTCTATCAGCTTGCCTGTAACACGGCAGATACCGTAAGTTTTATTTTCTATACGCATCATCGCCTTTTCCAGGTGGTTGATGAACTGTATCTGGCGGCTGGCCAATTGTGCCAGTTGCTCGCGCTCCATAGCGCCGCTGCCATCTTCCATGTTCATATAGCGGTTCTCTGTATCTTCAGTACCGGCCTCATCCTTGCGGGTTATCAATCCCTGCAGGTAGCCCAGTTCTTTACGTGCTGCTT
Source organism: uncultured Bacteroidota bacterium (assembly GCA_937928385.1). Taxonomy (GTDB): domain Bacteria; phylum Bacteroidota; class Bacteroidia; order Chitinophagales; family Chitinophagaceae; genus UBA5543. The sequence goes on from CALEZD010000036.1 coordinate 31,312, forward strand.
CCAGGCGGCCTGTTATCAGCACCCTGAACTCGTGCAGTTCTTCATCGCTGTAGCGATATACGGGGCCTTGTTGTTCGATGGGGGTGTCCAGTATAGAGCGTGTAAACTCCGGCTGGTAACTAATCATAGTTTTCCCGGCTTTCTCAGCTTGTTTGGATTTGTTTTCCAGGCGGCGGTGTGCCACTATTACCTGTTGTTTGTTTTCGTCGCGTGCGTTGCGCCTTGTAGGCCTGGGTTTTTCAGTAGGTATAGGCGCAGCTTTTGCCGTTCTTGCTGCTGCGGCTTTTGCAGTTGCAGCCTTCTTGGCAGCAGCTGTTTTCGCAGCGGTTACTTTTTTAGCCGGCGCTGCTGCTTTTGCAGGCGCTTTAGGGGCTACGGTTTCTTTCTTAGCAGGTGCCGCTTTCTTGGCAACTGCTTTTTTAGCAGGCTCGGCCTTTTTAGCCGGAGCTTTTTTAGCGGGCGCTGCGGCTTTCGCAGTACTCTTCTTCGTCTCTTTTTTCACGTTTGTTGCCTTAGTTTTAGTTGTGACCGATTTTTTATCCGGCGCAACCTTCTTAGCAGCTACTTTTTTTGCGGGTGCCGCTTTTTTTGCGACAGCCTTTTTAGGAGTAGATTTTTTGGAAGGCGCTACCTTTTTCACTGCGGCTTTCTTTGCGGGCGCCGCTTTCTTTGTTACATTCTTTTTGGCCGCTTTTGCAGGAGCAGCTTTTTTCGCAGGTGTAGCCTTCTTAGCAGTCTTTTTAGGTGCCACATTTTTAGGGGCTTTGACAGTCTTTTTTGCCGGTGCGGCCTTTTTGGCCGGCCCTTTGGATGCAGTTTTCTTTTTTGTGGCCATAATTTTCTAATTTTTAGAAATTAACACTTTAAGAGTTATATCATTTACCTCTATCTCAGTACCCGACTGCATTCGAGGAACGATTTCGATATTATCTGCCAAAATTTCCGTGCAAATATAGTCACTGAAATTTATGATGGCTGATTTTAATGTTTCATACTCTTCTATCTTAACTGCTATCCTGTCTGTTAGTTCCAGCCCCGATTCTTTGCGTATTTTCTGAATCCTGTTCACGATTTCGCGGGCGTTGCCTTCGTCCTGCAAGCCGGGTGTAACAGTGATGTCTAATGCTACGGTCAGGTTGTCCTTATTGGCCACCGACCATCCCGGTATGTCTTCTGCTATTATTTCTACGTCTGCTATGCCTATTGCTACCTGTTCGTTATCTATGTTTAAGTTAAAAGTTTTTTGTTTTTCCAGTTCTGTTATTTCATTTTGCCCCATCTGCGCTATGGCCGCTGCGGCGGCTTTCATCTTAGCGCCCAGGCGTGCCCCCAGTGTTTTGAAGTTGGCTTTTACCTTCTTTTTTATAAAGCCTTCTGTGTCAACAAGGTATTGAACTTCTTTTATATTTACCTCATTTTTTACCAAATCTTCCACCGCCTGTAATTGCGCCTGCATCTGCTTGTCCAGCACAGGTATCAGCAGTTTTTGCAGGGGCTGGCGCACTTTGATATTTTCTTTCTTACGCAGGCTCAGTACCAGTGATGAAACATCCTGCGCCAGTTGCATACGCTCTTCCAGGGCCTTATCCACCACGCTGTCGTCTATCTGCGGGAACTCTGCCAGGTGTACCGATGCCGCCTCGTAGCGTTTGGTCACACTGTTCAGGTTCTGGTACAGCCAGTCGGCAAAGAATGGCGATATAGGTGCTATAAGGAAGCTGATCGTTTCCAGGCACTCGTATAGGGTCTGGTATGCTGATATTTTATCTTCGTTGTACTCTCCTTTCCAGAAACGGCGGCGGCAGAGGCGTACGTACCAGTTGCTCAGTTGCTCGTCGAGGAAGTACTCGATAGCCCTGCCTGCCTGTGTAGGCTCATACTCGTCCATATAGGTGGTGACGTTGTGCACCAGCGAGTGCAATTCGGACAGTATCCAGCGGTCTATTTCCGGACGCTGGTGTACAGGAATATAACGCTCTTTGAATGTAAAGCCGTCTACATTGGCATACAATGCAAAGAATTGGTAAGTATTGTATAGTGTGCCGAAGAATTTGCGCTGCACTTCTTTAATGCCCGCCAGGTCAAACTTCATGCTGTCCCAGGGGCTGGCATTGGTAATGAGGTACCAGCGGGTAGCGTCTGCGCTGTTTTCGTCTATAGTTTTAAAGGGGTCAACCACATTGCCCAGGCGCTTGCTCATTTTGTTGCCGGTTTTATCCAGCACCAGCCCGTTAGATACAACGGTTTTGTAAGCCACACTGTCGAACAACATTACACCCAGTACGTGCAGGGTATAAAACCACCCGCGTGTCTGGTCCACACCTTCGGCTATAAAGTCGGCCGGGAAATTATGCTTGTGTTCTTTTTTGTTTTCAAAAGGGTAGTGCCACTGCGCATAAGGCATGGCACCGCTGTCGAACCATACATCTATCAAATCGGGCTCGCGGTACATGGGCTTGCCCTGTTTGGTAGCCAGTATTATCTGGTCAACATAAGGTTTGTGCAAATCAAGGGTTTTGCGGTCAATGGCCTGGTTGGTATCCAACACGTCGTTAGCATGTGCTATCTCCTTCAGCAGTTCGTCTATGCTGCCTATGCATTTCACTTCAGTTCCATCTTCGCTTACCCATACTGGCAGCGGTGTACCCCAGAAACGGCTGCGGCTCAGGTTCCAGTCCACCATGTTCTCCAGCCAGTTGCCAAAGCGGCCTGTGCCGGTAGATGCAGGTTTCCAGTTGATAGTCTTATTCAGTTCTATCATCCTGTCTTTTACCGCAGTGGTTTTGATGAACCATGCGTCCAGCGGGTAATATATTACAGGCTTATCCGTCCTCCAGCAGTGCGGGTAGCTGTGTTCGTATTTTTCTACTTTGAAGGCATTGCCGCTCAGTTTCAGCTTCACCGCAATGTCCACGTCAACGTCTTTGTATTCAGGGTCGTTTTTGTAGTTCTTAACATATCGCCCGCTGAACTCGCCCATGTAGTCGTTGAACTTACCTTCTTTATCCACCATAGTGAGGATACCGAGGTTGTGCTGCTTGCCTACCTTAAAGTCATCGGCACCAAAAGCGGGTGCGGTATGTACTATACCTGTACCATCTTCGGTGGTTACAAAGTCGCCTGTTACTACGCGCCATGGGTCGCCGCCTGCTACCTCGGCAGTGTTGCCTTCGGTGGGTATCAGTTGGTCGTAACGGCAGCCTGAAAGGGCCTGGCCTTTAAACTCGTTGACGATAGTCCAGGGCAGTATTTTCGAATCAGCATTGTAGCCCCCAAAATCTCCGTCTTTCCCTTCTTCCTTGAAGTATTTGCCCAGCAACGCTTTTGCTAATACTACGTGTACAGGCTCGTGGGTGTAAGGGTTGAATGTCTTTACCAGTACATAATCAATGTTCGGCCCAACGGTCAGTCCGCAGTTGGATGGTAAAGTCCATGGGGTGGTGGTCCATGCCATGAAGTACACATTGCTGCCTTCTTTCATCACTGAATCGAACAGGTGATGGTAATGTGCCTTAAACATGGCAACAACCGTAGTGTCCTTAACGTCTTTGTAGGTGCCTGGTTGGTTCAGTTCGTGCGAACTTAAACCCGTACCCGCAGCAGGGCTGTAGGGTTGTATGCTGACGCTTTTGTATAAATAGCCCTTGTTGTGCAGCTCTTTGAGCGCCCACCACAGGGTTTCGATATAATTATTGTCGAAGGTGATGTAGGGGTCGGTCATATCCACCCAGTATCCCATCTTCTCTGTGATGCTTTCCCACTCGCCTTTGTAGCGCATCACCGCTTCGCGGCATTTTTTGTTATAATCTTCTACCGATATTTTGGTGCCTATATCTTCTTTGGTAATGCCCAGTTCCTTTTCCACACCCAGCTCTACGGGCAGGCCGTGTGTATCCCATCCGGCTTTACGTTTTACCTGGTAGCCCTGCATGGTTTTGTAGCGGCAAACCAGGTCTTTTAAGGTACGGCTGATAACGTGGTGAATACCGGGCATACCGTTGGCGCTGGGCGGGCCTTCGTAAAAAACGAAAGGCTCGTTGCCATCGCGGTTATCCACGCTTTTCCTGAATGTATTATTGTCCTTCCATCTTTGCAGTATTTCCTGCTCGATGGAAGGCATATTAAGCCCTTTATATTCTGCGTACCGTCCTTTGGTCATATCTGTTATCGCCCGGCTAAGTGTTTAGTTATTAGTTATTTATGCAATTCAACTAAACAGAGGTAGCCATAATCTACAAAAAATAAGGCGCAAAGTTAGGGAAAATATGTGGAATTACGAAAAAGGGGTATGTGAGCTTTGCCAGCAGGAAATACAGCAAATTAACTATGTTTATCAATAGTATGACATGAGCCAAACCTGCAACCATATATTACTGTCTATATTGCCGCTTGTAAAAAAGGTCATTAATATGCGTTCATTTATACTATTTCTATTTGCGTTGTTAATTGCCGGGAACTCATACGCCGGTAAAAAAGCCAGGGTACTTTTGCTGGGTAACAGCTACACCTACGTGAATAATATGCCACAGATAGTAGCTGATATGGCCGCCAGCACGGGAGATACGCTGGAATGGGAGATGGAGGCGCCGGGTGGATTTATGTTTTCAGGCCACTACACGAGCATGGCATCGAAAGCCAAAATAAAAAAAGGCCATTGGGATTATGTGGTACTGCAGGAGCAAAGCCAACAACCGGCATTGCCCTACAGCGAGTTCAGATTTACCAATTTGTATGCCCATTTACTGGATAGCCTCATTAATGTCAGTAATCCCTGTGCAGAAACGATATTTTATATGACCTGGGGCAGGAAGAATAGTGATGCCTCCAATTGTGCAACCTATACCTCCCAGGGCTGGCCGCATTTCTGCACCTACCTGGGTATGGATAGTGTGATAAGAGCTCGGTATGAAATGATGGCTAATGATAACCAGGCAATCGTTTCGCCGGTGGGAGCTGTATGGCGTGTTATCAGGTTGCAACATCCCAATATCAATCTATATGATGCAGACGAAAGCCACCCATCTATGGCGGGCAGCTATGCGGCGGCCTGTGCTTTTTATACAGCTATTTTCAGGAAAGACCCCACGCAAGTAACATTTAATGCTACGCTGGGTGCGACAGTGGCGGCAGATATAAGGGCAGCAGCTAAAAAAGTGGTGTACGACAGCCTTACGCACTGGCATATAGGGCAATACAGGACAGAGGCGGCTTTCAGTTATGCTATCGGTGCAGGTAATGCTGTGAGTTTTACCAATAAATCGGTGAATGGCACCAGCTATGACTGGAGCTTTGGCGATGGACAAACCTCATCTACGCCCAATCCTTCGCATACGTATAACGACTCGGGTACGTACATAGTAAGGCTCATCACTACAAAAGGAGGTTGTTCAGATACTGCTTATTCAACAGTGTACCTGGCGACTGCAGGAATAGGACGTAATATGGAGCGTGAGGGAATAATTGTTGCGCCTAATCCCGCCACTGACAAGTTGTACATTTCATCAAGGCAATTCATTTCAGGTAGTTATCATATAAGCATCACCAATGCTTTTGGACAGGTGATAAAGGAATACACAACTATACAACAACAGGTACAGCATGTAGATGTAACAGATTTAGTGCATGGTATGTATTTTCTTACGGTATCATCCGGAGGAACACCAATGCACAGGGGCATGTTTGTGAAGCAGTAGGCCCAATTAGTTCACCAGCAATATATTGACACAACGCTGTAGGATGTTGAAGGCTATCTCCGCCATCAGGTTTTCTTTGTCAAGTGTCGGGTTTACTTCGGTTACTTCAAAACAGCAGATTTTGTGGTTCTGCATTATGGTGGCCAGCAGGTCTTCCGCCTCACGCTCGCGCAGGCCATTGCTTACAGGGGTGCCTGTGCCGCGGGAGATAGAATTGTCTAAAGAATCCACATCGAAGGAAACATAAATATCATCGCAGTTGCTGAGGTGCAGTAGCGCAGCGCGTACTACGCTTTCCACACCTTTCTTCCTTACCTCTGATACAGGTATTACTTTTATGTTGTGTTTTTTCAGCAGGTATTCTTCTTCCTTCTCATAGTCGCGCAGAGCTATGAAAACAATATCCTCAGGCTCTATTTTAGGTTTGATGTTGCCGATATTTTTCAGCTTGTTCCATACTTCTATAGTAGCGGGGTCGGGGGTATGCACCTGGTTTTCCAGGTTGTCGATGTTAAGAGCGGTAGCCAGCGGCATACCATGCATATTGCCCGACGGGGTAGTATATGGTGTATGCAGGTCGGCATGGGCATCTACCCATATCACACCCAGCCTGTTTTTTGGCCTCGCCATTTTTATACCTGCAAGTGTACCGCCTGCAGTACTGTGGTCGCCTGCCAATATCAGCGGAAACAGGCCTGATTTCATGGTCTTTTCAACAGCTGTTGCCACACGTTCGTACATGGTATGTATGCCTTTTATCCTTTTAGCATAGGGCGATGCAACGGGTTCATACAGGAGGTGGTTTTCTGTTTCCAGGTTTTCTGTAGGGAAGTTGACGAAGAAACTGCTCATAAAGTCTAATGCAGCCACCTTTATAGCGTCAACACCTAAACTGGCACCGCGGGTACCGGCACCTATTTCAGAGCGTACTTCTATGATTTTTATATTACGCATACGTAGCCAAAGATAATACTAAATGGCAAATGCATCAGAAAGGGTACCCGATGGCGATATTCAGGACAAAGTTTTTCTTTCGCCAATGCCCGTTCAGCGGGTCGAAGCCATTGGGCAGCCAACCCTGTGCCAGTATAGTGTTGTAGTCAGGATTTTCCGGCGTTTTCAGCGGCATGGCCAGGTCGGTACGGAACACGAACAACCCGGCTATATCTATACGTACTCCCATACCACCGCTTACAGCTAAATCGTTGTACAAACGGTTGAATTGGAATTCCCCATATTTATAGCTTTCTGATTTGCGTGCCAGCCATATATTGCCCGCATCGCCAAAGAGCGCACCATTGAACAGGAGCATCCCCCCAAAGAGCTTAAATATTTCAAAACGGTATTCTGCGTTCATTTCTATTTTAATATCTCCTGTAAGGTCAATGAAACTGTTGGTATTACTTTCGCCCAGCTTAGATGTGTCTACAAAGCCACCCGGTCCAAGTGTGCGTATACGCCAGCCCCGCATACTGAAAGGCCCGCCTACGAAGTATTGTTTGAGGTAGGGCAGTGTGGTAGAGTTGGGGCCATAAGGGATACCTACACCACCATACAGGCGCAGGGCTGTAGTAGAGTGCCTCTGTACGATAAAATGGCGCAGGTCATAATCCAGTTTTACGTATTGGGAGTAGTGAGATACAATGCCGGGCCTCAGTGCCACTATCCCGCTCATCAATCCCCCGGCTTCCTCAATGCCTAATCTTACATAACTGTAGTCATCATACCATTTTGCTTTTTGGGCATTGCTGAATGTCCAGGCAATGTTTTCACCCTCAATAAAGGTTTCCCGGTAACTGTTTCTCAGGAAGTCGTTGGTATCTAATCGTTTTTGAAAATCGGGGTGTTTATACGGCAGCGATATATCATTAAAAAAGATGGGAGAAACCTCCCAGGACTTGGTGCTGGTTTCTCTCCATTTGTAGGTAAACCTGGATGATATGTTGATTAAGCGGAAAAATTTCACCCTGTCGAGCATGTTGGCACCCACTGCAATTTCAGTACGGGGACTGTTCCTGATGCTGTAGCGTTCGCGGCTGATAGGCAGCAGGAATTTCGGAAACTCAATACTGGTGCTGACACCCAACGACCTTGTCAGGATGAAAAATTTATTCTCCAATGTGTCAAATTGGTTTTCGATACTACCGCTGACAGATGTAGAGAGCAGGTTGGCACCCTTGGCAATGTTCTTATGCTGCAGGCCGACTGTAAGACCGCTACCCAAAGTGTATGTAGTGCCCGTGGAGGCTTCCCAGTTGGTATGGAAATCATACTTGTCTGCGGGCGCCAACAGGATAACACAGTTCAGCCAGCCTTCGCCATCTTTGCGTACCGTGTCTTCAAAATATAGTACCCTTACAGATTCGAAAGTGCCCAGCCCGTTCAGTTCCGTCAGGGTTTTGTCGTAGTCACTCTGCGAGTAATAAGTATTTGACTGTATAAAAGTGTGGTTGTGGATGACCTTATGCCTGATGTAGTAGTCGTGGTAGCGGAAGGTAGTGTTGTCAATTTTTTTCTGGGTCATCGTGCTGTCCCTCCTGTCGTTGCCGTCTTTAAAGTCGGGATAAACAGAAATACGGTTGATGCCATAGCGTTTGAAAGCAGTGCCTTCTTCGTTGTTGGTGATGCTGATATATATATCGAGCGTGGGCCTTGCCTGTTCTTTTTTTAAGGTAACTATTTCGGAGGCATTTTTCAGCAAGCTTTCATCTTCTTTGACGTATTCCTTGTTCATGGTATCGAGAACAAAGCTGATGTTATTGTTAGAGAAATAATAATACCCCCTATCCCTCATTTCAGAGGTCAGCCTGCCGCGTTCCTGTTCCAGCAGGTCGGCAGAGTAGGGTTTGCCCGCTCTTAAAAAAGTAGCTGAAAACACCTCGCGCACAGCGTTGCGGACCAGGCTGTCTTCTATATCAGTAAAGAAAACCCGCTTGATGAGGTAATTGATGCCGGGGTCAACTTCATATTCTACCGTTGCTTTCTTTTTCTTCTCGTTGAACTTTGTGGTGTCCTCTATATTAGCATAAAAGTATCCCTGTTGAAACAGGTAAGACTCCATGTAGGTTTTGGATTGTTGTATAGTAGTGCTGTCGTATACAACCGGAGGCTCAACAGTACGGGACTCTAACTGGAAATTAGCTGAATCTGACTGATATTTTTTGTACCTCATATTGTACATGAACAGTTTCAGCTTGAGCCCGTCAAAAATAAAAGATGAGTTGGGCTTCTGTACTGTGGCACCGCTCAGCCTGTCAGACAGCTCCCCTTTTTTTTCCAGGTATTTCTCGTCTTTAAACCGGATGGAATTTTTTTTGAGCAGGTACTGGCCTTCGGGCAGGTGGCGGGCGCTGTTGCACGAGCCGGCAAATAGTGCCATCCCCAATAGTGCCGTTAATATATGTACACTTATTTTATTGCTCATGCGGCTGCGCGGTACAATTAATTTCTATTTTTGCGGCTATGCTATCAAATGCGCAAAGTAAGTACATTCGGTCGTTAAGTCAGCAAAAATACCGTAAACAATATAATGTATTTACGGCGGAAGGCGATAAAATAGCCCGTGAATGGCTGGCATCGAAAGCTGAGGTGCATACGATAGTGGCTACTGCAGACTGGGCAGATATATACAAGGATTTAATAAAAAACCATCCGGGGGCAGAGTTATGTATCGTTACCGAACAGGAACTGGAAAAGGTAAGCTCCCTGCAAACACCCAATAAGGTGCTACTGGTAGTGAAGATACCTGCTGATGAGCAGGCACTGCCTGCTAAAGGCTGGTGTATAGCCTTGCAACAGATACAGGACCCCGGCAATATGGGTACCATCATCCGCATAGCCGATTGGTTTGGTATAGAGCATGTAATAGCATCAGCTGATTCAGTAGATTATTGCAATCCTAAAGTGGTGCAGGCAGCTATGGGCGGGCACCTGAGGGTGAAATTGCATACAGCAGATTTAAACAGTTTCTTACTGGAAACAGCGTTGCCTGTGTTTGCCGCTACTATTGATGGCGAGAGTATATATTCCATTGATAATCCCCGGCAGGGCATCATACTGATAGGCAATGAATCGAAAGGCCTGCCGGATGAATTATTGCAACACGCCACCCATCGGGTTACCATTCCTAAGAAAGGCGGGGCTGAGTCGTTGAACGCCGCCGTGTCTGCCGGCATAATAGCCGCCTTTTTCGCAGGGCGTTAAATAAATGGTAAATAGCAACCTGCCCGGCTGATTGGCATAAGGATTGAATTTCATTTCTATATTTTTATACTTCAAATCTATACGTTATGAGCAGGTTAGTCTACACATTGCTATTCGTTGTTACAGCATTTACCCCCGCTATGGCTCAATACAGCCAGCGCAGTGTATTGGAGATACGCATGAACGACCATGAACCGATTGTGGTGTCTGTAGATAACCGCTATTACGACAGGCATGGCCGCACTATAACCATAGGCAACCTGCCCAGGGGATGGCACGACCTGCGGGTGTACGAGTACCTGGAATATAAGAAAGGCGGCGGGCGTGCCAAACTGCTGTACACAGGCCGCATACGCATTGAGGCAGGTACGGTAACAAACTGCGTAGTGGACAGGCAAACAGGCAGGATGCGCATCAGGACGATGGATATAGAAGATGCCTACCTGGATTATGATCAGCCTGACAATGACCGGTATAATGATAATAATGACAGGCGTGACAGAAACAGCAATATACTGAACAACCAGGACCTGAACGACCTGAAGGCCCGTGTGGATGACCGCATAACCGATACTGAAAAACTGAAGTTGATGAAGTCGGTACTGGAGCAAAGGACCTATTATTCGGTACAAGTGCGGACAATGATGGATTGGTTGGCTTTTGAGGGTAGCAGGCTTGATTTCGCCAAATGGTCTTATGATAAGGTACTGGACAAGCAGGACTACTGGAAACTGGAAGACATGTTTACCTTCAGTAGCTCAAAGGACGAGTTTAACGAATACATCAGCTCCCGTTAAGGGGAACTGAGGCCGGGCGTTGATACACACGATTATATGCGTAGCCGGTGAGTACTCCCGCTATGGCACCTAAAACGCCCCCCGCCAATACATCGCCGGGGAAATGCACGCCCACATATACCTGCGCGTAACCAACGGAGAAAGCCCAAAGCAGACCCGCAGGCCAAACCCATTTATACCTTTTGCCCATAGTAACTGCTGCGAATATACCCAGCGCGAAGTGATTGGCCGCATGGCTGGACGGGAAACTGTACCCGCTGCCGCAAGGTACCAGCAGGTGCACTATATCGTGTATATAAGGATTGTTGCAAGGCCGCAACCGCAGGTAGTAGGGCTTGATGACGCTGGCGCTCAGGTAATCGCTTATAGCGAAGGTGAGCAGGAAGAACACGCACCACATCCAGCCCTTGCGCTTGTAATTGAGTGGCATAAAGATGAGCAGGAAGAGGTACAGCGGCGCCCATGTCCACTGGTTGCGCAGGAAGGGCATCAGCATATCGAAGAAGCCATTGACCCACTGGGTATTCAGGTAATACCATGCGGTGAAGTCCCAATATATCAGCCAGTCGTGCAGTTCTTTCAATAGCTTATTTTTTAAACATCATAATCAGCCTTTCCGATTCGGCGGGGTTGTAGTTATTCAGCCGGTAGTCGCCGTAAGTGCCCGATAGCGACAGGCCCGCCTTCTTGAATATCTGCAAAAAATCGGAAAGGGTAAAAGCTGCTACTCTTTCAGCATAGTGCACATCTTGCCCTTCCCTGTCTTTAAAACAAATATCCTTGATGATATGTTTCCCTTCAATACGTCTTGTTATTTCAAACACAATTCCATCGCGCACAATGGTTTCCTGCGGTACCAGGTTGTCCAGTACATAGGGGACGTTCATGTAATCAATTACCAGCAATCCATCTTTCTTCAGCGCTGCAGCAAAAGCCTTTGCTGCCATTACATGGTCGCGGTCGCTGGCGAAGTAGCCAAAGCTGGTAAAAAAGTTGAAGGCATAGTCGAAGTAGTTGATATAAAAAGGGAAACGCATGTCGTGCACGTAAAAGTGCAGCTTGTCATATTCTTTTTTTTGCGCTATGCGTATTGCAGTGTAGGATATATCTATACCTGTTACATCATATCCATGCGCTGCCAGTTGCCGGGCAAAACGGCCTTCGCCACAGGCAATGTCCAGCACACGGCTGCCGGGCAGGGGTTGCAGGTGCCCTACCAGTGTTTCGACAAACTCTTCCGCTTCCAGTTCGTCCCTGTCGCGGTACAGTATTTTGTACCATTGGGAGCTGAACCAGTTTTCATACCAATCTTTCTTTTTCATATAGCCGGGTGCTGTAAGTATTAAAGTGTGTACAGCCGGTAAAAGGCAAAAATAATGATGTAATTTTGCACCTCACTTAAAAACTTATGGTAAATATAACATCAGATAATAAGTGGAAGAAACTGATTATTGTGGGCGACAGGGTACTCATCAAGCCATCGAAGCCCGATGAACGCACCAGCAGCGGGTTGTACCTGCCACCGGGCGTGCAGGAAAAAGAGAAAGTTCAACAGGGTTATATCATCAAAACAGGCCCCGGCTTTCCCATTCCCGTAGTGGCTGAGGACGATGAGGTATGGAAAGAACCGCAGGAAAAAGTAAAATACATTCCACTACAGGCAAAGGAGGGCGACCTGGCCATCTTCGTGCTGGGGGGCAGTACGGAGGTGTTATATGAAGGTGAAAGATATTATATAGTACCACAGCACAGTATATTGATGCTGGAGCGGGAAGAAGACCTGTAAAAAACTATCTTTGCAGCCAATTATAGAAAAATGAAATTAGCCTTAAGACGTTTTATAGTAGCATACAGATTGCCATTAGCCATCCTGGTGATAGCCCTGGGTTTCTGGCTTGGGTTTGAAGTGACCTGGTGGATAGCCTGGCTACCTTTCCTGGTAGGCATACTGATGGTAGTAGCGCACTTCCTGGTAGGGCCCATGACATTGATACAGAAGTATATAGAAGATGGCGATATGGAAGGCGCACAAAAGCTGATGAATACAGTAAAATACCCCAATCTGCTGTACAAGCCGGTGCGCTCATCGTATTACATGCTACGTGCCAATATATCTACCATGACTGATGACCTGGACAAGGCCGAAGATGATTTGAAGAAAGGCCTGGCCTCGGGCATGGCTGAGAAAGAATTTGAAGGGAGCGCCTACCTGCAACTGGGCGCCATAGCTTTTAAGAAAGGCAATAACAAAGAGGCTTATGAGTACCTGCGCAAAGCTGTGAAAATGGGCTTGCCCGATAAAGACAGCGAGGCTACAGCTTACCTGCAACTCTCTGGTCTGTGTATGCAACGCAGGGATTTCCGCAGCTCAAAGCTATACTTTGGCAAGGCCAAGGCCTGCAAGTCGAAAAACGAACAGGTGGTAGCGCAGATTAAGGAAATGGAAAAGTATATGTCGCGGATACCGGGGTAGTTAGGTGTTAGGGGTTAGTAATTAGTAGTTAGATATTCAGAGGGGCGCATGCCCCTTTTTTTAATGCCTACCCCGCAGCATCATAAGCCTGCTTCAGCCAGTTGAAGAGTTCTTTGTTCACGTCTTCTGCTTTTTCCACTCGTACCCGGTGGCTCACCATGGTGTTGAAGCTGCCTGATTTTTCGAGCTTGCCCGCAGGTTCAGTCCCTTTCAGGTTGATGCCCACATCCAGCCTTGTTTTGGTAGAGGGTTGCAATATGGCGAATTGTTTTTTGCGGCGTATGCTTACATAGGCGTTCTTAGGCGCTACTTCCACATCTTTACCGAATTTCTGTATCTCTTTCACCAGCTTGTCGTAGATGGGGCGCAAGCTTTCTTTGCCCTTGTATTGGGCGTCTACCAGGTCGTCGGTATTGGCCGCAGAGCCTGCATCGGTGCCACGGGCTTTCAGCGCTACCATATTGGCAAAGCCGTGTGTGAACCCGTGTTCTGTTTTCAGGTAGTTCAGTATTTCGGTATGCTTTTGCAATCCCGTACCATTTATCACCTTAATCCATTCATCCAGCGATTTGCCGGTTTTCTTTTCCAGGTTTTGCACCATGGTCTGTTCCATGCTGTTGGCATCCATAATCTGTTCTGTTTTGGTCAGCAAATTGCAAGATACAATTTGCAGCAGTTTGTGGAAAATTCACAAGCCCAGGTAATTCTTAAAAATACTTAAAAGCATCTGCAGGCAATGCATCCGCATGATTATTCTGTTTAACTTGTTTTCAAAATAGTATATCAATGGAAATGATGCATAATGCTATCAACTGGTTTGAAATACCGGTAACTGATTTTGACAGGGCGAAGGCTTTTTACAGCGCCATTTACGATTATGAAATGCCCGAAATGCCTATGGGCCCCATACGTATGGGCTTCCTGCTGCACGACAGGGACAATGGCGGTATAGGCGGTGCTATAGTACACGGAGAAACGTACGTACCGGCCACTACAGGTTCTAAAGTGTACCTGAACGGCGGTGAAAACCTGGATACTGTATTAAACAGGGTAAACACAGCCGGTGGTAAAGTGGTACTTCCCAAAACACCTATTGGCGATGGCAGCATGGGCTACATAGGTATATTCGAAGATACGGAAGGTAACCATGTGTCGTTGCATTCGATGGGGTAATGGGAATCAATACTTTTCTACCTCCAGCTTATCCGGACATTCCTCCAACAATTGAGAGATAGTTTTATTCAGCCCCGGGTGTAAAAAATCCGTGGCTATTTCGTTGAGGGGTACTAGTGCGAAGCGGCGGTCCTGCAGGTAGGGGTGTGGTACTTTTAGTTCAGGCAGGTCGATGATGGCATCCCCGTAAAAGAGTATGTCTATATCCAGTGTGCGTTGTCCCCATTTCAAGGTACGTTGCCTGCCCAGGTTTTGTTCTATGGCATGTATCTCCTGTAGTAGTTCGAGAGGGTGCAAATCTGTTTGCAGGCACAGTGCAGTGTTCAGGAATGCAGGCTGGTTTTCTATACCCCATGCAGCAGTCTTGTATATGGCAGATTGGCGGGCAGTGTTGCCCAAAGCGCCCAGTTGTTCTATGGCTTGTTGCAACCATAATTCACGGTTGCCCTCGTTGCTGCCCAGTAGTAAATAAACATCAGTCATAAAAGCCTGTAAAGATATAGTAGAGATGTGTTATAGCACCCTGTCAGGCAGCACTACCTGTGCTGAAAATATTTTGTGAATCCGCTTATCGGCAATGTTAAATATATCCAGCAATACAGGATAGTTTTCATTGGGCTTTCCACCTTCTCCCGAATACAAAAATACCGCCAGCGATTCCTGTTCTTCCTTGTTTAGTTTGCGTACTGTTTCAACAAATAGTTGAGGGTTTTTGTTGGTGAGGTAGTAGATGGTCTTTTGCAATTCATCTACAGCCCCTTCGCTCCATGTGGGCAGGTCTTTGGCTATAGCAATGCTTTTGGGCAATACAGAATCCATAAAATCATACCCCAGTTTCCTGAACTTTCTGACATAATCTACACTTTTGGCGGCAAGCTGATCTTGTGTATGAGCGTTAAATACGTCAATGAAGTCTACTTTGTTTGAGGGAAACGCCTGTATGAACTGTACCTGCAATATAGGTGCGTGCGACTGCTGTTGCAGCTTTTCATAAGCCACTTTCAGCTTCAACGCTTGTGGCGACATCTGCTGTGCATCCACACATACATACAACATCATTAATATTGCTGTCAACAGTTTCTTCATATATCACCCTGTTTGGGGTAAAGTTAATACAGGCAAGAAGAAAATAACTACAATAATCACCCCGGGGGCTACAGTCATTTAATAAATACTTAGCTTATTGCCCTGTATATTTGCACTAAATATTTAATAATTGAATTATTATGAAGCAATTCTTTAAGATGTTCTTTGCCTCGTTGCTGGCTATGATAGTAGCAGGTGTCATCGTGGTAGCGGTATTCGTAGGCCTGATAATAGGGGCGGTGAACAGCGCTATGAAAGACAAACCCGAAACCGCAGTAGCATCCAACAGCGTGCTGCTTATTGACATGAAAACACGCTTTAACGAGCAACCTTATGAAAACTCATTGGCTGCGTTGTTTGGTGAAAGTGATTATCGCCCCGGCGTGTACGACGTGGTACGTTCATTGGAAAAAGCAAAAACTGACGATAAAATAAAAGGCCTTGTACTGCGCCTGAACCCTACACCCAATGGCTGGGCTACCTTGCAGCAACTGCGTGAAGCAATCATTGATTTCAAAACCAGCGGCAAGTTTGTATATGCTTATGGAGAGGTGATACCACAAAGCACTTACTATGTGGCTACCGCTGCCGATAGTATATTCCTGAACCCGGTAGGTGATATAGAGCTGAAAGGTTTTGCAACAGTACTGGCTTTCTTCAAGGGTACGCTGGATAAGTTGGAGCTGGAGCCTGAAATATTTTATGCGGGTAAGTTTAAGAGCGCAACGGAGCCCTTCCGCGCTACGCAGATGAGCGAAGAAAACAGGGAGCAGATACGCGAGTTTCAGCAGGATTTTTGGAGTGAATTCAGCAAAGCAGTGGCAGAACGTATTAAAAGTGATACAACTGTTGTTAACCAACTAGCGGCTACCGGGGCTATTGAATTCCCTAAAGACGCGCTTGATCATAAACTGGTGGACGGCTTATGGTACTCCGACCAGGTGAATGACCTGCTGAAAGAAAGGACAGGTACAGACAAGGATAAAGAAGTGAAACTACTTGCTATCAATAAATATGCCGCAAACCTGAAGAATGCACATGGTAAAGGTGATCGCATCGCAGTACTGTATGCCGAGGGGTCGATTGTAGATGGTGAGTCGGATGGCAACGATCAGATAGCCAGCGCCACTATGGTGCAAGAGATAAGAAAAATCCGTAAGGATGATAAGATAAAAGCGGTGGTGCTGAGGGTAAACTCGCCCGGCGGCAGTGCGCTTGCCAGCGAGGTAATACTGCGCGAGTTGCAACTGCTGAAAAAAGAGAAAAAACTGGTAGTATCTATGGGTGATGTGGCGGCATCGGGCGGGTATTATATCTCCTGCTATGCCGACAGCATATTTGTAATGCCCAATACGGTGACGGGCAGCATAGGTGTATTTGCCATGTTGTTTAATACAGAAAAGCTGATGAAGAATAAGCTGGGCATCACATTTGATAAAGTAAAAAACGCCCCGCTGGCCGACTTTCCCAATGGCTACCGCCCGCTGACTACAGAGGAGGCGCAGCGCATGCAAAGGGCTGTGGACCATATATACACTACATTCATAGGGCATGTAGCCAAAGGCCGTAAGATGAAAGTAGAAGATGTAGATGCTATAGCGCAGGGTAGGGTATGGAGCGGCACCGATGCTGTGCAGAATGGCCTGGCCGATGCTTATGGCGATATCAACCGTGCTGTAGAGAGTGCTGCGGCACTGGCCGGGGTGCCTGACTATTCAATAGTTACCTACCCTAAAGTGGTGGATGAATTTGAAGTATTGCTGAAACGCATGGGCGGTAATGAAGATGTGGCCGCTGCTGTGAAGGCGAGCATAGAAAAAGAAATGAGCGAGGAATATCCGTTTATTCAACAACTGAAAATGCTGAAGAACATGAATGGCACCCGCATGATGCTTATGCCATTCAGCCTGAGTATACAATAATTGAGTATTCCCATACTACATAGTGAAGTCCCGCTGCTGAAAAGTACGCGGGATTTTTTTTACGGGTTTAAATCCAACCTTGTGCGCGCATCGTATATGCTTCCGAAACTGATTATCTAACCAATTCAATCAATTAAAAGTATGAAACGTATTATGATGCTGCCTGTAATGGCAATGGCTTTAGTATTTGCCCAACCATCCGAAGGCTTTGCCAGGGATGGCGGAAAAGAAAAAACAGTAATGGTAGGTGGTGCGCCCATGTACCCATCTAAAAACATTGTAGAAAATGCCGTTAACTCCAAAGACCATACCACCCTGATAGCGGCAGTTAAGGCTGCAGGGCTGGTAGGGACCTTGCAGGGCGACGGGCCGTTTACCGTTTTTGCCCCTGTCAACAGCGCTTTCGATATGCTGCCCAAAGGCGCGGTAGATAATCTGCTGAAACCGGAAAACAAAGCACAGCTAACCGGTGTACTGACTTATCATGTAGTGCCCGGCAACCTGGACGCTGCGGAACTGATGAAATGGGTAAAGAAAGGCGATGGCAAAACCAAGCTGACTACCGTGCAGGGCAGTGAACTGTGGGTGATGTACGATGGTAAATACCTGTGGCTGCAGGATGCTCAAGGCGGCAAAGCCAGGGTGACCATCAAAGATGTACGCCAGAAAAATGGGGTGATACATGTAATAGATCATGTATTGATGCCATAATATATTTTGCGGATATAGGTGGGGTGCATAGCTTTGCACGTAAGTTAATTAGGGGACTTGTTCCCCTGATTTTGCATAGGTAAAAAGCACTCAGAAATTGATCAGGGAAAGCATTTCGGTATTCGATATTTTTAAGATAGGAATAGGGCCCAGCAGTTCGCATACATTAGGCCCCTGGAGGGCTGCGCTCAGGTTTATAGACACCCTGAAGAAGGATGGATTGGATAAGGTGGACAAGTTGAGCGTGCTGTTGTATGGCTCACTGGCCAAAACGGGCAAGGGGCACGGTACGGATATAGCTATTTTGCTGGGCTTGTGCGGCGAAGACCCCGTGACCTTTGATGTAAACGAAGTTACTCCCCGTGTAGAGCAGATACGCAATACAGGCCAACTGAACCTTAACGGCGAGGTTGTCATACCCTTTACCTACGATACCGACCTGGTGTTTTTATATACTGAAAGCCTGCCTTTTCACCCTAATGCGGTTACGTTCCTATGCAGTTTCAAAGATGGAAAAGAGATTGCCGAAACATTTTACTCGATAGGTGGCGGTTTTGTGATAAAAGAAGCGGATGATAATATAGCGCGTGGTGAGGTGCAGCTATCCTTCCCCATAGACAAGGCCAACGACCTGCTACACTGGGGGCGCAAAACGGGCTTGAGCATTGCGGATATAGTGCTGGAAAATGAAAGCGAATGGCGCAGCGAGCAGAAGACCAAAGAAGGCGTATTGAAGATATGGCAGGTGATGCACGATTGCATTTACAGGGGCGCACATGTGGGTGGCGAACTGCCGGGGGGCTTGAAAGTAAAAAGGCGGGCCGCGGGGCTGAACAAAAGGCTGCTGAACGGGAGAACCTACAATAACTTTACAGAGTGGATAGAAGCGATCAGAGTTGGGGGCGAGAACTTTAAATATACGCTGGACTGGGTAAGCTGTTTCGCGCTGGCGGTGAATGAAGAGAACGCCTCATTCGGTAGGGTAGTGACGGCGCCTACCAATGGTGCTGCGGGTGTGGTGCCTGCTGTGCTGATGTATTTTATCGTGTTCTGCGATGGCAACGACGAAGAAAAAATCATCAATTACCTGCTGACCGCATCGGAAATTGGCAGCATATTCAAGAAAGGAGCCACCCTGTCTGCCGCTATGGGCGGCTGCCAGGCCGAGATAGGCGTATCCTCGTCGATGGCTGCCGCGGCGCTTACAGAAGCATTGGGCGGCAGCGTTCGCCAGGCGCTGATGGCTGCCGAGATAGCTATGGAACATCACCTGGGCCTTACCTGCGACCCCGTAGGCGGCTTGGTACAAGTGCCATGTATTGAGCGTAATACTATGGGTGCTATTAAAGCAATAACCGCATCGCAATTGGCGCTGGGCAGCAATCCTGACAATGCCAAAGTATCGCTGGACCATGTGGTGCAGAGCATGTGGGAAACTGCGCTGGATATGAACCATAAATACAAAGAAACCTCCGAAGGCGGGCTGGCTACCAAGATAAAAGGTGAAGATGATAATCCCATGCCGCTGAGCCTGCCTGAGTGCTGATGATATTAATTGCTATTTTTGCCGCATGAACTTTTCATTTTTAGAGCAGCTTTTCGGGGCGCAGTATAATAAGGACAATTTCTTCCTGCTGGCTGGGCCGTGCGTAATAGAGGGCGAGGATGTAATTATGCAGACTGCAGAAAAGGTGGTTGCCGTGTGCCAACAGTATAAGATACCCCTGGTATTCAAATCCTCTTACCGCAAAGCCAACCGTACCCGTTTAGATAGCTTCACAGGTATAGGCGATGAAGCTGCTTTGAAAATACTGGCAAAAGTACGCGACAGGTTTGGTGTACCCGTAGTTACAGATATACATGCTGCTGACGAAGCTGCTATGGCTGCCGAATATGTAGATGTATTACAGATACCCGCTTTCCTGTGCCGGCAGACGGATTTGTTAGTCGCCGCTGCCAATACCGGCAAAGTGGTGAACGTAAAGAAAGGACAGTTCCTCAGCCCTGAGGCAATGCAGTTTGCCGTAACCAAATTGCAGGAAAGCGGTAACAACAGGGTGATGCTGACCGACAGGGGTACTACTTTCGGTTATCACGACCTGATAGTGGACTACCGCGGCATACCCACTATGCAAAAGATGAATGTACCCGTCATACTCGACTGCACACACTCATTGCAACAACCCAACCAAAGCAGCGGGGTAACAGGCGGCAATCCTGAAATGATAGAAACAATAGCCCGTGCGGGTATAGCAGTAGGTGTTGACGGTTTGTTTATAGAAACACATCCTAACCCTGCGGTTGCAAAATCGGACGGGGCTAATATGCTGCATCTCGACAGGCTGGATGGCCTGATGGCAAAGCTGACTAAGCTGAGAGCTGCAGTAAATACTTTATAATCCCGGCTTTAAAGAATATTTCACTCATTCAATTGCCACAGGATTTATCCGGTGGATGATTAGAAAAATGTCCCCGGCTTTAGCCTAATATTCATGTGCGTTAAGGTATCATCTCGTAGCCAATACCGTTGTAAGACGAAGTAGTGTATTTGCCATGGTTAAAATCTACAGGCCGGCCATGCAATATGGTGTTATAATATTCCCATACTTCTTTGTCCACTTGCTTATGGTCGTGCAGGGTAATGAAGTAGCTATGCTCCTGCCCCACCAGGCCGTTGAAATTGACATAATGCGCCTTGCTACTTAATGGACCCCTCAGCCTTCTGCCCAGTTGCTTTTTCTTATTAATCAGTTCGGGCCAGTATAATGTCCTGTCTTCGGGATTGTATTGTATGTATATGTTTTCCGCAAAGGCTATTTTATTCAGCCACTTGGCATGGCCTGCCTGTGGCACACAGGGGGCGTTCATGATGATGTTGTCCACCCACACCACACGATTGAGCTGTGCCAGTTGGTCTTTTTTTGCCGTTTGCCTGATGAGGTAGTTGCCCATGCTGTGGAAGAACAGGCTAAGGTTGCCATGGCCCATTTTGCCCGTTAGCTTATTTGCCTGTATAGTTTGCAGTGCCGGCACATAATCTTCGTAACAATGCCGTGCATTTTTTATGGCAAACAGGTAATTGCCCAGAGTCTTTTTAGTGGTAGTGATGCTGGGGTAGTCCAGCATAATCACATTTACACCGTGCTGCGATGCCATCATCATGCCCCTGTTTACTTCAGAGGTAAATATCTTGCCCATACCCTCGGTATATACCACCCAGTCTTTATGTTTGTGTGGCACCAGGCTGATGGCTTTTGCCAAATCGTTTACCTGCAATACATGCCAGCGGCCATTATGTGCATATACAAAGAAGTAGAGCAAGTCGCCATTCCCCCGCACCTCGCTCATAAACCTTAAACTGTCTTTTGTAAGAAACCTGTTGGTGACAACAATGATGGAGGTGTCTGTTTGTACAAGGTCAGTTTTGTAATTCTTTTCCAATACCAGCCTGTTCCACCATTCTTCTTTGTTATAAGGATATTCTTGCGCAGATACGTTGACAGCAAGGGTGGTCAGTAGTAATATGGTTAATATCCTGTACATATAAATTTAACAAATCTCCGTTGGGTATAGTTTAAAGGTAAGCTCATTTTAGTTAACCCTTTTCAGGGGATAGATATTCGGGCATTTATAACTATTTTCAACCCTCAATTTTATTATGCAATACATGAATATATTTAAGCAGGCTGCATTGCTGGCGGCAACATTGGTCATTACATCGCAGGCTATAGCGCAGAAGAAACAGTTTACTATGGCGGAAGCTACCAACGGTTTGTTTACCACATTGGCACCCGCCGGGCTGAAAAGCGCAGGCTGGGAGCCGGGCACCAACAAGCTGTACCATGTGGTAAAAGCCGGTAAAGGTGAAGCTTGGGTGTCTGTAAAGTTCCCCGGTATGCAGGTAGATACTGTGCTGCGCCTGGACGAGCTAAACAAAAAACTGGACAGGAAAGAGCCTTATAAATCATTGCCTGCTATACACTGGATAAACAAAGGGCTGTTATGGGTGAAGAATGGCGATGAACTGGTGCAGGGCCTGGCTACGGACGGTGGCTTCATGTGGTCGAAATGGGTGACACTGCCCAAAGACGCAACCAATATAACGGTGGACGAATACCAGAACGTGGCCTATACTGTAGGCAATAACCTGCATATGATAGACCGTAACCGTAAGCAGCATGTGGTGACCAATGATAAGAACGAGCACATCATCAACGGGCAGTCGGTACACAGGAATGAGTTTGGTATCAGTGGCGGTATCTTCCTGTCGCCAATGGGCAACTACCTGGCTTATTATCGCATGGATGAAAGCATGGTGGCTGATTACCCCGTTGTGGGCTGGGGCGGACTGCCGGCCAAGTCGAAGAACATAAAATACCCTATGGCTGGCGGCACATCGCACCAGGTAAAGCTGCATGTGTACAATCCCACAACAGGCAATACAACAGTCATCAATACAGAGGGTGATCCTGAGCAATACCTGACCTGCTTAACCTGGAGCCCCGATGAGCAATATATATACATAGCCGTGCTGAACCGCGAGCAAGACCATGCCTGGTTGAACCAATACAACGCGCAGACGGGTGTATTGGTAAAAACACTGTTTGAAGAAACCAGCACCAAATATGTAGAACCTTTGCACACGCTGAAGTTCCTGGCGGGTGAGCCGGACAAGTTTATATGGATGAGCCAGCGCGATGGTTATATGCACATGTACCTGTATAATACCGAGGGCAAACTGCTGAAACAACTGACCAAAGGCAACTGGATAGTGAATGATATAGCGGGAGAAAATGAAGCAACCAAAGAACTGATCATCACGGCATCTAAAGAAAGCCCGCTGGAAGAACATATATATGCCGTGCACCGTAATACAGGCAAGCTGCGCCGTATAGATACCGAACCCGGATGGCACAACCCAACCGTAAACAAAAACGGTAAATACATACTGGATGTGTACAGCAGCGGAGATGTGGCTAAAAGAACTGTTGTGCGTAGCACCGATGGTAATTATATCCAGTTACTAAAAGACGCAGGTAACCCCCTGGCAGACTATAACCGTGCCGAGGTGCGCAGTGTAGAACTGAAAGCTGACGACGGCACACCGTTGTATGGCAGGCTGGTGCTGCCCACTAATTTTGACCCCAATAAAAAATACCCCGTAATAGTTTACCTGTACAATGGCCCCCATGTGCAGTTGGTACGCAACGCATACCCCGCCAGCCGCAACCTGTGGTACGAGTACCTGGCGCAGCACGGCTATGTAGTGTTTACTATGGACGGTCGCGGCAGCAGCAACCGGGGGCTGGCATTCGAGCAGGCTACTTTTGGCAAGCTGGGCACGGTAGAGATGCAGGACCAGTTAAAAGGTGTGAACTACCTGAAATCATTAGCTTTTGTAGATGCTGACCGCATGGGCGTGCATGGCTGGAGCTATGGCGGGTTTATGACGACATCGCTGATGCTGCGCCACCCCGGTGTGTTTAAAGTAGGTGTAGCCGGCGGCCCGGTGATTGACTGGATGATGTATGAAATCATGTACACAGAGCGTTATATGGATTCGCCCGAAAAGAACAAGGCGGGTTATGATAACAACAACCTGCTGAACTATGTAAAGAACCTGGACGGCAAGCTGCTGGTGATACACGGTACCGACGATGATGTAGTGGTATGGCAGCACTCGCTCAACCTCATCAGGAAATCGGTGGACGAAGGTGTGCAGATAGACTACTTCGTGTACCCCGGCCACCCGCACAACGTACGCGGCAAAGACCGTGTACACCTGATGCAGAAGATAACCGATTATTTTGATTTGTATTTGAAGCGGTAGGGTGTCTGGATCAGGATTTGCAGGATGAATAGATTTCCAGGATAAAAGGCATCACAAAAATAAAATTTGCCTGCCCCGTACAATACCCGGGGCAGGCAGATGTTTGGACAGGAAGCTTTTCAGAACTATATCAACTAATTACTTAACCCTTATATTTGCCCTGTTTTACAACATAAGAGCATGAACCTGGAATTCAATAAGAACGAAGATGAAATGAAGCTGGCTGTCAGCCAGATGAAGCAACGCCACGCGCAGGTAAGCCTGGGTGGGGGCAAAAAGGCCATTGAGAAAAATAAGGAAAGGGGCAAAATGTCACCCCGTGAGCGGATACAGTACCTTATTGACAAAGGCAGTGTGTTTACTGAAATCGGTTCTTTTGCGGGCTGGGATATGTACTCCGAGCACGGTGGCTGCCCTTCAGGTGGCACGGTTGCGGGCCTGGGTTATGTAAAAGGCCGCCAATGTGTGATAGTAGCCAACGATAATACAGTGAAAGCGGGGGCATGGTTTCCCATCACAGGCAAGAAAAACCTGCGCCTGCAGGAAATAGCCATGGAAAACCACCTGCCCGTAATATACATTGTGGACAGTGCGGGCGTTTACCTGCCCATGCAGGATGAGATTTTCCCCGATAAAGAACACTTTGGCCGCATATTCCGCAACAATGCGCAGATGAGCGCTATGGGCATCACGCAGATAGCCGCCGTTATGGGCAGTTGTGTAGCGGGTGGGGCGTACCTGCCTATCATGAGCGATGAAACCCTGATGGTGGAGGGTAACGGCTCTATCTTCCTGGCAGGGCCTTACCTGGTAAAGGCCGCCATTGGCGAGGATGCAGACATACAAACCCTGGGCGGCGCTAAAACACATACAGAGATCAGCGGCATTGCCGACTATAAATTCGATACAGAGCAGGAATGTCTCGACCAGGTGAAGCGCATCATAGACAAGCTGGGCGAACAGCCCCGCGCAGGATTCGACCGCGCAAAGCCTGTAGAACCTAAAAAAGACCCTAAGGAGATATATGGCTTCGTATCTGTAGACAATAGCAAGCAATACGATGTAGTAGAAGTGATAGAGCGTCTGGTAGACAATTCCGAGTTCGACCAGTTTAAAAAAGATTACGGCAAAACAATCGTATGCGGCTACGCCCGTATCGACGGTTGGGCTGTAGGTATAGTAGCCAACCAGCGCACCGTGATAAAAAATACCAAAGGCGAAATACAGATAGGCGGCGTGATATACAACGACAGTGCCGATAAGGCGGCCCGTTTTATCCAGAATTGCAACCAGAAGAAAATACCCCTGGTATTCCTGCAGGATGTTACCGGCTTTATGGTAGGCAGCCGCAGCGAGCATTCGGGTATCATCAAAGACGGCGCCAAGCTGGTGAATGCCGTCAGCAATTCGGTAGTGCCTAAAATCACCATCGTAATAGGCAACTCTTATGGCGCAGGCAACTATGCCATGTGCGGCAAGGCTTACGACCCGCGCTTTATATATGCATGGCCCAATGCCAAAATAGCAGTAATGGGCGGTGCGCAGGCAGCCAAGGTATTATTACAGATACAGGTAGCATCGCTGAAGGCAAAAGGAGAAGAAATAACTCCTGAAAAAGAGCAGGAATTGCTGTCGCATATTACCGACAAGTACAATTCACAAACTTCGTCGTACTATGCCGCAGCAAGGCTCTGGGTAGATGACATCATCGACCCCATAGATACCCGCCGCGTCATCAGCGAGGGTATAGCCGCAGCCAACCACAATCCTGAAATGAAGGAATTTAAGACAGGGGTGTTCCAGGTTTAAGCAACGGTCCACTCGCTCATCACTTGCTCCAGTTGGGGCAGGTTGCCTGTCAGTTCTGCTATTCGATGGACAACACCTTCTACAAGCGCATCAGGACAGGAGGCGCCTGAGGTAATGAGGATATTCAGCGGCCTTTTAGCAGGCAGGTAGTTGCCCGTTGTTTTCTCAGAATGGTTGTGCAGGTCGAAGTGAGAGATGCTGTTTTCGTTCAGCAGGCATGTTTCGTTCTTTACAAAGTAGGTGGGTAGCTTCTCCTCGCACAGTTCTACCAGGTGAGAGGTATTGCTGCTGTTATAGCCACCTATTACTATGGCCAGGTCAGCAGGTTGTTCCAGCATACCTTGTACGGCGCTTTGGTTGTCGTTAGTGGCGTAACAGAGCGTATCCCTTGTATCCGCAAAGCGTTCGCTAATCTTATCGGCGGAGAGCTGGTAATGTTCTATCATCACCTGTTTCAGGTAGTCGGCTATACCCTGTGTTTCACTGGCCAGCATGGTGGTTTGGTTCACCACGCCTATGCGTTGCAGGTCTTTGCTTACATCAAATCCTTCAGAATGTTGCCATTTGAAATCAGTATAAAACTGTTCTGCCGGCAATTCACCGGTAATGTACCTGGCAAGGTGCTTAGCCTGCGCCATGTCTTTTACCACTACTGTAGGAGCGTTTACCTTGCTGTGTGAGAAGGTGGCCCGGGTTTCTTCATGGCGGGGCTTGCCATGCACCACAATCGTATAACCCTCAGTGCCTATTTTCTCAGCCCTGTTCCATACCTTCTCTACAAAGGGGCAGGTAGTTTCGTAATGAGATGGTTCTATGCCGATTTCCTTCAACTTCTGCTCAATCTCAATAGTTGTGCCAAAGGCGGGTATAATGACGATGTCTTCGCTGGTTAATTCGTTCCAGTCTATCAGCATATTTCCCTTGGTGTCCATCATAAATTGTACGCCCATGCTCTGCAGGTCGGCATTTACACCGGGGTTATGTATCATTTCACTCAGCAGGAAGACACGTTTGCCCTGGTTTTCCGCCACAGCTCTGAATGCTATTTCAATGGCGTTTTCCACTCCATAGCAAAAACCAAAGTGCCGCGCCAGGAATATGTTTAAGTCGCCTATTTGCAAGCGGGTAGGAGAAAAGTCTTTCTTCATCTTATCCGCTGCCTTGCGTTGTTGCTTAATCGCCGTAATCAGCGGGCTGCGATAATGAACGGGAACCTCAAATGATTTCATAACCGCTGACAAAGTTATATAATGCCTTTGTGAAACCTGTATTTAGAAGAAGGTATAATGTTAAAGTTCAGATAGGATACAGAAGCAAAAAGGCTCCACGTTATGTGAAGCCCTAAGTTAAAGTATAGTTGTATGATTATTTTTCATAATCCTCTTCGATTCTGCAATAATGGTAAATGATAGCATAGCGCTGCAGGTAATCTTCCTCGGTTTCATAGTATTTGCATGCGTCATTTGCGTCGGCTTTCGTACCCTTTATGGTATGGTGCGTTGTACTCGACTTCACAGTATCCTTCGTGTCCTGGGTAACAGTTTTTATGTCACAAACACAGTCGTGGGTCTTATAACAGGATGACAGCACAAGTAGAGATAAGGCTACAACCGCAGATAAAGTCAATTGTTTATTCATGAATCTTTATTTAATCGTTTAAAAATAGGGCTAGTAATTGAAAAAAACAAGCACTTGCCAATAGGTTTGAAAAAGAATAGTAGCCTCGACAGGAATCGAACCTGTATCTGGAGCTTCGGAAACTCTTATACTATCCATTGTACTACGAGGCCAA